>WGFJ01000030.1 GCA_015492305.1 Deltaproteobacteria bacterium
ATGACCCGCCACACCTCCTTCCTCCCCTCCTTTGTGAGGGAGGAGAAGGGTATCACCTCGCAGTCGATCCCCCTTAAGGCGGACCTCACCTCCCTCAACTGCTCTGCCCTGGCATTCCTGGAGAGCTTGTCGGCCTTTGTCAGCACGATGGCCAGGGGTATGGAGAGATACTCCATCCACTCCACCACCATGAACTCCTCCTCTTCAAGGCCCCGCCTCATATCCACCACGAGGATGACACCCCTGATATCCCTTCCACCGTTGAAGTAGCCCTCGACCAGTCCCTTCCAGTCCATCCTCTCCTTCTTTGACACCTTTGCAAAGCCATAGCCCGGAAGGTCCACCATGTAGAAGGCCCTGTTGATGCGGTAGAAGTTTATGGTCCTCGTCTTCCCTGGGGTGGAGCTCGTCTTCGCAAGGCCCTTCCTGTTGAGGAGGGTGTTTATGAGGGAGGACTTCCCCACATTCGACCTTCCGGCAAAGGCGATCTCCGGGAGCCTCTCAGGAAACTGGGAAAGCCCTCTGGCACTGCAGAGGAACTCGGCTTCCTTGATCTTCATGACCCACCTGGAGTGGCACTTGAAGGGGTGAGGCTTGAATGGAACATAATAAGCAGGGAGGTTGGCGTCCCCGACGGGATTTGAACCCGTGTTACCAGCTTGAAAGACTGGTGTCCTTGGCCAGGCTAGACGACGGGGACGCAATGAGCCGCCCGGGACTCGAACCCGGCACACCCGGCTTAAAAGGCCGGTGCTCTACCGGATGAGCTAGCGGCTCTGACAGAGTTTTTTGTATTTACCATTTTCTGAGGAAATTTTCCAGTATTTTTTAACCCTCAAAGGGGTTCTTGAGTATCAGGGCCTCCCTCCTTCTTGCCCCGAAGGAGATCATTATCACCTCTGTCTCTATGAGTTCCTCTATGCGTCTTATGTACCTCCTTGCGTTGGAGGGGAGGTCATCAAAGGATCTAACCCCGGAGAGGTCATCCTTCCAGCCATCCATCTCTTCATAGACAGGGGTGCAGTTGTTGAGGATATGGAGGTCACCCGGGAAGTCCTCTATCCTCTCCCCCTCGTACTCATAGGCCGTGCAGATGTAAACCTTGTCAAGCCCTGAAAGGACATCGAGCTTGGTTATCACCACACCTGAAAGGCCGTTTACCCTCACCGCATACCTCAGGGCCACTATGTCCAGCCATCCACACCTTCTTGGCCTCCCGGTAGTTGCCCCGTATTCAAGGCCAACATCCCTGAGGCGTCTTCCTTCCTCCCCCTTCAACTCCGTGGGGAAGGGTCCCTCCCCTACCCTTGTGGTATAGGCCTTTGATATGCCGATGACCTTGTCTATCATGGTTGGCCCTATCCCTGCACCGGTGCAGACACCACCGCTTACGGTGTTGCTCGAGGTCACGTAGGGATAGGTGCCGTGGTCTATGTCAAGCAGGGTCCCCTGGGCACCCTCGAAGAGCACGGATTTGCCAGCCTTTATGGCATCATTGAGGTACCTTGAGGTGTCACCTATGTAGCCCTTGAGCCTTTCCCCGAGTTCCATGTACCTGTTGTATATCTCGTAGAACTCGTAGCCCTTCTCGTTCATGAAGTGGATAAAGTAGTGGTTCTTCTCAGAGAGGTTCGCCTTGAGCTTTGCCCTGAATATCTCCTCCCTCAAGAGGTCACCACACCTTATGCCACACCTTGCTATCTTGTCCTCATAGGAAGGGCCTATCCCCCTTCCGGTTGTGCCTATCCTCCCGCTTCCCCTGAGCTTCTCCTTAACGGCATCAAGCCTCCTGTGGTAGGGGAATATGAGATGGGCCCTGTCGCTCACAAGGAGCCGGGTGTCCTCCTTGAAGTATCCCCTGGATCTCACCGTCTCTATCTCTTCAAGGAGGACCTCAGGGTCAACCACAACGCCATTGGCTATGACGCAAGTCTTTCCTGGATGGAGTATACCCGTTGGTAGGAGGTGGAGGATGATCTTCTCCTCCCCTATAACAACGGTGTGGCCTGCATTGTTCCCCCCCTGATACCTCACGATGCAGTCGGCATACTCGCTGAGTATGTCCACAACCTTTCCCTTGCCCTCATCGCCCCACTGGGCCCCTACCACTACGACAACCATCTATCCCCTCTTCAAGGAACTCAAGACCACCTTACCTGAAAGGATGTCCTCAACCCTCCAGGTGGCCTTCCTGCCTGTATCCACCTCCTCCACCCTGACCAGCCCTTCTGAAAGGAGGTCAAGGAGAAAGGAGACACCGTTTTTCCTGCAGTAATCCATCCTCTCATCGCGGTCCATACCCTTTAAGTCCCTTGCCACCTTGAAACCCATCTCCCTCAGGAAATCGGCCACCCTTATGGCCTCCCTCTCATCCCCTGATATGAGGAAGTCTATCCTCCCCGCTCTCCTCCCGAGCCCCCCTGTCACTATATCCTCCATATCAAAGGCAAAGCCAACAGCAGGTGAGTCGTATCCGTACCTTTCGAGGAGGCCATCATACCTTCCGCCCCTTCCCACACCACGGCCAAGGCCCTTAAGGAAGACCTCCAGGACCATGCCCGTGTAGTAGTGGAACCCCCTGGCCTCTCCAAGGTCCACTGTAACATATCCACTCACCCCGTAGAGCTCGAGAAGCCTCCATATCTCCCTGAGGTTGTGAAGGGCCTTTTCGGCAGGCTCAAGCCCCTTTACGGCCTTGAGGCCCTCCTCTATCACCTCCCTGCCTCCGTAGAGGAGGGGAAGATCATGGAGGAGCCTCCTGTAATCCTCCTTTATGGAGAGGGGGGAAAGGACATCCATGATCCCGCTCCTGTCCTTGAGCCTTATAGCCCGCAGAAGGGCCTGCTTATCCGCCTCCTCTATGGGCAGCCCACCGAGCACGCCCCTGAGAAAGCCCACGTGCCCTATGGTTATGTGGAACTCCCTCATGCCAAGGCCTGTAAGGGCACCCACCGCCATTGCAACCACCTCGGCATCGCCTTCAGGCCCCTCGATGCCGACCAGTTCCGCCCCTATCTGGAAGATCTCCCTCAGGTGGGGGATCTGATCCCTTATGCTCCTCACCACACTCTCGCTGTAGTATATCCTTACAGGCTTTGGCCACTCCTTGAGCCTTGTGGCAACGATCCTTGCAACCTGGGGGGTGATATCGGGCCTTACGGTGACAACCCTTCCGGTTGGATGCTCTATGAACTTGAGCAGCCCCTTCCTCAGTTCCCCATCTATACCGCGGGACAGGACATCCTCGTATTCCAGCAGGGAAGTGATTATACGCCTGTAGCCCCACCTCTCGAAGATGTCGCTTATGACCCCTTCCGCATAATCCATCCCCATAGATCCCTCTATGAGGATGTCCTTCATCCCCAGGGGGAGGATCCCCCTCTCTCCGTATCCCCTCTGTTCCATTCCCTACACCAGGATCAAGGGTTACAGATGGACCAGCCTGGCAGAGATTATGTGGGGCAGCTTCATGAGCTTATCCATAACCTCCTGAGAAGGTGGGGTATCTATATTCCAGAGGGACATGGCCTCTCCACCAACCGATTCCCTCCCGAGATGTACCCTTGCTATGTTGATGTTGTAGGATCCAAGGAGGGTTCCCACATTCCCTATCACACCGGGTTTATCCTCGTTCTGGAGTATCAGGATATAACCCTCAGGCACAGCATCAAGGAGGAACTCGTTTATCCTCACTATCCTTGGATCGTTCTTCCCGAAGAGGGCACCCTCCACCACCGACTCCTCTCCCTTGCTCTTCACCTTCAATGTTATGCTGCTTGCAAAGTCTATGGGCTTTGCCGTCTTCGTCTCTATGACCTTTATGCCCCTCTCCCTTGCAATGATGGGGGCATTCACGTAGTTCACATACTCATCAAGGATGTGATCGAGTATGCCCTTGATCCCTGCAACGGTGATGGTTGTAACATCCTGCTCCACCACCTCCCCGCTGTACTCGATGACAACCTCATCGATGGCACCCCTGCACAGCTGGGCCTGAAGGCTGCCGAGCTTCTCTGCAAGGGTGATATAGGGCGCTATGAGGGAGAGGGCCTCTGGTGATATGGAGGGCACATTTATGGAGTTCCTTATGATGCCCCTCAGCAGATAGTCCACCACCTGCTGGGCGATGGCTATGCCCACCTTTTCCTGAGCCTCTACCGTTGATGCCCCGAGATGGGGGGTGGCTATCACCTCCTCAAGGGTAAGAAGTGGGTTCTCCCCTGGTGGCTCCTTCTCAAAGACATCGAGGGCTGCCCCTGCCACTATACCCTTCTTTATTGCCTCGTAGAGGTCCTTCTCGTTTATGATGCCCCCTCTGGCGCAGTTGATGATCCTCACCCCTTTCTTCATCTTTGCAAAGACATCGGCATTGAACATGTTCCTTGTTTCAGGTGTAAGGGGGACATGGATGGATATGAAGTCGGAAGTGGCAAGGAGTTCATCAAGGGATACAAGCTCTATGCCGAGCTTGTTTGCCACCTCTTCGGAGATATAGGGGTCATAGGCGATCACCTTCATCTTGAGCCCGAGGGCCCTGTCGGCAACGATGCTTCCTATCTTCCCCACCCCGACGATGCCAAGGGTCTTGTTGTAGAGCTCCACACCCTGAAAGCGCTTCTTCTCCCACTTCCCTGCCTTCATGCTCGCATCGGCCTGGGGGACCTTGCGTGCCAGGGACACAAGGAGGGCTATTGTGTGCTCCGCAGTGGTGATGATATTGCCCTCAGGGGTGTTCATCACCACTATCCCCCTCTTTGTGGCAGCAGGGACATCGATGTTGTCCACCCCGATACCTGCCCTGCCTATGACCTTGAGGTTCTCTCCAGCCTCTATCACCTCTGCCGTCACCTTTGTGGCACTGCGCACTATGAGGCCGTGGTAGTCCTTTATAATGGACTTGAGTTCCTGGGGATCCACCTTTGACCTTATATCCGCCTCTATGCCAGGGGCCTCCTTCAGTATCTCGGCCCCCCTGGGAGAGATCCCATCAGTTACAAGAACCTTCATAAAGATACCTCCACCAGATCTTTTATACCCTTACCCCGTATCCTTCCAGCAGTATCTCCTGGGCCCTTGCCACCCCTGCCCCGAGGCTCACAGGGTAGCCGAACTTCTTGAGCCCCATCTCCACGGCAGAGATGGCAACTATTATGTCAAAGGTATCGATATAACCCATGTGGGAGATCCTGAATATCTTCCCCTTCAGCTGGTCCTGCCCCCCGGCCACCGTCACGCCGAACTCATCCCTCAGGGCCTTTGTGAAGGCCCCTCCATCTATCCCATCCGGCAGCCATACCCCTGTGGCTGCATTGCTTGGAGACTCAGGGGCAAGGAGCCTGAGACCAAGGGCCTTCATGGCCTCCCTCGTTGCCCTTGCAAGCCTTGCATTCCTCTCGTAGATCCTCTCAAGGCCGGTCTCCCTCATCATGCGGAGGACCTCCCTCAGCCCTATTATAAGGGAGACAGCAGGGGTATAGGCGGTGGTGTGCTTCTCAAGGGACTTCCTCTCCTTCTTCAGGTCGAAGTAGAACCTGGGCAGCCTTGAGGTCTCGGCAAAGGCCCATGCCTTCTTGCTCAGAGCTATAAAGGCAAGGCCAGGAGGAAGCATGAATGCCTTCTGAGAACCTGCAACAAGGACATCGATACCCCACTCATCCATGGGGATGGGAAAGACACCCACCCCTGTTATGCCGTCAACCACAAGGATACAGTCCCTGTCCCTGGTGAGCTCTGCCAGCTCCTTTACCGGATGGGCCACGGTCGTCGAGGTCTCACTTGCCTGCACAAGAACACCCTTTACATCCCCCTCCCTATCGAGAAGCTCCTTCACAGCCTCCACCTCAACGGCCTTACCCCACTCCACATTGAGCCACTTCACATCAAGGCCAAAGGCCTCGCTTATCTTACCCCATCTCTCTCCGAACTTACCCCCATTCACAACTATAACCTTGTCGCCCTCATTGAAGAGGTTGGATACGGCCCCCTCCATCGCCCCTGTCCCTGAAGAGGCCAGTATAAGGACATCCTCCCTGGTCTGGAAGACATCCTTCAACCACTCCTTTGCCTCGGCAAAGATCTGGCTGAACTCCGGTGTCCTGTGATGGATGATGGGCTCTGCCATCTTCAGCAGCACTTCCGGTGGAACAGGCGTTGGACCGGGTGCAAGAAGGTATCTCTTTTTCATATCAGTCCTCCTGAGGGTAATATTTCAGATGGCAAGATCAAATATTTCAAGAGAGCCGGACGGATCCTTACTGGGGCACCAAAAAAGAAGAAAGGGTCTCCCCTTTCCCGGCCTCAGCATCCCCTGATTCCAGCAGAAAATTAACAGAACTGACCAACTCTGTCAAGGCCTATATAGCCGGCATACCGTGTAAAAGAGTTGACTTTTGTATCCCCAGGTGGTAGTTTATTTAAAATCTACAGGAGCAACTGCACCAACAGGGGGTAAGGAAACTGTCAGACAACTTCCTTTATATGATCCTCGGGGCAGGACCTGTTGTCCAGTTTGTGATGCTCATCCTGCTTTCCTTTTCTGTTCTCTCCTGGGCCATCATACTCCACAAGTTCCTCTACTTCAAGCGCATCTCCAAGGATACGAAGGCCTTCCTTTCCTTCATCAACGACCATGGCAATGTCTCCCTGTGCTACCAGACCTCGAAGAGATACAGCACCCCCTTTGCAAGGGTCTTTACCGAGATCTACGAGAGGACCCAGAAGATGGAACAGTTCCTGTCCAACAACCCCTCCTCCTTTTCACACCTGAAAAACACCCTTCACAAGAAGGCCTCAAAGGTCGTGAAGGAGGAGGTAAAGAACATGGCCAGGACCTTACCATTCCTGGCAACCACAGGGAATACAACCCCCTTCATAGGGCTCTTCGGAACCGTGTGGGGCATAATGGACTCCTTCAGGGAGATAGGCCACAAGGGTAGTGCAAACCTTGCCGTTGTGGCACCTGGTATCTCCGAGGCCCTCATTGCCACCGCAATGGGCCTTTTCGCCGCCATCCCCGCTGTAATAGCCTACAACTATTACCTGAACAAGGTAAGGGGCCTCTCCTCGGAGCTGGAAGACTTCGCTGAAGAGATGGTCTTCACCATACTGAAGGACCTGAGGCAGAGAAAAAGGGAGAGCTTTTCGGTAGGTTGATATGGCCATCCACAACAGAGACGACGATCCCTTCCTTTCCCAGATAAATGTGACCCCCCTTGTGGATGTGATGCTGGTTCTCCTCATCATCTTCATGGTCACTGCCCCCATGCTCCAGGAGGGCTTCGATGTGAACCTGCCCAAGGTGGAGGCAAATCCCATCTCCCTGAAGACCAGGGACGAACCCATCATAGTAACCATCTCAAGGAAGGGAGAGGTATTCATAAACAAAAACAGGATGGACCTTTCAACCCTGGGTGAGAAGCTGAAGGCCATTTATGAGAGGAAGAGGGAAAAGATGGTCCTCATAAAGGCCGATGAAAAGGTTCCCTATGGGTTTGTTGCAAAGACCATGGCAGAGATAAGGAAGGCCGGGATACAGCGCGTCGGGATGCTCACCGAACCTCCTGAAATCCAGTAAAAGCCTGCTATGAATCTGTTCTTTGCCGGTCAGGAGCCAAACTTTGGTAAGATGCTCCTGCTTTCGGTGATGGTTCATGCCCTGCTCCTTGCCCTTCTCTCCTACACAACCGGCAGAGCGGGCAGGTTCCTGGAGGGGAAGGTCTACACCGTGGATATCGTGACCATCCCTGTGGAGAAGAAGGGAACGGGAAGGAAGGCAGGAAAGAGGGTTGAGAAGGTCCACAGGAAGAGCAAACCGGCAAAGAAGAAGGCAAGGAAGGTATCAAAGCCAGGGAAGGTAATAAGGAAGAGCAAGGCCTCCAGGGCGAAGAGGCCTGAGGTCAGGGTCTCCCGCAGGAAGGCGGCAAGGCCTGCAACAAGGGCAAGAAAAAGGGCTGCCCACCCTGAAGCAAAGGCAGAAAGGCCGGCAGTAAAAAGGATAGCACCTGCACGACCTGTGGAAAGGTCCATCATATCCGAGATCGGCAAGACCTTTGATACGGCCATAAAGGGGATGAGGAAGGAATCCATCTCGGAGAAGGTAAATCCCCTCCTCTCCAGGGGAAGGGAGGTGGAGAAGGCTGTGAAACCCCTTAAAAGGAGGAGTGTCCCTGATAGAAGACCCCTCCAGGGTGTTGGAGTAGGGGTCTCCCCTGAGAAGACCATCTCCCGGCTGGAGAGTGCCTTCGCAAGGCTTGAGGAAGGAAGGACGGAGGAGATAAGGAAGACCCTTGAAAAGGAGGAGGATATAAGGGCTCCTGACCTGGAGATAAAGGACATCGAGATAGAGATAGGGGGGAAGGAGGGCCTCCCGACAGAGGGGACAGACCTTGCCGGTATCGCTGACATCATAAGGGGGAAGATCCAGAAGAACTGGAAGGTTGACAAGTTTGTGGCCATGAGGAGGGACTACGCCTCCCTGAGATCGGTTGTGACCATAAGGGTCTCGAGGTTCGGCAGCATCCTTGAGATCAAACCCATCAGGGAGTCTGCAAACCCCTCCTTTCAGGAATCGGTCATAAAGGCCATAAAGGCTTCAGATCCACTCCCTGTAAGGTTCAAAAGGGAGGTGGAGATCACCCTCACCTTCTACCCTGGAGAATAGAAGATGAAAAGGCTGCTCCTGTTCCTTACCATCTTCACCCTTTTCGCCACCCCTGCAAGAGGGGTCTACATAGACATCACCTCACCCACCATCAAGAAGACCCCAATAGCCCTGGCACCTGTTAAGGGGCTTTCCGGAGCAGAAGAGGAGATTGCCCTGGGAAGGACCTTCAGAAACATACTCATCTCTGACCTTGAATTTACAGGCCTTTTCGATATAATCCCTGAAAAGGCCTATGTGGAAGAGCCGCAAAGGGGGATAAGGATAGGTGAGTTCGACTTCTCCGACTGGAGGGTTATCGGCAGTGAACTCCTTGTAAAGGGGATGATCCAGCTCGATCCGGGTGAAAGATGCAAGGAAGGAGGTGATCTCTTCATAGAAGCAAGGCTATACGATGTGTACAGGGAACGGCTGATAGTGGGAAGACGCTACTGTGGAGATAGAAAGGCCCTGAGGAAGATAGCCCACCGTTTTGGAGACGAGATGATGGAGGCCCTCACCGGTGAGAGGGGGATATTTCAGACCAGACTTGCCTTTACCCGGGTGAGATCAAAGGCCAAGGAGATATACATATCCGACTACGATGGAAGCAACAAGAGGGCCGTTGTGAGGAACGGGTCCATAAACCTCTCACCCCAGTGGTCCCCTGATGGAAGATGGATCCTCTACACATCCTTCAAGGGAGGGAACCCGGCCTTCTACATAAAGAACATCCTCACAGGGAAGGAGATAAAGGTCACAGACTACCCGGGCATAAACATAGGCGCCAGGTGGTCGCCGGATGGGAAGAGGATCGCCCTCACCCTGAGCATCGCAGGCAACCCGGAGATATACATCATAGACCTGCGCACCAGGAAGCTCACCCGTCTCACCCACAACGATGCCATCGATGTCTCCCCTGCCTGGTCACCGGACGGAAAGAGGATCGCCTTCGTCTCTGACAGGGCCGGCAACCCCCACATCTACCTTATAAACAGCGATGGCACCGGTCTCAAGAGGCTCACCTTCAAGGGGAGGTTCAACGCCTCACCTGACTGGTCACCAAAGGGCGACAGGATCGTCTTCACCAGGCTGGAGCGGGGGAAATTCGACATATGGGCCATAGACCCCGAGACAGGGGCCGAGGAGAGGCTGACCTACGGACCTGGCAACAACGAGGATCCATCCTTCTCACCCGACGGCAGGTACATTGCCTTCTCCTCCGACAGGGACGGGAAGGCCTTCATCTACATACTCAAGCCAAGCGGTGAGGTCCAGAGGATCACGGAGGGCATGGACCCGGCGTGGTCACCAAGGTAAAAAACAAAAAGGAGGTAAATAGATGACACAGAAGAAGACGGTTATAACCATCCTTTTTATCCTCTCCATCTTCATCTTCGGAGGCTGTGCAAAGAAGGCAGTGAAGGAGTCGGAAATGGGGGCTGCAGGGGAAGGGGCCGCAGTGGAGTGGCCCTCCAAGGAGGTAACGATAGAGGGTACCGGAGAACCTGTCGGTGAGGAAGGGGCCATAAGCAGGGAAGAGGAGATAGGCGAAGAGGGTGTGAGTGCCGAGATAGAGGAGGCCCTGAAGGGCCTTGAAGAGGAAGGAGGGGAGGTGGCAAGGACAGGCGAAGAAGCCCGAGAGGAAAGGACCATAGAGGAAGGCGAAGAGGGATTCAAGAGCCCGAGCTATGAGGGATTGACCGAAGAGGAGAAGGAGACCCTTAAGAAGATAGAGGAGATGGCAAAGAAGGAAGGCAGGCTCATGCCGGTGTACTTCGACTTTGACAAGTACTCCCTCAGGGAGGATGCAAAGAGGGTCCTCAGGGAGAATGCCCTCTGGCTCAAGGCAAACAACCATGTGAAGGTCCTCATAGAGGGCCATGCCGATGAGAGGGGCTCCAACGAGTACAACCTTGCCCTTGGCGAGAAGAGGGCACGGAGCGTCCTCCAGTACCTCAGGGCCCTGGGTGTGGATGCCGAACTGTCCACCATAAGCTATGGTGAGGAGAGGCCTGTCTGCTACGAGCACAACGAGGAGTGCTGGTGGAGGAACAGGAGGGCCGAGTTCAGGATCCTTTCAGGTAATTCCCGCTAAGTCAGGGGTGTAGTATGAAGAAGGTGTGGGTGGCCCTTATCCTCCTCTTCCTCTCCCTCCCTGCTGTCTCAAGGGCCGAGTTTCAGTGGGATAGGAACAGGAAGGAGATAGAAAAGCTCAGGGACAGGATCGATGAGACGGAAAGGGAACTCCAGCGCATCCCCCTGTCCTTCAGCAAACTCGTTGAAGAGATAAAGGCCCTCAAGAAGGCGATGAGGGACCTCGAAGCTCAGACGAAGAGGCTCGAGGACCTCTTGAACCAGGTAAAGGCCGACACGGACACAAGCCTTGAGGCACTCAGGGAGGAGATGAAGAAATCCATAGACCTCTCCATAGCCTCCCTGACCACCCAGTTCGACAACTCCATCGCAAGGATGGAGACAGAGTTAAGGAAGGAGATGGATGGGAACTCAAGGGAGATAGAGGGGCTGAAGAAGGAGGGCATGAAGAGACAGGAGGAGATAGAGGCCCTGAGGCAGAAGACAAACGCCACCCTCAAGGCACTCAGAAAGGAGCTCAACGAAAAGCTCCTTGCCTTCACCAACCGCATCGACGAGACCCTATCAAAGAGGAAGGAAGAGATCGCCCTCCTCATAGAGAAGGACAGGGAGGAGAGGAAGGCAGCCATATCCGCCCTGAAGAAGGAGATCACCTCCATGCTCCTTGAGATGGAGAAGAAACAAAAGGAGACAAATGCCCTCCTCCTGAGGGAGGTGGACTCCCTGAAGGCGGAGAACCAGTCACTGAGAGAGGCCCTGGAAGAGGTGAAGGGCAACGCTGATCGGCGTATCGACCTTCTTGCCCAGGCCCTGAAGAAGGTGACAGAGGACCTCGACAGGAAGAAGGAGGAAGATGCAAAGGCCCTTTCCTCCATAAAGGGCATCACCCTCCAGGGGATAAAGGAACTGGAGAAGAGGAGGCAGGAGGATGTAAGGTCCCTCACCCTCCGCATAGAGGAGCTTGAAAGGAGGATATCCACCCCTACAACCCTTGCCATGGAGGTGCCCATCTCCATATTCTCCACCTACTTCGACCCAGGCTCGACCATACCCAGGGAGGATGAGGCCCTGACCAGGGCCTTTGAGATCCTCCGATCCAACAGCCTCTCGCGGGCAAGGATCTACGGGTGGAGCGATACAACGGGTGAACCGAAGAGTTCCCTCAGGGTTGCAAGGCAGAGGGCCATGAATGTGGTGGAATACCTCATCTCAAGGGGGGTGGATGGAAGGAAGATCGTATCCGTCCAGGCAGGGATAGACCTCAACCCGAACAAGGCCCTTGCAAGGCGTGTGGACATCCTCATCTCGGCCCCTGAGCCAATCGAAGGGAAAAAGGCCCCCCCTCAAGTGAAGAAGAAAAAGAAAGAGGTGGCAAAGAAGCCAGAGGTCCTTCCCTCCCCTGACCTCCTTTACTCCGAGGCCATGAGGTACCTCAGGGCAAGGGACTTCGAAAGGGCAAGGAAGTCCTTTTTGAGGTTCCTGGATCTGTACCCTGACGATGCCCTTGCCGACAACGCCCAGTACTGGATAGGGGAGATCTATTACGCCCAGGGGGACTTCAGGAAGGCCATAGAGGAGTTCGAGAAGGTTGTAACCCGCTATCCCGGGGCAGACAAGGTGCCAGCGGCCATCCTCAAAGAGGGTCTATCCTTCTACAACCTGAAGGAGATGGAGAAAGCAAGGTCCCTCCTTGAAAGGGTGAGAAGGCTCTACCCCGACTCTGAAGAAGCAGGGATAGCCACAGAGAAGCTGAAGGAATTCGGCCTTGAAGGATAAAGGGCCCTCCCCTGTCTCCATAAAGCGCTGCAAAGGCTACGAGCCGGATGAGGTCTACAGGGCGGTCAGGGAGGCCCTGGACCCCATCGGGGGTATGGGCCGGTTCGTAAAGAGGGGCGAAAGGGTCCTCCTCAAGCCAAACCTCCTTTCCGCAAGGGAACCAGAAAGGGCTGTAACAACCCATCCATCCGTGGTGGAGGCCGTCATAAGGCTCGTCATGGAGGAAGGGGCCATCCCCTTCATAGGGGATAGCCCTGCAGTGGGGAGGCTGGAGAAGGTGGCTGAAAAGGCGGGGATACTGTCCCTGTGCAGGAAGTACGGGGTGAAGCTCATCGACTTCAGGGAATCGGTGGATGTGATGAACCGAAAGGGCCTCTTCAAGTCCATCGCCCTCTCAAAGGAGGCCCTGAGCATGGACGGGATAATAAACCTGCCCAAGCTCAAGACCCATGCCCAGATGTTCCTCACCCTCTCCGTGAAGAACATGTTTGGCTGCGTGGTGGGGAAGAGGAAGGTCCAGTGGCACCTTTCTGCCGGAAGGGACCCATCCACCTTTGCAGGCCTCCTCCTCGACATATACCTCATCCTCAGGCCAAGGCTCAACATAGTGGATGGGATCGTGGCAATGGAGGGGAACGGGCCTGGCAGCGGTGATCCGAAGAGGCTGGGGCTCATCCTCGCCTCCCCTGATGGCCCTGCCCTGGATGGGGTGATCACTGAGCTCCTTGGTGCAAGGAGGGAAGACCTTCCCACAACCCGGATTGCCATGGAAAGGGGGCTCCTCAGGGAGGCAAGGGTCATTGGAGACAGGGTGGAAAGGCAGGAGGGATTTCGATTCCCCCCAAGGATGATGGATGTTGGATGGGGACTTCCGGGATCGCTTAAGAGGAGGTTGAGGAACACCCTCACACCCTATCCCTGGATCGACCACCAGATCTGCACCCTCTGCAGGCTCTGCGTTGAGACCTGCCCTGCAAAGGCCATGGATGTGAGGGGCTCAAAGGTGGTTATAGACTACGACGGATGCATAAGGTGCTTCTGCTGTCAGGAGGTCTGCCCTGAGGGCGCCATAGAATCGAGGAGGGGTCTCATGGCAAGGGTCCTGACAAGGCTCTAACAGACCCCGCACCGCCTGCATCTTCCCACATCGCAGGGAGGTGTGGTAAGGCCCCTGAGGGCCCTCTCGTATTCCATGTAGAGGTACTCCTTCCTTATGCCGTGATCTATTATGTCCCAGGGGAAGACCTCATCCCTTCCCTTCTTTCTGTAGACATAGAGATCAGGGGAAGGGTCCATAAGCCTCAATGCCCTTTTGATCCCCCTGCCACCTCTGGCCTCCTCGATGAGCCTCCCCACCCTCCTGTCTCCAAGGGAAAGGAGGGCATGGATGTAGCCCTTTTCAGGGCTGTAGAGGTTGAGCCTCACCCCCTTCACCCCCCTAAGGCCCTTCCTTATGAGGCCCATCCTCTCCCTGAGGACCTCTACCCTCTCGTAGGGATGCCACTGGAAGGGTGTCCATGGCTTCGGTATGAAGGGACCCACCTTGAGGGTGACCTCCCCCTTCCTGAACCTCTCCCTGACCCTCACGGTGAGATCCACAAGGGCCTCTATATCCTCCTCCCCTTCCGTCGGTAGTCCCACCATGAAGTAGAGCTTCAGCCTCCTCATGCCCGCAGCAGATGCGACCTCA
The DNA here is from genome assembly GCA_015492305.1 of Deltaproteobacteria bacterium. Taxonomy (GTDB): domain Bacteria; phylum Desulfobacterota; class GWC2-55-46; order S146-80; family S146-80; genus S146-80. The sequence continues at coordinate 14,202 of WGFJ01000030.1, forward strand.
ACGGAAGACAGGATCTCTTCGTCGGTGTAGGGCTTGTTTATCACCCTCCTCAACCTCTCCGAGCCAGCCTCAGGGGCTATGGTCAGGGTCCTGTATCCACCCCTCCTGAGGAGGGAGAGGGTCTCGGCCTCTATGGTATCCACCCTCATGGAGGAGATGGAGACATCGAACCTCTCCTCAAGGCAGCGGGAAAGGAGGTCCCTGAGGTGGGGATACTCGGATACAGCCGTTCCAAGGAGCCCCACCTTTCCGCCGAGGGTGGTGGCCTCCCTGAGGCCCTTCTCAAGGACCCCTTCATCCCTCTCCCTGGGAGGGAGGTACACGAAACCTGCAGCACAGAACCTGCATCCCCTCGGACACCCCCTCGAGACCTCTATGAGGAACCTGTCACCGAACTCGGCCAGAGGGGTAAGCACAGGGACCTCAGGGGCAAGGTCCCTTATATCCACCCTCCTCCTCTTGATCCTTCCGGGACCCATGAGGGGTGTAACCTCCACAAGCCTCTTATCCCTCCCGTAGATGGGCCTGTAAAAGGAAGGCACGTACACCCCCTCGACCCTGAGAAGGCCTTCCAGGATCTTCCCCTTCTCCCTGCCCATGAGGGATCTGAAGGTCTCGATGAACTCAGGGATCAGCTCCTCCCCCTCCCCGATCAGGAAGGCATCGAAGAAGTCGGCAACAGGCTCTGGATTTATGAAGGTTGCCACCCCCCCTCCAACGACGAGGGGCCCCTCCCTCTTGATGGAACGAAGGGGAAGCCTGCACAGATCGAGGATGATGGGGATGTTAAGGTAGTCCTCCTCAAAGGATATGGAAAAGGCGATGATGTGAAAATCACTGAGGGGCCTCCGGGACTCCAGTGAAAGGAGGGGGGTGTGGGTGCGGTGGAACTCTGGAAGGAGTTCCTCATCCGGAAGGAAGGCCCTCTCGCAGAGGACAACCCTTGAGAGGATGCGGTAGACGGTAAGGAAGCCAAGGTTCGACATGGCAAGGTTGTAGGTATTGGGATATACGAGGGCAACCCTTATGTCCCTGCTCCCCCACTCACGGGGCTCAACCCCCCTTTCCCCATGGATCAACCCCTCAAGCCACTCCTTTATCCTCCTTGACATGGCTTCAGGATACCACGATCCGGTCTCCCATACAAGGCGGCCCCGGGAAGGCTTGACGGAACGGGAAAAGAGGGGTAAGCTGAAACCATGGGTGTCTACCTTGTTGCAGCGGTTGATAGAAAGGGGAACATAGGATGGAGGGGAAGCCTTCCATGGGACCTGCCTGCAGACAGGAGACACTTCAGGCAGCTTACCATGGGCCATGTGGTGGTGATGGGAAGGAGGACCTTTCAGTCCATAGGGAGGCCCCTTGATGGAAGGATCAATGTCGTCCTCTCGAGGGAAAGGGCCTTTTCAGCAAAGGGGTGTATAACCCTCCACTCCCCTGAAGAGGTGATGGAAAGGTTCAGGGGGAAGGAGATCTTTGTCATAGGAGGGGGCGAGGTCTTCAGGGCCTTCATCCCTGTAGCGGAGAGGATCTACCTCACAAGGATAGACCACGAGTTTGAAGGAGACACCACCTTCCCCCCTGTGGATCCATCCCTCTGGGAGGAGATGGAGAGAAGGGAAGGGAAGGTGGACAGGGAAAACCCCTACCCCCACACCTTCATAACCTACATCAGGAAGGCCTAATCGGCCTGCTTCCTCAGGAAGGTGGGTATATCGTACTCATCCTCGTAGGCAGAGGGGTCTATGACAGGCCTCTTCACCTCCCACCCCCTTATCCTCTTCTCCTGCCTCAGGTAGGCGGGTATATCCCTGTCCTCCTCCTTGAAGCCCTTGATCCCTGTGATGGGTCTTACCACCTCCTTGTCACTGCCAAAGCCAGTGGCTATGACGGTCACCCTTATCTCCTCATCCATCTCCTCGTCGATGACGGCACCGAATATGATGTTCGCATCCTCATGGGCCTCCTCCTGGACCAGTGTGGATGCCTCGTTCACCTCATGGAGTGTCATGCTTGAAGAACCGGTTATGTTTATGAGGATGCCCTTGGCACCGCTTATGGAGACATCCTCAAGGAGGGGTGACGATATGGCCTTCCTTGCCGCCTCAACAGCCCTGTTCTCACCTGTGCCGACACCGGAGCCCATGAGTGCCATACCCATCTCGGACATTATGGTCTTTACATCCGCAAAATCGAGGTTTATCAGGCCCGGTGTGGTTATGAGTTCAGCGATGCCCTTCACCGCGTGGAGGAGGACCTCGTCTGCCTTCTTGAAGGCCTCAAGGATGGATGTGTTCTTTCCGGCGATGCTGAGGAGCCTCTGGTTCGGGATGGTGATCACCGTGTCCACCACCTTCTTCAGCTCCTTCAGGCCCTCATCGGCATTCCTTGCCCTCACCTTCCCTTCGAAGGCAAAGGGCTTTGTGACAACGGCAACCGTGAGGGCACCGAGCTGCTTTGCTATCTCCCCTATGACAGGGGCACCACCTGTTCCTGTTCCCCCTCCAAGACCTGCGGTGATAAACACCATGTCGGCCCCCTCAAGGACACTCACGATGGTGTCCTTTGCCTCGATGGCGGCGTTCTTCCCTATCTCAGGGTTTGCCCCTGCACCAAGCCCCTTTGTGAGATTGGCCCCAAGATGGACCTTTACAGGGGCCTTTGATGCCTTCAGGGCCTGGACATCCGTGTTTGCGGCTATGAACTCGACACCGTCAAAGCGGTGCTCTATCATGGTGTTGATGGCGTTGCCACCGCCACCGCCAACCCCTATGACCTTTATCTTGGCCATATGGTTCAACGAACCTCCTATCTCGAACATACCAGCACCTCCTTAATGGTTTAGAAGAACTCCTTCAACCACTCCTTCATCCTCCTCAGGACCTTGTTGAAGGTGTTCTTCTCTCCGATCTTGAACCTTGTGACATGGGAGTTTCTCATCCCGTAGAGGACAAGGCCAACCCCTGTGGAGTAGGCAGGGCTCTTGACCACATCCACAAGCCCGCCTATGCCCGAGGGCACACCCATCCTCACAGGGAGGTTGAAGATCTGCTCTGCCAGCTCAACGGCCCCGGGCATCTGGGCTGTGCCACCTGTAAGGACCACACCGGAGGCTATAACCCCTTCATAGCCGGACTTCATGATCTCCCTGTTCACAAGGGTGAAGATCTCCTCCATCCTGGGCTCTATGATCTCCCCAAGGATCTGCCTTGAGACAACCCTCGGCTTCCTCCCCCCCACACTGGGCACCTCTATGGTCTCGTCCCTGTCTATCATGGATGTCATGGCACAGCCGTATTTGATCTTTATCTTCTCAGCCTCAGCCGAAGGGGTCCTGAGACCAACCGCTATGTCCCCTGTCACCTGATTCCCCCCTATGGAAAGGACGGCCGTGTGCTTTATGGTACCCTCGGTGAAGATGGCGATATCTGTGGTCCCGCCCCCGATATCCACAAGCACCACACCAAGCTCCTTCTCGTCACTGCTGAGGGTCGCCTCACTTGAGGCAAGCTGCTGGAGGACGATATCGGCCACATGGAGCCCTGCCCTGTTGGCCGCCCTGATGATGTTCTGTGCCGATGTGGCTGCAGCGGTGACTATGTGGACCTTGGCCTCGAGCCTGACACCGCACATGCCTATGGGGTCATGGATACCGTCCTGATCATCCACTATGTACTCCTGGGGAAGTACGTGGATCACCTCCCTGTCCAGGGGTATGGCAACGGCCTTGGCAGCATCTATGACCCTCCTGATGTCTGCCTCCTTCACCTCCTTGTCCTTTACAGCAACCACCCCGTGGCTGTTGAAGCTCTTTATGTGGCCCCCTGCTATCCCCGCGTACACCGTATCTATGGGCCTTCCGGCCATGAGTTCCGCCTCTTCCACAGCCTTCTTTATGGACTGGACGGTGCTCTCTATGTTCACCACCACACCTTTCCTCAGACCCCTGGAGGGATAGGTGCCTATCCCTATGATCTCAAGCCCCTCGTCCGTGACCTCACCAACAATGGCACATATCTTGGTGGTCCCTATGTCCAGACCGACGATACAATTCTCCTGCTTTCCCACCTCCCTATCACCCCCTTTCGGAAAGATTCCTGTACCTCACAACGGCCCTGTCGTCGTAGTCCAGGTCTATGAACTCCACTCCCTGATAGCCCGTGCCAAGGAAGGCCGTCAGTTCATCAAGCCTCTCCATCCTCTCCATGAAGTCCTCCCTTCCGAGGAATATCTCCTTTCCATCCCTTGTAACGAGCATGATGTCCATCCCCTCCACCCTCACCTCAGAGACATCGTCAATGGACACCCCCCTGCCAGCCTTAAGCAGGGTCAATACCTCCCTCACCTTCTCAAAGAGCCCTCTTCCCCACTCATCCCTTGAGACCCCTGTGATGACCGGGAGATCAAGGCCATCCCCTGCTGTGGCCTCCTTGAAAACCTCCCCATCCCTGTCCATGATGTAGACCTTCCCGTCGAGGTATATGAAGGCAAGGGGTTTCCTCTCGACCACCTCTATCCTGAGGATATCAGGGAAGGACCTCCTCACATACACCTCCTTCACCCAGGGAAAGGACTCCATCCTCTCCCTCACCCCTTCAAGGTCTATGGAGAGGATGCTCTGACCCGTCCTTATCCCCGCCTCATCCACCATGTCGTAGACATCCACATGCCTCCCTCCGGTGATGACTATCTCCCGCACCTGGAGGTAAGGGGAGTGGAGGAGGTATCCGTAGAGAAGGGTTGCCCCGTAGAGGATCACACCCCCCATGGAAAGGTAGATTATGGCCTTGAAGAGCCCCTTCCTTCTCCTCCTTCTTCTCCTCCTTGCCATCTACCCCCCGAGCCTTGCCCCGAGGAGAATCATCTCCACCAGGCTATGGAAGTCGATGCCACCTGCCATGGCGGCCCTGGGAAGAAGGCTTGTCTCCGTCATGCCGGGGATGGTGTTCACCTCAAGGAGCCATGGCCCCCTTCCATCCACCACCATGTCCACCCTCACAGCACCCCTGCACCCTATCACCTCGAAGGCCCTGAGGGCCACCTCCCTTGCCCTCCTCAGAAGGTCCTCATCCATGGCAGGAGGGATGAGATACTCGGTCATGCCCTTTGAATACTTGGCCCTGTAATCGTATATGGATGACCTGGGCCTTATCTCCACCGCAGGGAAGACCCTGCCATCTACGATGCCGAAGGTAACCTCCTGGCCCTGGATGAACTCCTCCACATAGACCGTATCGGAGTAGGACAGGGCCTCCTTCATGGCTTCTTCGAGGTCCTCCTCCCTCTCCACCTTTGTCACCCCTATGGTGGAACCCTGATCAGCAGGCTTTATCATGAAGGGGTAGGGTATGTCCACCTCCTCAGGGG
>WGFJ01000031.1 GCA_015492305.1 Deltaproteobacteria bacterium
ATCCTGAAGAGGATCTGGATGTGGCTGCATCCATCCACCTTCGCAGCATCCTCAAGGTCCGGTGGAAGCCCCCTGAAGAAGCTCGCCACCACCCACACGCCAAGGGGCAGTGTAAGGGTCACATAGGGGATGATGAGGCCCTGATAGGTGTTCAGCCAGCCAAGGGTCTGGAGTATCCTCCAGACAGGGCCTGCGATCGATATCTGGGGGAACATGGAGACAAGGAGGAGGGAGCCCATGATGAGACCCTTGTAAGGGTAGCGTAGCCTTGCCACCGAGTAGCCTGCAAAGAGGGATATGAGTATGGTAATCAGGGTGGTGGAACCTGCAACTATGAGGCTGTTCTTCAGGTATGTGAGGAACCTGTACCTTGTAAAGGTGGATATGTAGAAGTGGATGGAACCCGAGGGAAGGACCTCAGGGGGTATGGCCGTCACCTCCACCTCGGTCTTCAAGGAGGTATCCACAAACCACAGGAATGGAAGGAGGCTCAGGAAGACGAGGAAGAAGACAAGGAAGTAGAAGAAGATCCTCTCGGTCCCCTTCACTGAAAGAGCCTCCTTCCAAGGACCCTTATGTAGGCCATGGCCATGATAAAGCTCACCCCGAAGACGAGGACCGAGACGGCGGAACCATAGCCCATGAGGCCCTCGGCAAATATCTTCTTGTAGCCGTAGAACTGGAGGACATTGGTTGCATCTGCAGGTCCTCCCTGGGTCATGACGAATACAAGGTCAAAGACCCTGAAGGCATCCATGGTCCTGAAGAGGATGGCAACAAGGATGGCAGGCCTTATCATGGGGAAGGTTATCCTCCAGAACCTCTGCCACCTGCCTGCCCCATCTATGAGGGCCGCCTCCCTCACCTCATCCGGTATGGTCTGGAGTCCGGCAAGCACAAGGAGACCGGCAAAGGAGGATGTCTTCCACACATCTGCAACAATGATGGCAACAAAGGCCCAGAATGGGTCTGCAAGCCATGCCCTGTAGCTTGAAACATCAGGACCATAGAGGAGGAGATTCACAAGGCCATACTTATCATTGAATATGAAGCGCCACATCTGGGAGGAGACAACGGTTGGTATGGCCCATGGAACCAGTATGGCAGCCCTCACAAGCCCCCTTGCCCTGAAGCGCTGATGCACAACAAGGGCAAGGACGGTTCCAAAGGTTATCTCAAGGGCCGTGGAGACTGCAACGAAGACAAGGGTATTTAAAAGGGCCTTCATGGCAACCCTGTCGTGAAGGAGGGCAAGGTAGTTCTCAAGGCCCACGAACCTCTCACCCAGGGCGGGAAGGCCGATCACGATCCTGTGTAGGCTCAGGTAGAAGGAGTAGGCGATGGGAAAGAAGGCAAAGAGGAAGACAAAGGCAAAGCAGGGTAGAAGAAGGGAATAGGCAAAGATCCTCTCCCTGTCAAGCCTCATTCCTTGACCAGGGAAAGCACCCTCTCTATCTCCCTTGCGGCCTCCTGTGCCTCTGCCCTGATGTCTGAAGATGGATCGGATATGACCCTGCTGAAGTACCTCTGGAGGATGTTGGATATGGCCGGATAGAGGGGTGATCTCGGCCTCGGATAGGCGGTGAGGAAGACATCCTTCATGGTGGCAAAGTGGGGGTTTGCCTTGAGCACCTCAGGGTCATCGTAGAGGGCCTTCCTTGTGGGGGCCCTTCCTGCCTTAAGGGCAAGGATCTTCTGGACCCTTTCGCTCGTAAGGAAGGTGGCAAACCTCACGGCCTCCTCCCTGTTCCTGCTGAACCTGCTTATGCCCACCTGCCACCCGCCGAGGGCGGAGAAGCTCCTGCCACCCTCGAAGTGGGGAAGGACGGCTATACCCACCTTGCCTGCTATCCTGGACCTTTCCGGGTTGTTGGCCACATTCCACGCATAGGGCCAGTTCCTGTGGAAGACGGCCTTGCCCTGTATGAAGAGGTCGAGGGACTCGGGCTCCTGGTAGGTGAGCACCCCCCGTGGGGCCACCTTCCCTATTATCCTGTCCCTCACGAAGCGGACCGCCTCAAGGGCCTCCTCCTCCGCAATGCCCACCCTGCCGTCCTCAACAAGGTAGCCACCGTTGCTCAGGATGTACTCCATCATGTCGCACACAAGGCCCTCGTACTGCTTGAACTGCCCTGAGAACCCGTAGATCTCAACCCCTCTCTTCCTCTCTTCCTCCACTATCCTCTCTGCCTGGGCCACCATCTCCTCCCAGGTCCTTGGAGGTGAGTAGCCGTACCTTTCAAGGAGGTCCTTCCTGTAGTAGAGAACACCGCTGTCTATGAAGAGGGGTATGCCGTAGATCCTCCCCTTGTAGGTATTTGCAAGGATCGTCCCTTCAAGGAACTCCTCCCTGTCCTTGAAGATATCGTCAAGGGGCATGGCCCATCCGGCTGCAGCAAACTCTGGAGGCCATATGACATCCATGAGGAAGACATCCACATCGGTGCTCCTGTTCTTGAGTTTCTGGGTGAGCATGTCGTGGAAGGCCGTGGAGGAGTGGGGTCCTATCTGGACATCGAGGTCTATATCGGGATTCTCCCTCTCAAAGAGGGCAAAGATCTCCTCCCATGCCTCCGGGATGTTTGGCTTCCATGTAACGAAGTGGAGGACCTTTTTCCCCTCCCCTGCCTTCTGGGAGCATGAGACAGGAAGGAGGAGCAGGAAGATGGCAAGCAAGAGTATGGATCTCAACTGCATACCTCTGCCCTCTCCTCAGGCCAGAGCCTCTCCTCCAGGGCCTCAAGCAGTGGGCCCAGTGTCTCTGGCCTTGTGGCCGAGATGGGGATGGCGTTGTAGCGCCTGCACAGGTTCTTTACCACCACTGGGTCAACCAGGTCAACCTTGTTGAAGACAAGGAGCCTGGGGATGGTGTCAAGCCCTATCTCCTGAAGGATCTCCTCCACCACCTTTATGTGCTCCTCGTAGTGGGGATCGCTTATATCCACAAGGTGGAGGAGGATATCTGCATCCTCCATCTCCTCCAGGGTGGCCTTGAAGGCCTTCTTCAGGTCCCCGGGCATGTTCTTTATGAAGCCCACCGTATCGGTTATCACCGCATCCCTCTCCCTGGGGAAGCGGAACCTCCTTGAGGCGGTATCAAGGGTGGCAAAGAGCCTGTCCTCAACCAGGGTGGAGGACCTTGTGAGGGTGTTAAGGAGGGTCGACTTCCCTGCATTGGTGTATCCCACAATGGATATGATGGGAAGGCCCCTGCGCTTCCTACGCTTCCTCCTTTCCACCCTGCCCTGGCTCAGGGCCTTGAGCTCCCTCTCAAGGCGGGCTATCCTTGCCTGGACCCTGCGCCTGTCCACCTCAAGCTTCGTCTCACCGGGTCCCCTTCCGCCTATCCCGCCCATGAGCCTTGACATGGCCGTTCCCTTGCCTGTGAGCTTCGGCAGGAGATACCTCAACTGGGCAAGCTCCACCTGGACCTTGCCTGCCCTGGTCCTTGCCCTCCTGGCAAAGATGTCCAGGATGAGCTGGGTCCTGTCTATGACCTTAAGCTCCGTGACCTCCCCTATCTCCCTTGCCTGGGTCGGGGTGAGCTCCTGGTCGAATATGAGCATCGTTGCCCCCTTCTGGAGGCCCTTTATAACGAGCTCCTTGAGCTTACCCTCACCCATGAGGTACTTCGGGTTTATCCTCCCAGGCCTCTGGCAGACCACATCTATGACCTCCACATCGCTTGTTACGGCAAGCCTTTTGAGCTCTTCAAGGGAATCCATCTGCTCCGACTTTGGCCTTGTGGAAACACTTACAAGGATGGCCCTCTCCCTGCCGTCCTTAACCTCTACCACCATGGCCCTTCCCATCTCCTCCTCAAGGGCTTCCACAAAGGCCCCCACATCCATCCTGAAAGCATGGAAGGGAACCGGTTCCATCACCTCATAGGTCCTACCCTCGGGATTGAAGGGCAGGAGATGGGCCACGTAGAGGTGGGCTGGAAGGCCGTCGTCCCTCACCCCTATGGCCGCCATCATGTCAAGCCTGAGGAGGGCAAGGTCCGTAAGGTCGTCCTGTGAGAGGGGCTCGTCCTTGAGGTGGGTGTGGACACACCTCACCCCACGGAGATACCTCCTTCCCAGGGGGTAATCGGAAAGAGGGGGTATCACTATCTCCCTCTCATCGCCAACGATGGTGGCCACTATGAAGCCGTCACGATCGACGATGATGCCTATCTGTCTCCTTATCTCCCTGGATAGCTCTGTGATGTACCTGGCAAGCTCAGGGGTGATAAGGAGGGAAGGGGGTATCCTCCGCCTGTAGATCCTCTGGAGGCGCTTAAGCTGGCCTGCCTTGAGGCCCGTGGTGTTGCCGTAGAGCTGTGCTATCTCTCAAACCTCCTTATCAAGCAACCGAATTCAGCGACAGCCATCTGCCGTCCTGTCACGGTTTTGGTATTCCCAAGACTTTACAAATGCCTTGAACAGGGTTGATCCATAGAGAATGAGACCTGCCTTCTCGTTTCAGATAACAACCTGCAATTCTTAATCTCCGCTCTAAATCACGCCGTTTCATCCGATGACTACCTTATCCCGTATCACATCTTCTGGCAATCCACGGAGGATATCCTGCCTGCGATCTTCTAAAATCAATTCAATGGCTTCTCGCAAGTTGTTTTTTGCCTCTTCTATCGTCTCACCCTGTCCATTTGCACCCGGCACCTCTGGACAAATGGCCCAATATCCGCCTTCAGGTGCTGGTTCAATAATGGCTGTAAATTCAGCTTTCATATGACCCCTTACCTCCCCAATCTGTTTTAAGTTGGTCCAATTTTAATTCTTATTATACCATCAATACCAATCTTGTGCTAACAATTTGAGCCCGTTGACCCTGGCGGAGGATGTGGTAGAATGGGAAAAAACCACCTGGAGGAGGGGATGTTTCGAGCAGTAACGCTTCCCCATGGCGTGAAGGGCCGCCTCTTTCTGCACAGCATGCCGGGGCGCTACGAGGGGTGGAAGGCCTTCCTGGAAGAGGCAGGAAAGGAGGGCATAGACCTTGTTGTCTGCCTGACCCCTGAAGAGGAGGTGGAGAGGAAGTCCCCTGACTATGCCAGGGCCGTGAAGAGGGGCCGGCTTCCCTTCAGGAGGGAGTCCTTCCCCATAGAGGACTTCGGCACCACCCATGACCTCGAAGGATTCTCCTCCCTTGTCCTCAGGGTTGCAGGGGAACTGAAGTCAGGGAAAGGGGTGCTCGTCCACTGCGGTGCCGGAATCGGCAGGACAGGGACCTTTGCCACCTGCCTTCTCCTTGCCCTGGGGATGAAACGGGAGGAGGCAAAGAGGGCCGTAAGGGAGGCAGGGGCAAATCCAGAAGCACCCGCCCAGGAAGAGCTCATAGACTGGTGTGAGATGGAGTTCAGGGGAGGGAAATAGGAGGATGTAAAGGAATTGTGTTCCCTCTTTCACTGATAAAACAGGAGCAACAAGATTGGGAAGGTGGCATCGATGAATAGAAAGGAAGGAGAAAAGGACATCATCCTCCTTGAGTTCAGCATGACCCCTTTAACCATGGGGGAGAGTGTGAGCAAATATGTAGCGAAGTCTCTGGAGATAATCGATGGGAGCGGCCTTGACTACAGGCTCAATCCCATGGGAACGGTAATCGAAGGGGAATGGGATGAGGTCTTCGGGATAATAAAGAAGTGCTTCCAGGAGATGAAGAAGGAGTGTAACCGCATCTCCATCACCATAAAGGTGGACTACAGAAAGGGCAAGAAGGGAAGGATAACCAGCAAGGTAGAGAGCGTGGAAAAGAAGCTGAAAAAGAAGTTAAGGACTTGAGGGAGGACGCCCCTATATGCGGGTGAGGTTTTGTTTTTCTATGGGAACAACGGATTCTCCTCAACCATTTTGTCCTTGATGATCCTGTAATAGCTCTCATCCCCATACTCGCCTTTTTAAAGATCAACCCTTGTTGACTCTGGATATTATTGGGTATACAATGTATACACAGACTATGCCTACAGGAGGGGCCAATGATAAAAAAGATGGTAACCCATGGAAACAGTACAGCCCTTATTATAGACAAACCAATTCTTGAGATGCTGAAGATTGACAAAGATACGCTTCTCGAAATCTCTACAGACGGCACCAACATCATCATCTCCCCTGTC
>WGFJ01000032.1 GCA_015492305.1 Deltaproteobacteria bacterium
AGGAAGGAGAGGAGCCTCAAAGGCCCGAGGGGGACAGGGATCTTTGAGAGGACGAGGGCCTACCTCAAGATACAGGACGGGTGTGATGCCTTCTGCTCTTACTGCATCATACCCTATGCAAGGGGAAGGGGCAGGAGCCTTCCCATGGACGAGGTCTTCAGGGGTATCGATGGACTCATAGAAAAGGGCTTCAAGGAGATAGTCCTCACCGGTATCCACATAGGCTCTTACGGGATCGATCTTGGATACCAGAGGGGTCTCTTCTCCCTTCTCAAGGAGGTTGAAAGGAGGTACCGGAACAGGGGTGTGAGGTTCAGGATAAGCTCCCTGGAACCCATGGAACTGGACAGGGGGATCATAGAGATCATCGCTGGGAGCGAGATCTTCTGCCATCACCTCCATATACCACTCCAGAGTGGAAGCGACAGGATCCTTGAGGCCATGAAGAGGCCCTACACATCAAGGGACTTTGCAGGGCTTATAGAGTTTGTCCACAGGAAGATTCCCCATGGATCCCTTGGTGTAGACATCATTGCAGGCTTCCCTGGAGAGGGGGAGGAGGACCACCTGGCCACATACAGGCTTGTGAGGGATCTTCCCATAACCTACTTCCATGTCTTCCCTTTCTCAAGGAGGAAGGGGACACCTGCCTATCACATGGCCCATCAGATCCACGGAAAGGTGGTCAGGGAAAGGTGTGAGGCCCTGAGAAGGCTTGGAAGGGAAAAGAAGGAGGAGTTTTACAGGAGGAACATCGGGAGGGAGGAGGAGGTCCTCATTGAGGAGAGGGTGGATAAGGACACAGGGATGCTCAGAGGATACACGAAGAACTATATCCTCACCCTGATCAGGGGTGAGAGGGAGCTTATGGGGAAGATGGTAAAGGTGAGGCTCTTGAAGCCCGAAGGGGACAGGATGGTTGGGACCCTTCTTTGATGAGGTGTGAAATGGATCTGAAAGGCCCCTTCAGGGAGGCCCTGACCTGGATAGAAAGGAAGCTATCATACCGCTTTGAGAACCCCTTCCTCCTCAGGATCGCCCTGACCCACACCTCCTATGTGAACGAGGTGGATGGCACCCTTGAATCCAACGAAAGGTTCGAGTTCCTCGGGGATTCCATCCTCAACGCCATAACCAGCATCATCCTTATGGAGAGGTTTCCCCGTTACAGCGAGGGGGAACTGTCGAGGTTCAGGTCAAGGGTGGTCAGTGAGGCATCCCTTGCCTCCCTTGCCCTTGAGATGGGGATCGACAGGTTCATACTCCTCGGGAAGGGTGAGGAGAAGGGAGGGGGAAGGAAGAAGGCCTCCATCCTTGCCTCTGCCTTCGAGGCCCTGGTTGCAGCAGTCTACATGGATGGTGGATTCGAAAGGGCCTTTGAAAGGATAGGGCCCATGATAAGGGAGTGCATAGAGAAGATCGAATCCACCGGTGCCTATGAGGACTACAAGACGCTCCTTCAGGAGGTCTCCCAGAGACTTTACAGGGAGCAACCGGAATACCGTGTTGTAAAGGAGGAGGGCCCTGAACATGCCAAGACCTTTGAGGTGGAGGTGCTTATAAGGGGCAGGGTCCTTGGAAGGGGTAGGGGGAGGAGCAAGAAGGAGGCCGAGAAGGAGGCAGCAAGAAAGGCCCTGGAGGGTATGAAGGGTGCCTAAGTCAGGCTTCGTTACCATAATAGGTAGACCCAATGTAGGGAAATCCACCCTCCTCAACATCTTCGTTGGAGAGAAGGTGGCTATCGTCTCGAGCAAGCCCCAGACAACGAGAAACAGGATCACAGGCATAAAGACCCTCCCAGAGGGCCAGATCGTGTTCATAGATACCCCTGGTATCCACTACATCAACAAACCCCTCAATGAGTACATGGTCAGACAGGCCATCTCCACCTTGAAGGAGGTGGATCTCATCCTCTTCATGATCGAACCCATGCCCTCGAGGACAGAGGATGAAGATGCCATCCTGAGGGCCCTCCAGGATGTGAAGACCCCTGTCTTCCTGCTGATAAACAAGATTGACCTTGTCAAGAAATCTGAACTGCTGCCAATCATGGATGAATACTCCAGGCTCTACCCCTTCAAGGAGATCATACCCATATCCTGCCTCAAGATGGACGGTATAGATCTACTTCTGGAGAAGATCCTTGAGTACCTTCCAGAGGGAGAGCCCTATTTCCCGGAGGATATGATAACGGATCTGCCGGAGAGGTTCCTTGTGGCCGAACTTATAAGGGAAAAGGTCTTTGAATTGACCAGGCAGGAGGTCCCTTATTCCACAGCGGTTGTGGTGGATCAGTTCAAGGAGGACCCTGAGAAGGGGATTATCCACATAATGGCAAGTATCTATGTGGAGAAGGACTCCCAGAAGGGCATCATCATAGGGAAGAGGGGCAGGATGCTCAAGGAGATAGGTACCCGGGCCAGGGAGGAGATCGAGAGGCTCCTTGGTAGCAAGGTCTTCCTGGAGCTTTGGGTTGGGGTCAGAAAGGAATGGACCAGGGACAGGAGGAGACTCAAGGAGTTCGGGTACTTCTGAGAGATGCCGGTTGTTGCCATTGTAGGAAGACCGAATGTGGGTAAATCGACCCTCTTCAACAGGCTTGTGGGTTATAGAAAGGCCATAACCCATGGCGAGCCAGGGGTCACAAGGGACCTGAACTACGGGGAGGTAGACCTTGATGGCCTTTCCTTCACCCTTGTCGATACAGGTGGCTTTGAACCGGACATAAAGGAAGGGGTCCTTGCAAGGGTAAAGGAGCAGGTCCAGCTGGCCATCGAAGAGGCGGACCTCATTGTGTGTCTCATGGATGGGAGGGCAGGCCTTTCACCGGGTGATAAGGAGATAGTGGATATGCTCAGGATCACGGACAAGCCCGTGATCTACGCCGTAAACAAGATAGACACCCCCAGACAGGAGGCCCTTATAGCAGATTTCTTTGCCCTGGGTGTGGAACCTGTATTACCCATTTCCTGTGAGCATAAGCGGGGTCTTGAAAGGCTTGTAGAGGAGATCAGGAAAAGGCTTCCTCCCTGCAGGAAAGAAGAGGCGGTCCCTGAGGAGGTGAGGATAGCCATAGTGGGGAGACCGAATGTTGGAAAGTCTACCCTTGTAAACAGGATCCTTGGCTTCGAGAGGGTGATTGTGAGTGCTGAACCTGGCACCACAAGGGACCTTGTGGATACGGTTTTCAAGAGGGACGAGAGGTCTTACAGGATAATGGATACTGCAGGCATAAGACGGAGGTCAAGGATAAGTAGTCGGATAGAGAGCTACTCCGTTATGGCCGCCATAAGGGGGATAGAGGGATGTCATGTGGCTGTGTTGCTCATCGATGGCCTTGAGGGGGTAACCGCCCAGGATGCAAGGATCGCTGGACTCATAGAGGAGAGGGGAAAGGGGTGTATCATAGCCATAAACAAGTGGGATCTTGCAAAGAACACCATTAAAAAAGACGAGTTACTGCAAATAGTTAAAGAAAAGCTTTACTTTGTGGATTACGCGCCTGTCCTCTTCATATCGGCCCTGACAGGCGAAGGTGTGGAGGGGATCCTTGACCTTTCCGATTCTATCGTTGAGGAGATGGGAAGGAGGGTCCCCACATCCCTCCTCAACAGGCTCGTAAAGGGGCTGACCTTTCCTGCCTATCGGGGAAGGCCCATCAAGGTCTATTACATAACCCAGAAAGGTGTCTTCCCGCCTACCTTCCTTGCCTTTGTGAATCGACCTGAAGGGATAAAGGAGGCCTACAGGCGTTACATGGTAAGGAGGCTCAGGGAGGCTGTCGGCCTTAACCGTGTGCCTGTAAGGCTTGTCATCAGGAAGAGTCAGTGATCCCTGTTATGTGATGGAGAGGATCTCCGGGAAGCTCTCCACTATCCAGTCTGCACCGGCAGAGAGTAGTGTTTCCCTGTTATTGTATCCATAGGCAGCACCACAGGTCCGTATGCCTGCCCTCTTTCCAGCCTCTATATCAAGGGGGCTGTCACCCACTATGATGGCCCTTTCCCTTCTAACCCCGTTTCTTTCCAGGGTCCACTGGATGGGAAGAGGGGAGGGCTTCCTTTCTGGAAGGCTGTCGCCACCGAGGACGGTATCGAAATAATCGGAGATCCCGAGGCCTTCAAGGATCTCTTCCGTCAGGCGGAGGAGCTTGTTGGTGACGATTGCCTTCCTTGCCCCTATCTTCCTTAGGGTATCTTCCACCCCTGGATAGAGATGGGTGTTCTCCAGAAGGTGGTTTGAGTAGAAATCAAGGAAGATGGGGTAGGCCTCCTCTACCAGGTCCTGCCTCTGCCCGAGGCTGGCCCTGAGGAGGGCCCTTATCCCCCTTCCTATCCTCTCTCTTACCTCTTCGGGTGTCACAGGCGGCAGCCCCAGCCTTGCGAGGGTATGGTTCAGGGCATTTGCTATGTCGATCCTGGAGTCTATGAGTGTACCATCGAGATCAAATATGAAGAGGTCTGCCTCAATCCCACTCTTCATCCTTCAGCCTTATCCTCTCCACAGGCCTGTTGTTGATAAGATGTTCCTCTACTATCTCCTCCACATCCCCGGGGGTTACCTCTTTGTACCACACATTGTCTGGAAAGACAGCCACAATAGGTCCTTCAAGGCATGGACCGAGACATCTTGTCCTCACCAGGGAGACCCTGTCGTAAAGATCCTTGCTCTCCAGGAGTTCATCGAACTTGGCCACCACCTCCTGGCTTCCCCTCAGGGTGCACGAGCCCCTGGGATGGCCAGGAGGCCTTTCGTTGATACAGACGAATACGAATCTCTCAGGTTTTGCCATCGGGCACCTCCTTTGATTTGTATTTATTTGAGAAGACTAAGGGGCCTTTCTCTATGGGCAAGGTGCAATAGGTATGCTCCTATCACCGTCATGGATATATCGGAGAACCACACGGCAAGGACAGGGTTGATCCTTCCAGTCTCCCCCAGGAACTCTGAAAAGGTGGACAGGAGGTAGTATAGGAGCAGGATCGCCAGTCCAAGGGCAAATCCCTTGAGATGGCTGCCTTTCCTGTCGAAGACCCCAAGGGATATGGCAAGGAATGTAAAGGGAAGGATGGAGAAGGGCAGGACGAACCTCTTGTGGAGGTCTATTATGTAAGGTGCCGTTGCCTCACCCTTCTTTGCCTTCTCCCTTATCCTCTGAAGGAGCTGGGAGAAGGTGAGCTCTCTGTTGGTCCTTCCCTGGCCTTCCCCGCCTCTGATCTCTAAGGATAGGGTGTAGCGGTTGAAATCCATCTTTCTTACCCTTTCCCCATCCTGGGTGTATAGCTCTCCATCCCGCAGTAAAAGGGCCACACGCCTTGAGTCTTCATCGTAGACGAGGTCTCCCTCCCTTGCAAGGATGACCTTCCTTGTTCCCCTCTCATCGGAGATGAAGATACCAGAGAGTTCCTTTCCCGAAGGGGAGACCCTGTCTGCAAAGAGTATCACCCCCTGAAGGTCGTTGAAGGTCCTTTCCTTTATGCTGAGTCCCTCTGTTAGGACATTCCGTATCGTGTCCTTGAGGTTTCTGTTTCCCCAGGGGAATATAAAGATAGTTAAAAGGAGGGATATAGTCAAGGGGATAATGGAGTAGATGAGTACAGGCCTTGTGAGGTCGATGATACTTATGCCCGAGGTCTTTATGGCGATGATCTCCCTGTCAAGGGAAAGGCGCGTAAAGACGGTCAGGACTGCCAGGAGATGGGCCACAGGCACGATGTATATCAGCACAGAAGGAAGGGAGAAGAGAAGGAGGGACGGGAGGAGGGATGGGCTTACCCCTTTGTTCAGGATCATATCGGTCAGGGCCACAAGCTTCCCTATGATGGAGATTACAACAAGGATGAAGACGATAAGCAGGAAGGATTTCAGGATTTCTTTGTATAGGAACTTCGTGAGGATCTTCATAGGGGTCAACCTCTATAATACCTCAATGGGTTCGACAAGTAAACATTGCTCTTTGAGGTTGACTTATTCAGAGAAGTCATTATAATTAAGAACAGAAAAGCCATACAGATCTGGATGTGCCCCCGTAGCTCAGTTGGATAGAGCAAGGGATTCCTAATCCCTGTGTCGGACGTTCGAGTCGTCTCGGGGGCACCAATTTTTTTGTAACCGGAATGTCAATGCCGATTCAGGAGGTGGGAGATGGCTATCTCAGCGTTTATCTTTGTAGAGTGTGCTCAGGGCAAGTCCCTTGAGGTTGCAGAGAAGATCGGAAAGATCACCGGTGTCAGGGATGCTTATGCAGTAACCGGCCCATACGATGTCATTGCCTTTGTCTCAGCCCCAAACTTCAGTGACCTCGGAGAGGTGGTCGTTAAGAAGATCCAGAGTATCCCAGGGGTGCTGAGGACCCTTACAAACATCGTGGTAGAGTAGGCCCTCCAGTTTTCCCTACATCCTTTCTTACCCGATGGAGTGGGAACCTATTCTTCTTCCCCCCACTCAAAAGGTTAACATAATATCCCTTATCCGACATTAACTACCCCTTATACGAGCCAGTTCCAGGATTCGAAGTCTTCCGTCGGGACAGTGAGGGTTATGACGCCCTCCCGGGGCAGTCTCTCGCAGGTCCTGCCCTTCCTTTCAATGGTTATGAAGAAGCTGAGTCTCTGGCCCCTTTCGGCCCCGAGGTCCTTCAGGGGGATCCCCATCTCTATGATCCTCCTGATTGCAAATGAACCTGATCCCTCTCTGCCATCGATAAGGAGCTTGAGTTTGTCCTTTACCTTGAGAAGGGTTACCTTGTGTTCCTCCGGGGACAGGATGTTTATCCCCACAGCATCTCCTTTCTCAAGGGACAGGAGATCCCTGTCGTGGTCTATCCTCAGGTAGAACCTTTCAAGGTCAAATCCGAAGTAAAGGGCCGATATGAAGCCCTTTGTGTGATGCATCGTGCCTCCGAAGTCCTTTCTCTCCACCCATCCTGCCTGGAGCCATTCAAAGTAGCTTGTAACCTCACCATCTATTGCGGGCTTTACAAAGCCCCTTGGTCTCTTTATGGATATCTCCTTCTTCCTGTAGATGGGTAGATCGAGGGAAGGTGGCGGTGTTGCGGAGATCAACCGGTAGACCCTCTTGAGGTTCTTTCTGAAGAGTTCGTCGAACTCGGCCTTAAAGAGGGAGTGGTGTTCATCACCGTACCACCAGAACCAGTCGCTTCCCTCGGCGATGTAGAGGCACTCCCATGCCTCCTTTATGCCCTCTTCAGGGCCTCTGGCCTCATCCAGGGCCTTCCTTGCCCTCTCCAGTTGTCTCCATGCCTCCTGATCCTCTCTGTGCCCTATCCATATCCTGAAGTTGCTGTCCACCCAGGATCCAGCGATCAACCTGTCTATCCTGTCTTCTGGTTTCCTCTCCCTCAGAAACTCGCTTACCTTCACCGTCCTGAGGTACGGATCTTCCTCAAGCCTACTGTATAATCCGCAGAGGAAGTCCCTTCCATCCCTTTCATAGTATTCCCATGGGTTTTCACCATCAAGGATGATGGGCACCACATGGTGTGATGGATCGGCCCCTTCTGCCTTCAGCCTTTCCCTTATGAGGTGGAGCCTTCTTATGAGGTCATTTGCTGCATCATCGGGATCCCACCTGCTGTAGACAAAGCCTATGAGGTCTGATATGACCCTGTCCCTGAAGAGTACGGCTATATCGCCCTTATGGTGATGGATCCGGTATACCTTATACAGAACTTTAGATTTCTGGCATACCCCATTGTTATCCCTTGATAAATCCTCTCCGATAGATCGCGAAAGGATCCCCTCATCGGTGGCAGTCCACTGGAACCCCTCCTCTGTGAGGATGGGCATGAGTTCCATACTCACCCCCCCTTCAGGGGGCCAGCACCCCTTTGGTCTGTGGCCAAAGACCTTTTCGAAGTACTCCACCCCCATCCTCAACTGGGCCCTTGCGTCTTCTGGGTGTTTGAACCGTACATCCAGTTCCAGATCAGGCATTGTCTCCTTTGCGGAATAGGAATCACAAAGTAAGGGGAGTATGGGATGGTAAAAGGGGGATGTGGAGATCTCTATCGCCCCTTTTTCTTCCATCTCCCTGTACACAGGTATTATCCTCTTTATGACCTCTATCTGTTTCTGGAGGACCCCTTCCTTTTCTTCCTGGGTGAATCCCCTTCCCTTCTCCACCATACCCTTCAGGAAGGGGTCCTTCTCGATGTGGATGGGATCGAACCATGCAAGGTTGAACCATACCTGCAGGTCAAGGAGATCCTGGTCGCTGAAGATGGCAGGATCTATCTTTCCCTCCCCCCTCTTCTGGTAGAGTTCCCTGTAACCTGGATGGGGGTCTATCATGGTCTCCCTGTTGGACATGAAGAAGTTTTTCAGGATAAAGGACCTCTCTTTTTCGGAGAGCCGGGATGGGTGCTTCCTGGAAACCTCAAGGTATACATCCCTTGCATCGCCTCTGGCATACTCTTCTATCTGCTTGATGAGGGAGGGGACGAGGTTGAAGTTCACCCTTATGGAGGGGAAGTCCTTCAGGATCTCCACCATGTCGCAGTAGTCCTTTATCCCGTGGAGTCGGACCCAGGGCATCGTGTACTCCCCCCTTTCAGGGTCCCTGTAGTATGGCTGATGCATATGCCAGAGGATGACTATATTGAGGGGTTTCATTGGTTGATGGTCAGGATGTGGAGGGTGCCGTTGTCCGTCAGAGAGGCTATCCTTTCACCGGACAGCACGGATTGGACCGGTCCACCTGAATCTATCTCATAGGTAAAGATCCTTTTGCCTGATCCAAGATCCAGGATGTCCAGATACCCCTTTGTCGTGGAGAGCAGCTTTATCTCAAAGGGGCTTGATCTGTAGATGGATGATACCAGGACAAACCTATCCGATGCCTCTATGCCAGTGGGTGTGCCCTTGAGGACCCTTCTCCTCCATTCCGTGCGACCTGTGACCTTGTTTATGGCAATTACCTCTCCTCCCTGTGTGAGTATGAGGATCAGGTTGTTGGAGAGGGTGAACTTAAAGATCTTCAACCCCCTGGATTGCCATATCCTTCTGCCCCTTTCATCAAAGACAAGGAGGTTGCCATCCTCGTCGGTCACATATATGAGCCCCCTGTCCACAACGGGCTGATTGGGTGTGTGGAGGCCTTCCTTCCCCTTTGTTACCCTGATCCTCGATCGATCAAGGCCGGTATCAGGATCTATGAAGAGGATCGTGCCTTCAGGTGTGTATGAGAGTATCCTCTTTCCAAAGGGCACAGGGGATGTGTAGTCCCTCACATACGGACCCTTGGGGATCTCCACCGTATAGACCCACAGTTGTTCACCGGATTCCTTGTTGAAGGCGTATATGTCACCATTGACGGTCTTGAAGAATATCCTTTTCCCAAGGATCAGCGGGGCAGCAACTACAGGTGCCTTGAGCTGATGGGACCATTCCTCCTTTCCGGTGGAGATCCTGATGGCGTATATCCTGCCCTTAGAGGTCCCGAAGAATACCGATTTTCCATCTGTTGCAGGGACAGACTCCACAGGTCCATGGGTCTTTACCTCCCAGAGCCTTACCTTCTTCTTGAGATCGAAGGCAAAGAAACGGCCCTCTATGGTTCCGATGAAGAGCCTTCCATCCTCTATGAGGGGCCTTGCTGTCTGCCTTCTGAACTTGAAGGGACGCCACTTGAGCCTGCTGGAGAGCTTTATCCTCCAGTAGGTCTCAACAGAGGGCCTTGAGAGGGCATCTTCCTTCACCACCCCCTTGTTTGAGGAGCAACCATAGAGGAGAAGGAGACCAAGGAGGATGAGGAAGGCCCTCTTCATCTTATCCCTGCCCTTGCCTCTGCTGCAAGTTCCCTTACCAGGGGTTCCCCTTTCTCTTCCAGGGCCCTGTAAAGGTTAAGGGCCTTTTCCTTTTCACCCATCCGTTCATAGATGGAGGCAAGCTCAAGGGAAAGGAGGCTGTCCATCGGATCAGAGTCTCTCCTTGCCTGGTTCAGGAAGTCTTCTGCTTCCTTGAGCCTGCCCATGGCTTCATAAGTCTTGCCTATGTTGTAGAGGACAAGGGGTCTGAGTTCTTCTGAATCGATGATCCTTGTGTATGTCTCTATAGCCCTTTCGTATTCCCCCTCTTTGTAAAGGATATTACCGGCATAGAGGAGGCTCAATGTCTTCAACCTCCCCCCTCCAAGGGAGGAGGCGATCCCTTCGAAGTCCTTCAGGGCCTCTGTGTACCTCTGGGCGGTGTAGAGGCTTAAGGCCCCGTTGAAGCGGCTCCTTGCCCTTCTGTCGAGGTAGCCCTTCACAAGGAAGGTGGATGAGAGGAGGACGATAAGGACAAGGGCCGAGATGGAGAATATGAGGAGATTCCTGGGGTTTCCGAACCACCTCTGTAAGGGATTTACCGATTTCTTTACCACCTTCTTCTTGTAGATCCGTTTCCTTCTGATCCTCATAGAACCTCCTTAAGTATCCTTCGAATCACCTGGATTTCTTGCCAAGAAGGGTCAGACCGTTTTTGAGGGTCTCCAGGGCCTCTTCTCTGGACAGACCACTTCCCATGAGTGCCTTCATGGCCTCTTCTTCTGTGAAGAGATCCGATGGACAATGTGAATCGGTGTTGAAGACAAGCCTTGCCCCTGTAAGGGAGGCCATCTTCACCACATGGCCGTTACAGAGGGAATGTCCCTTCCTGCCGCTGATCTCAAGGTAGACACCCTTTTCCCTGGCCAGTGTGGCCTCCTCCATACTTATAAGGCCTGGATGGGCGAGGATGTCCACCCCTGCCTTAAGGGCGGCAAGGTTTGTCCCCTCCTTTACCGGTTCAACAATGGTCTCGCCATGGACGATAACCAGATCGGCCCCCTTGAGCCTTGCCTCCTTTGTGAGGGGCTCTATCCTTTCTGGATCCAGATGGGTGAGTTCCACACCTATAAGAAGGGTGAAGTCTTCCTTGCTGAAGGTCTTTGAAAGATGCGAGAGGGACTCAAGGACCGTATTGAGATTGGTTTCATCCACATGGTCGGTTATGGCAATACCCCTGAGCCCTTTTCTTTCGGCCCTCCTTATGAGTTCGGAAGGCAGGAGGTCACCATCGCTCAAGAGGGAATGGGTGTGGAGATCAGCAAACATCCCGGCTCCTCAATCTCAGGAAGGCCCCGAAGAGGTTGTAGATTATCCATACGGCCTTGGCCGGGTCCTCCCCCGGGGTGAGGGTGTAGATCTTTTCCCTGATGGGGAGTCTTTGCAGGGACTTCCTTGTCTTCAACATGACTATATTCAGCACCGGCAAGGCGTTGTGGGATTCGAGGAACCTCCTGAACTCAAGGGATTCGATCATCCTTGACAGGGTGTTCTCGTTCCAGAGGAATATGGCACCCACAGCGTGTCTGGTCAGAAGGTTCCACAGGGGCCTCATCTTCTTGTGGGGCGACATGGCCATGAGCACAAACTCCACATCCCCTGTGCGCAGGCTCCCTATCTCCCCCATGAAATCATCCCCCTTCAACTCTTCAAAGACAAGGGGATCGATATGCAGTCCCCTTATACCCTTACACAGGGTGAGGAAGTCCTTTATGGAGGAGGGCTCGAAGGAGAGGAAGAGTATCCTTCCCCATCCAGGATCATCGCCATTCAGGGATAGCCTCCGGCATATCTGCAGGGCCTCGTAGGTTGTGAGGAGTTCCTGGAAGGCCTCTGTTGCAGCATCGGGCCGGACCTCCTCCAGTATGCCCTGCTTTATCATCGCACTCAAGGCCCTGTATATCTCCATATCTGGATGGTCGCACCTGTCAAGCACCTCTTCCACGGTGGAGCAGAAGTCCAGGAGCCTCACGATGTCGTAGAATATGGGCTTCAGCCCCCTTGGGAGTTCAGAAGGAGGCACCTTCAGGTGGAGAAGGGATCCCCTGTCTGGGAGGGTGTCTTTGTTCTTCTCCCATTCATCGTACTGTCTCAGGCCTTCAATGACGAGGTTGTTTGTGGAGGCCTTTATCCTTTTCGGTGTACCCACAGGGCAGGGATAGAAGCCAAAGGATCCATCCTTCCATGTGAGGAGCCTGTAGAAGGCCTTCTCCCCCCTTACCGTGTCAAGAATGGCATCGTATATCTCACCATCCTTAATGTAGATCTTTCCCTCCTTCCCCCCACAGGATACCTTGAGGATCCCCTCCTTTCTGTTGAGGGAGAGGACCTGAATGAGGTCTGCCAGGGATAGCTGGGAGAGTTTCCCCTCTATCTCCCTGTTTGCGTTCACCGTTTCGGAGAATTCAAGGGAAGAGATGGTCTGCTGTATCTTCCGGTACACCTCAGGCATATCAAGGGGCTTTGAGAGGAAGGTGTCGAAGTTCCTCCTCAGATCCTTCAAAGCCCTTTCCTTCTTTCCCACGAAAAGGAAGGGGATCTGCCTTGTCTGGGGGTTGTTTATTACGATGTGGAAGAGCCTTTCTCCCTCTATGAGGGGAAGATCATCCATGTCAGCGATGATCAGGGTAGGTTTTTCCCGCAGGGTGATCTCGAGGGCCGAGGCACCATCCTCTGCGATCCTTACATCAAACTCCCCTGCAAGTTCCTTTCTCAGCCCCTTTACCCTTTCATCCCTGGTGGCTATGAGTATATTCTTGGTCATGGTAAGGCCCTTTCCAGACAGTGTTCCTCAAGCTTGTCTATTAGCCCCTCCACCAGATAGGGGTCCATTGTGTGGAAACCTGCTATCCTCTCATCTTCCTCCCTGCCCAGGAAGGCGTAGGAGAAGTCCTTCCGGTAGAAGAGTATGAATGAGAGGGATGAGATCGCCTCATCCCCCTTGAAGAAGTAGATCGTCTCCGGGTAGTCCCCCTCCCCTCTTCCATCTATGATGTGGATCTTCGTCTTCAGGTCATCGATCCTCTCCACACTCCTCAGGAAGGATGAGAGGAGGCCTTCTCCGGGAAAGGATGAGATGTACAGGAGTCCCTTTGTGCCCGGGGTCCTCATTATCTCCTTCAGGACAAAGTCCTGGAGCCTCTTAACAAAGGTTGCAGAAAAGCTTGAAGACTTGTTCCACTCCTCACTGCTCGGAAAGGTGCCTTCCAGAAGGGTCCTGACGCAGTCATGGAACCCCTTCTCTCTGAGTCTGAGGGTGTGGAAGAGACTCTTTCTGTAACCCTCTATACGGGAAGAGGCCCTCTCCAGAAGGGCTTCAAAGGTCCTTCCATCTTCAAGACCCGATACAGGGATGAGGAAGAAATCCACAGGGCTGTCCTTGTATCTTTCGTAGAGGGCCTTTCTGAGCCTTCTTGTGGCAACAAGGGCCCCGAAGTAGTCTGTTTCAGGCAACATGACAAGGAAGTCCTTCTTGTTGATCATCCCCACAATGTCGCATTGCCTTGTAAGGTCCATGATGGTGGTGGCCACACCCTTCAGGAACTGGAGGAGTCCTTCTTTATCGGGGAGCCTCTTCCTGAGGGCTTCAAAGTTGTCTATCTCCACGGCAATGGCGGAGAAGCTCCTTCCGTATCTCCTGGCCCTCCTGATCTCTATATTTATGAGTTCCCTTATAAAGGGGAGGTTGTAGAACCTGGATGTGGGAGAGATTTCGTTAGATTTTTCAGACATTTAATCTAACCATCCCTGGAATGAGAGATACTTATACCACAGAGTGGAGGAGAAATAAAGGGGAAGGTGGGATGGATGACCTACATCTTGTACTTGCCGAAGTCCTCTGGCGAGAGGTTTTCAAGGAATTCGGTCCACTTATCGGCCTCTTCCCTGTCACCCTTCTGGGAGATCTTCTTCTTGAGATCGATCTTCCTGGACTTTTCCAGGACATGCTCTGCCACATAGATGGATGAGTTTGTACGTAGTGCAAGGGCTATGGCATCGCTTGGTCTTGCATCGATGACATAGTCCCTGTCGCCCAGGGAGAGGTGGATGTGGGCATAGTAGACATTATCCTTCAGGTCCACCACCTCAACCTTTCTCACGGTTGCATTTATCTCTTTCAGGATGTTTTTCATGAGGTCATGGGTCATGGGCCGTGGAAACTGGAGCTTCTCCAGCTCGGCAGCGATTGCGCTGGCCTCAAGGACACCTATCCAGATGGGCAGGGCATGCTTCTCGTCAAGGTCCTTCAGGATGACTATGGGTGCATTGGTGAAGGGATCCATTGTCAAGCCAAAGACCCTCATCTCGATGGCCATGATGTCACCTCCTCGGGTTGTCCTTTACCTTCACCTTACCCAATTATACTACCTTTGAGGGAATTAGCAAAGGCCTTTTCTATCCTTACCTCAACTATCCGACCTATGAGATCCTCTGGAGCAGGGAAGTTGACCACCCTGTTACACTCCGTTCGGCCTGTCAGTTCCCTGTCGTCTTTCTTGCTCTTTCCCTCAACAAGGACCTTCAAGACCCTTCCCTCAAGGGCCCTGTTCTTCTTCAGGGTGATGCCCTTCTGAAGGTCCTGTAGGACCTGCAGTCTCCTGAGCTTCACCTCTTCAGGGACCTGGTCACCCATCTTTGAGGCCTCTGTCATGGGTCTTGGAGAGAACTTGAAGGAGAAGATGCTGTCGAACTCCACCTCCTTGAGGAGCGAAAGGGTGTCCTCAAAGTCCTCCTCCCTCTCACCGGGGAATCCTACTATGCAATCTGTAGATATGGCGATACCCGGAACGACCTTCTTCAACTTTTCCACCTTCCTTAGGTAGTCCTCCCTCGTGTACCTCCTCTTCATGGCCTTGAGGATCCTGTTGGAGCCTGACTGAACCGGAAGGTGGATGTGGTTGCAGAGCTTATCCACTTCAAGGAAGGTGTAGATGAGTTCATCGGACAGGTCCTTTGGATGGGAGGTGGTGAATCTGATCCTCTCTATCCCATCGATGGTCCCTATCCTTCGTAGGAATTCAGGGAAGGATATCTCCCCTTCCAGGTTCTTTCCGTAGGAGTTCACATTCTGACCCAGAAGGGTGACCTCCTTTACCCCCTTCTCGGCAAGCCTCCTTATCTCATCGAGGATGGCATCGCTCCTCCTGCTCATCTCCCTGCCCCTCACATAGGGGACGATGCAGTAGGAGCAGAAGTTGTCGCAGCCCCTCATTATGGAGACATAGGCCTTTACCTTGTTACCCTCATCTATGGCAAAGGACTCATCCGGTTCCAGCTCCGTGTAAAACTCGGTCTTACATATCCTGAGCCTCTTCTCCTCTATCTCCCTTACCAGTTCGGGGAGCTTGTGGATATTGTGGGTCCCGAAGACAAGGTCAAGGTACGGGATCCTCTGGAGGAGCCTTTCCCCTTCCTGCTGTGCAACACAGCCTCCGACCCCTATGATGGTTCCCCTTT
Source organism: Deltaproteobacteria bacterium (assembly GCA_015492305.1). Classification (GTDB taxonomy): domain Bacteria; phylum Desulfobacterota; class GWC2-55-46; order S146-80; family S146-80; genus S146-80. Next base: position 15,284 of record WGFJ01000032.1, read on the forward strand.
GCTCCTTGAGCCTCTTATACCTTCCAAGGGTGCTGTAGAGCTTGTATTCTGCCTTCTCCCTGACGCTGCATGTATTTATCAGGATGAGGTCCGCCTTGTCCGCACTGTCGGTGAGCCTGTAGTTCAGGCCTTTGAGAAGGCCCACGATCCTCTCAGAATCCTTCTCATTCATCTGACATCCAAATGTTGTAAGGTAGAGCCCCTTGCTCTTACTCCCCTGCAAATCTCTCCACCTCTTCCCTTGAGGGTTTCACCACCCAGTAGTCCATCAGACCCAGTTTCTTCCCGATCTCTTCAGCCACCCTCCCTGCCCTCTCTCTGGTGGGGAAGAAGCCAACCCTCACCCTGTACCAGACGATCCCCTCTTTGCTCCTGTAGGCTGTTACATAGCTGTTGTAGCCCCTCTTCCTCAGTTTGGCAGCAATCTCCCTTGCCTCCTTCTCAGATCCCGTGGAGGTAAGGTTTACCGCCCAGGTCCCTGCCCTTCTGGTCTCCTTTCTAACCCTTTTCTCTCCGATCTTCTTTGAGACCCTTTTCTCTTCCACCTTCTTTGGGGTCTCAGGTCTCTTCGGGGCTTTGATCTTCCCCTTTTCAACAGGCTCAATTCTTGGTTTCTCCACCTCAGGGGCGGTCTTTGCCTTTGCCTCCTCCCTGACCTCCTTTTCAGGGACCGGCTTCTTCTCCTCCTTCAGTGTTGCCTCTATCTCCGGGCCCGGTGGCTCTATCTTCACCCTCTTTATAATCCTGAGGGGGCCCTGGGAGATCTCTTCCCTAACAGGGTAGAGGAGGTAGACTGCAGCCCCCCCTACCAGGATGAGCAGGAAAAGGAGCAGAAATATCCTCTTTTTCATCTTCAAAGACCTTTCCGTTTCTTTGAGTATCTTGGATCTGTGGGTTTAATAGAAATGTTAATAGGAATGCCCTGTTTTGTCAAACACAATTCCTCTGGGCAAGGGCCTTTTCGAGGTTGTCCTTCATGGTGAAGAC
>WGFJ01000033.1 GCA_015492305.1 Deltaproteobacteria bacterium
CAGGAGGCCAGGAAGAAACAGACCCTCATACAGGTCAAAGAGATAAAGTTGAGGCCAAAGACCGATGTCCATGACCTGCAGGTAAAGGAAAGGCATATAAAGAGGTTCCTTGAGGATGGTGCCAAGGTGAAGGTGACCATAAGGTTCAGGGGGAGGGAGATAACCCATCCTGAGATAGCAGAGGGGATCTTGTACAAGATGTACGAAGGGCTCAAGGATCTTGCCGTCATGGAACAGTCCCCAAGGTTCGAGGGCAGGACCATGACGATGCTACTCTCACCAAAGAAGTGATTCACGGGAGGTATAGATGCCGAAGTTAAAGACCCACAGAGGTGCTGCAAAGAGATTCAAAAAGACAGGTACGGGCAAGATACTCAGGAGGAAGGCCTTCCACAGCCATATCCTCACAAAGAAGTCTGCAAAGAGGAAGAGGAAGCTCACAAGGCCAGCCCTTGTCTCGAGTGCAGACTATGAGAACATAAGCAGGCTCTTGCCCTACTGAAACTTCTTGATCAAGACCTTAAGGAGGAAGGGATGCCTAGGGTAAAAAGAGGGGTACATGCCAAGAAAAAGAAGAGAAAGATACTGAAGCTTGCCAAGGGCTATTACGGTGCCAGGAGCAGGTGTTACAGGATCGCCACTGAAGCGGTGGAGAGAGGGCTTGCCTACGCCTACATGGGCAGGAAGCTCAGAAAGAGAGACTTCAGGAGGTTCTGGATCGCAAGGATCAATGCTGCCGTAAGGGAGCATGGCCTCTCCTACAGCGCCTTTATGGGTGGATTGAAGAAGGCCAACATAGAACTCAACAGGAAGGTGCTGGCCGAGATGGCATTGAACGATCCTGCAGCCTTTGCAAAGGTAGTCTCCTCTGCCAAGGAAGCTCTCCATGCTGGACAGGCTTAAGGAGATAGAGGAAAGGGCCCTCGCTCAACTCAAGGACTCAAGAAGAAAGGAAGAGGTCTTACGGATAAAGGGGAGTCTCCTCGGCAAGGAAGGGGAGTTAACGAGGATCATAAGATCCATAAAGGACCTTCCAAGAGAGAAGAGGGCAGAGGTAGGAAGGGAGATAAACCTTACAAAGGAGAGGATCGAAGAGGCCATAAAGGCTGCCCTTGAGACCATCGAGAAGGAAGAGCTAAAGAGACGGCTCAAAGAGGCCCCTGTAGACATAACCCTTCCTGGAAGAAGGCTTCCCCTTGGATCCATACATCCCGTCACCCAGATCATAGACGAGATAGTCGATATCTTCCATGGCCTTGGCTTTTCTGTGGAGGGTGGGCCGGAGGTGGAAGAGGATTACTACAACTTCGAGGCCCTTAACATGCCAAAGGACCACCCTGCAAGGGATATGCAGGACACCTTCTACCTTGAAGGCGACCGACTCCTCAGGACCCACACCTCCCCTGTACAGATAAGGGTGATGGAAAGGGAAACTCCCCCTTTGAAGGTCATTGCCCCTGGAAAGGCCTATAGAAGAGACTCGGATGTGAGCCACACCCCCATGTTCCATCAGGTCGAGGGTTTTATGGTGGATAAGGGGGTCTCCTTCAGTCACCTCAAGGGGGTCCTTACCACCTTCCTCCATGCCTTCTTCTCCCCCCAGACGCCGGTCAGGTTCAGGCCGAGTTTCTTCCCCTTCACAGAGCCAAGTGCAGAGGTGGACATAGGATGCCTCATATGCAGTGGGAAGGGTTGCAGGGTCTGCAAGGGGAGTGGATGGCTCGAGGTGATGGGGGCAGGGATGATCCATCCAGCCGTTTTCAGGGCCGTTGGCTACGATCCGGAAGAGGTTACCGGTTTTGCCTTTGGTATGGGTGTGGAACGCCTTGCAATGCTCAGGTTCCAGATAAACGATATAAGGCTCTTCTTCGAGAATGACATAAGGTTCCTTTCTCAGTTCTGATGAAGGTAAGCTACAACTGGCTAAAGGACTTTGTAGAGGTAGACATCAGCCCCTCAGAGCTTGCCGAGAGGCTCACCATGGCAGGTATAGAGGTGGAGGATGTGGTGGACCTTTCACCGGGCTTCAAGGGGGTTGTGGTTGGAAGGATCCTGTCCATCGAAAGGCATCCCAATGCAGACAGGCTCTCCCTGTGCAGGGTGGAGGCAGGCAAGGATGTGTATGATATAGTGTGCGGGGCAAAGAATATGAAGGCAGGGGACAGGGTCGCCCTTGCCCTGCCAGGTGCCATCCTTCCAGGGGATGTGAAGATAGGGAGGGCTGTCATACGGGGGGTGGAATCCCAGGGCATGATGTGCTCCCCCAGGGAACTCGGCCTGGGAGAAGATGGCGCAAACCTCCTTATCCTTCCCTCCGGCTTGGAGACGGGTGTAGACCTTGGAGAGGCACTTGGATTGATGGATACAATCCTTGAACTCTCCATAACGCCGAACAGAGGGGACTGCCTGAGCATACTCGGTATAGCCAGGGAAATCGCTGCCATCACAGGTGCAAGGTTCAAGGACCCCTTCTACCTGGAAGAGGGTGAGGGTGAGATAGAGGGATTGATAGAGGTGGAGATAAGGGACAGGGACCTCTGTCCGAGGTATGCAGCAAAGATCGTTGAAGGTGTGTCCATCGGGCCTTCTCCCCTCTGGCTCAGACAGAGGCTCGAGGCGATAGGGATAAGACCCATAAACAATGTGGTGGATGTGACGAACTATGTGATGATGGAGAGGGGGCAACCCCTCCATGCCTTTGATTATGAATGTATAAGGGGGAAGACCATCATCGTGAGGAGGGCAGAGGAGGGGGAGAAGATCCTCACCCTGGATGGCGTGGAAAGGACCCTTTCCAGTGAAAACCTTATTATCGCTGATAGGGAAGGTCCCATCGCCATTGCAGGTGTCATGGGTGGGAAGGATTCGGAGGTTACAGAATCCACAAAGACCGTCCTCCTTGAGAGTGCCCATTTTGATCCAGGGTGTGTGAGGAGATCCTCAAAGAGACTGGGATTATCAACCGAGTCCTCCTACAGGTTTGAGAGGGGAGTGGACCCTGGAGAGAACCTGGTAAAGGCTATAGAGAGGGCTGCCTATCTGATAAAGGCCGTTGCCGGCGGTAGGACTACAAGGACCCTTGACAGGGACTACCTCCCCAAGGAAAGGCCTGAGATAAGGTGGAGACCGGAGCGGGTAAGATCCGTTACAGGTGTGGATATGGGCACGGAAGAGATGGTAGAGGTGCTGAAAAGGCTCTCTATAAGGTGTGTCCCTGAGGGGGAAGGGTTTGTTGCCTATCCCCCCTCCTACAGGATGGATCTCAAAGAGGAGATGGACATAGTAGAGGAGATAATAAGGATAAGGGGATACGATTCTATACCTGAGAGCTTGCCCCGGGTAAGGCTTGACCTTACCTCCCTGAAGAGGGATCAGATCCTTGAGAGAAGGGTAAGGGATGCCCTGAAGGACTTTGGTTTTTCAGAGGTCATGAATTACAGCTTTGTCTCTCCAAGGCTCCTTGAGACCTTCGGATACGTGGATGGCCTCCTTTCCATAGTAAACCCCCTTACAGAGGAGCAGTCGGTTATGAGGCCCAGCCTGATACCAGGTCTTGTGGAGAATGCAAGGTACAACCAGAATCACCAGAACCTGGATCTCAGGCTCTTTGAGATAGGAAAGGTCTTCTCCGGTCTGGAGGAGAGACGAAAGATGGCCGGTCTTATCACAGGCTCAAGATGGAAGGGGCTGTGGGCCATGGAGAAGGGATCTGTAGATATATTCGATATGAAGGGTGTCCTGGAGGGGATCTTCGAACTCCTGAGGATAGGTGAGGTGGATTTCGCACCCATTAAGGATGTTCCCTACCTTTCCCCTTCAAGGGGCTATCTCCTCTCGGTTCGCGGTAAGGATATAGGTCTGCTTGGCGAGATACACCCTGTTATACTCCACAAGCTGGATGTGAAGGGGCCTGTCTTTGTCTTCGAGACAGACCTTGAGGATCTCTTCCATACACCGGAAACTCCCCGTCTATTCAGGCCAATACCGAGATACCCCTTTGTTACAAGGGATCTATCCTTCCTCGTTGATGAATCCATATCCTTCGGATCCATAAAGGAGAGGATTATGGGTATGGATCCAACCATAAGGGATGTATCCATCTTTGATCTCTACAAAGGAAAGGGTATACCCGAGGGCAAGAAGAGTCTCGGGATAAGGATTACCTACCTTTCCGAGGAAAGGACCTTAACAGAGGAGGAGGTCAACAGCATCCACACCAGGGTCATAAAGGAGCTTGAGGAGGGATTCCACATATCCCTGCGAGGGCCATAGACCGGCTCTGTTCCACAGTATCAGGAGTCCTTAGAGTGGAGGGGTATAGATGACAAAGGTGGATATCGTAGAGAGGATACACGAAAACATAGGGATCACCAAGAGGGATGCAGCCATGATACTCGAGACGGTCCTTGAGACCATGAAGGAGACCCTGGAAAGGGGTGAGAAGATCAAGATATCAGGGTTTGGGAACTTTGTGGTAAGGGAAAAGCGGGAGAGGAAAGGGAGGAATCCACAGACAGGGGCCCCGCTCACCATAAAGGCAAGGAGAGTGCTCACCTTCAAGGCAAGCCCTGTCTTCAAGAGTGCCATCAATAGCAAGTAATGGAGATACCTGATAAGCTCTACTTCAGGATAGGCGAGGTAAGCAGGATCACAGGTGTGAAGCCATATGTGATCAGGTTCTGGGAATCGGAGTTTGGGATCCGTCCCAGAAGGAAGGGATCGAACCAAAGGCTCTATACCAAGAGGGAGGTGGAACTCCTAAAGGAGATAAAGAGGCTGCTCCATGAGGAGAGATACACCATAGAGGGTGCAAAGAGGAGGCTCAGGGAATTTCAAAAGGAAAGGCAGAAACAGCTTGAACTCTCCCTTACTGAAGATCAGCTGAGGAGGCTCCTTCTGAGCCTCAAAAAGGATTTGAAAGAGTTGAGAGATATGTTAGAATAAAAAGCGTCGGGGCGTGGCGCAGCCTGGTAGCGCACTTGCATGGGGTGCAAGTGGTCGTGGGTTCAAATCCCGCCGCCCCGACCATTTTTTTGTGGGAATGAAAAAGGGGGCCTTAAAGGCCCCCTTTCCTGTGGAGGTGTAGTAAGGAGGTGGGGTTAGCGGAGGTTTATCCTTACAGCCACGACCTTGTTCCCCTCTTTCTCGAGGATGGCGGTCCAGCCATCAGACTCCATCCCGTAGGGCCCAAAGGTCCTGTAGAAATCAAGCTCCTTGAAGGCCTCCTTCCCTCCAAGCTCTGCACATGAACCACCAAGACACACCGTCCACCTTGCATTCCTCACATCAAAACCAAGATCCCTTTCAGACTGACCCGCTATACCATGGACACCGAGCC
>WGFJ01000034.1 GCA_015492305.1 Deltaproteobacteria bacterium
GAGGGGGCCTGTGTGCGGTATAAGGCTTCCAGAGGGGCTTGTGGAGTCTGCAAGGCTCCCTGAACCCATCTTCACGCCGAGCACAAAGGCAGAGGAAGGCCACGATGTGAACATCACCTTTGAGGAGATGGCTGGGATCGTTGGTAGGGAGCTTGCTGAAAGGCTTAAGGATCTCAGCCTGAGGATCTACAGGAAGGCCGCTGACATTGCCGAAAGAAAGGGCATAATCATAGCCGACACAAAGATGGAGTTCGGCCTCCACAAAGGGAAACTCATCCTGATAGACGAACTCCTCACCCCTGATTCATCCAGGTTCTGGGCGGTTAAGGACTACCGGCCCGGAAGGAGCCAGGAGAGCTTCGACAAGCAGATCGTAAGGGACTACCTCCTCACCCTGGACTGGGATAAGAGGCCCCCGGCACCTCCTCTTCCGGATGAGGTGGTGAGGAAGACGGCCGAAAGGTACAGAGAGATACTGGAGATCATCACCGGTTGACCTTCCCGATCTGACCCTTCACACCCTCCATACATGCCCCGGGTTTCTGCCCCTTTCCACTTGACAAAGGGGTGGCGCTTTAGTATAGTCGATTCGGGTGGTAAAAGGTGGGATAAAGTGGTATAAATGTTCAGGGGAAGGTTCGAACATACCATCGACTCCAAGGGCAGGGTAAGTATCCCTTCCAAGTTCAGGGAGATCCTCCGCGAGCGTTACGGTGAGGAAAGGGTTGTCCTGACCACCTTTGATGGCTGTCTTGTCATGTATCCCTACAAGGAGTGGACCATCCTCGAGGAGAGGGCGAGCACCCTCTCCATGGTGAAGAAGGAGGTAAAGGCCTTTGTGAGGCTCTTCTTTTCCGGTGCGACGGAGTGCACCATAGATAAGCTCGGCAGGATCCTCATCCCCCCTGCCCTGAGGAACTATGCCGCCCTTGAGAAGGATGTTGTCCTTGCAGGTATGCTGAAGAAGATAGAGATATGGAGCAGGGACAGGTGGAACGAGGAGATCACCAGGGCCCAGGAGAACTTTGATGCCCTCAGCGACGTGATAGCCGATCTGGGGCTTTGAGCCATGGTTTCCCTTGACTTTGCCGAGGGGGTTTTTCACCGGCCTGTGATGGTCGATGAGGTGGTAGGCCACCTCGTTGTGGACCCTGATGGCGTTTATGTGGATGGCACACTGGGTGGAGGAGGGCACTGTGAGGCGATCCTCAGGAGGCTCTCCGACAGGGGCAGGGTGATAGGGATCGACTGGGATGAGGAGGCCATAGATGTTGCAAGGAAGAGGCTCATACCCTTCGATGGGGAGCGGCTCTACATAGTGAGGGCAAACTTCGTGGAGATGGGTGAGGTGGTGAAGGACCTGGGTTTTGACAGGGTGGATGGTATCCTCCTCGATCTGGGGCTGTCTTCCATGCACCTTGAGAAGGAGGGAAGGGGGTTCAGCTTCTTGAGGGACGAGCCCCTTGACATGAGGATGGACAGGAGGAACCCCCTCACGGCCTTCAAGGTGGTGAACCAGTACAGGGAGGAGGAGCTTGAGAGGATCTTCAGGGAGTACGGCGAGGAGAGGTGGGCAAAGAGGATTGCCCGTGCCATATGCAGGAGGAGGGAGGAGGGGGAGATAAGGACAACCGCTGACCTTGCCGGGATTGTTTCATCAGCCATCCCGAGAAGATACCATCCGAAGAAGATCCATCCAGCAACGAGGGTCTTCCAGGCCCTTCGCATAGCCGTAAACGACGAGCTGAACAACCTCAAGAGGGCGATAGAGGAAGGGGTGGAGATACTGAAACCCTCAGGGAGGTTCTGCATCATTTCCTTCCACTCCCTTGAGGACAGGATAGTGAAGGAGATGTTCAGGGATCTCGAGAGGGGCTGCACCTGCCCCCCGGGGCTCCCGAGGTGTGTGTGCGGCAGGGTTCAGAGGCTCAGGATCATCACAAGGAGGCCCATCAGGCCTTCTGAGGAGGAGATCAGGGCAAACCCGAGGGCAAGGAGTGCAAGGCTGAGGGTTGCCGAGAGGGTGTAGCCCTGATCCGTCAGGGAGCAGGATGAAACCGGGCATATACAACCTGGACCTATCCATCAAGAGGTCCTCTCTGGACGCCCTGAGGATCCAGAGGGTGAGGAGGTCCTCCCGCAGGGACCCCCTCCACATCCTTCGCCTCCTCCTTGTCTTTTTCCTCCTGCTTGTCCTTTCCATATCATACCTTTGGGTGAGGCTTGCAACGGTCGAGGTCGGCTATCAGATATCGGAGGCAAACAGGCAGAGGTATCGGCTCCTTGAGGAGAACAGGAGGCTGAAGATGGAGGTGGCGAACCTTAAGTCTCCGGGCCGGATAGAGCGGATAGGGAGGGAGGAACTCGGACTTCACCACCCCAGGGGTGAAGAGATAGTAAGGGTGAAATGAGCCTTCCAAAGGGACTGAGGATACGGATAAGCCTTTCCTTCTTCCTGCTCCTCCTCCTCTTTTCCCTTGTCTTTGCCCGTTTCATCCAGCTCCAGGTGCTCGAGTCAGGTACACTCAAGGAGATTGCAGAGAGGCAGCACAGGAAGGTCCTCTTCGTGAAGCCCCGGAGGGGGACCATATACGACAGGAAGGGAAGGGAACTTGCCATGAGCATAGAGACCTTCTCCATCTATGCCCACCCTGAGAGGGTGAAGGACAGGGGAAGGCTGGCCCGCACCCTTTCAAGGGTGCTTGGAGAGAGATACGGAAAGGTGAAAAAGGCCCTCTCCAGGAAGACCTCCTTCGTGTGGATAAAGAGGGAGCTTCCGGACCGGACCTTCAAGGCCCTGAGGGGCCTAAAGGAGGAGGGTATAGGGTTTGTGAAGGAGAGCAAAAGGGTGTATGCCGACCCTCCCCTTGCCCCCCATGTGATCGGCTTTGCAGGTGTCGACTCCCAGGGCCTTGAGGGCATAGAGCTCTTCTACGACTCCTACCTCAGGGGGAAGGGGGGCCGTCTTTACGGCTACAGGGATGCGAGGGGAAGGGAGATACTCTTCAGCAACCCCGGCAGGGAGGCCACACAGGGCTACGATCTTGTCCTCACCATCGACAGCACGGTCCAGTCCGTTGCCCAGAAGGCCCTGAAGAGGGCTGTGGAGGAGTACAGGGCAAGAGGGGGCTTTGTGATCGTGATGGATCCAAAGACAGGGGAGATACTTGCCATGGCCAACGAGCCCTCCTTCGATCCAAACGACTTTTCCAGGGCCTCCCCCTCCATGTGGAGGAACAGGGCGGTAACTGACATCTTTGAACCGGGATCGACCTTTAAGGTCTTCCTCGCAGCCGCTGCCATGGAGGAGGGGAAGGTGAAGCCCTCCTCAAGGTTCTACGGGGAGAAGGGGGCCTACAGGGTGGCAGACAGGGTCTTCCACGACTACAAGAGGTTCAGGTGGCTCTCCTTCACCGAGGTCCTTCAGTACTCGAGCAACATAGGTGCCATAAAGGTGGGGAGGATCCTGGGCAGGGAGAGGCTCTACAGGTACCTCAGGGTCTTCGGGTTCGGTTCGAGGACGGGGATAGACCTTCCAGGGGAGGCCCAGGGGATACTCAGGAACGGGAGGGCCTGGACCGATGTGGACCTTGCCTCCATATCCTTCGGGCAGGGTGTCTCTGTCACCGGAATCCAGCTCCTTACCGCCTTCTCGGCCATCGCCAACGGGGGCTACCTCGTCAGGCCCTTCGTGGTGAAGAGGATTGTGGCACCCGATGGAAGGGTTGTGAAGGAGGTAACGCCCTACATAAGGAGGAGGGTGATCTCCGAGGAGACGGCAAGGGTCCTTTCAGGGATGCTGAAAAAGGTTGTGGATGAAGGGACGGGGAGGAAGGCATCCCTTGAGGGTTACACCGTTGCCGGAAAGACAGGGACTGCCCAGAAGGTTGATCATGTCCGTGGCGGATACCTGAAGGATCGGTACATAAGCTCCTTCATGGGCTTTGCACCGGTTGAGGACCCGAGGATATCCATCCTCGTTGTCATCGACGAACCAAGGGGGAGCTTCTACGGAGGGGATGTGGCGGCCCCTGTCTTCAGGGAGATAGCAGGAAAGATCCTGCCCTACCTCGGTGTGGACCCCCTCTACAGGGGAAGGCCCCTGAGGGTGAGGGGCGTGAGGAGGGTGGAGCCTGTGAGGGCATCTGTGGTGAGAGACAGGAAGGCGATTCCCTCCTTCATAGGGAAGGGGGTGAGGGAGGTGTTGAGGCAGGCCTGGGACCTTTCCCTTGAGGTGAAGGTGGTGGGGTATGGAAGGGCTGTATCGCAGGACCCTCCCCCGGGAACATCCTTCAAAAGGGGCGATACAGTTACGGTTTTTTTCGATGAGGGCATTGAAAAAAGGACCCGGATAGGGGATAATGTCTCATTAAACGAGTGAAGAGGGGATGAAGGTAAGGGAACTCTTTTCCCGTGCAGGGGTGGAGGTGGTTGAGGGGCCTGATGTGGAGGTCCAGGGCATCACCTCCAGCTCCAAAGAGGCAGGACCTGGTGACCTCTTTGTTGCTCTAAGGGGGCAGAGGGCGGATGGACACGACTTCATAGATGAGGCCCTTGCAAGGGGTGCAGGGGCATTCCTGGTGGAGAGGTTCCATCCATCCCTCACGGGCAGGGCCTACGGCATAGTGAGGGACACAAGGCAGGTCCTTGGTCCTCTCTCATCCATCTTCTACGGCAGACCCTCTGAGAGGCTCTGCCTCATAGGTGTGACCGGGACGAACGGAAAGACCACCACCACCTACCTGATCGAGTCCATCATGAAGGCCGGGAGGAAGGAGGTTGGCCTCATAGGGACCACCGGCTACAGGTACGGAGGGAAGGTCTTCAAGCCGGTCCACACCACACCTGAGGCCCCCCTTCTCCAGAGGATACTGAGGGAGATGGTGGATCAGGGTGTGGGTACCTGTGTCATGGAGGTCTCATCCCACGGGCTTGCCATGGGAAGGCTCAGGGGCTCATCCTTTGCCTGCGGTGTATTCACAAACCTGAGCCAGGACCACCTGGACTTCCACAGGGGCATGGATGACTACTTCAGGGTGAAGGCCTCCTTCTTCAAGGACATGGTGGAGCCTGCAGGTGGGATCTCTGTGATCAATGTGGAGGATCCATGGGGTTACAACATCGCCCTCGATGTGAAGGGGAGGAAGGTGACCTACGGCATGGAGAGGGGGCATGTGAGGGTTGAGAGTGCTGAGGCTGATGTGGAGGGTATAAGGGGGATCATCTCCACCCCCATGGGCAAGGTGCCCTTCAGTTCCTCCCTCATAGGGCGGTTCAACCTCTACAACATCCTTGCCGCTGTGGCCGTTGCTGTGGCCTTTGATCTCCCCCCTGCCCAGATAAGGGAGGGGATAATGGCCCTCAAAGGGGTGCCGGGCAGGATGGAGAGGCTCATGTCCCCCAGGGGCACCTTCGTTGTTATAGACTACGCCCACACCCCTGATGCACTGGCCAATGTCCTGGATGCCCTCACACCCATGAAGAAGGGAAGGATCATAACCGTCTTTGGCTGTGGAGGGGACAGGGACAGGGGAAAGAGGCCCCTCATGGGGAGGATAGCCTCTGAGCGGAGCGACCTTGTGATCATCACCAGCGACAACCCGAGGTCTGAGGACCCATCGGCCATAGCAGAGGATATAAGGAAGGGGATAGAGGGCAGGAACTACTCCATCGAGCTTGACAGGAGAAGGGCCATAGAGATGGCCCTTGGTGCAGGTGGTGATGGTGACATCGTTGTGATTGCCGGAAAGGGCCATGAGGACTACCAGATAATAGGTGACAGGGTGATACCCTTTTCCGATGTGGAGGAGGTCAGAAGGGTCTTCAGCGAGATGGAGGGCCTTCAGGGGGTGAATGGGCTGTGAGGCCGCTTGAGGGAAAGGAGATCGTTGATGCCCTTTCAGGGGAGTTCCTTGAGAGGGGTTCCTCCCTCCCTGTGAGGGGGGTCTCCACCGACTCAAGGACCCTGAGAGAGGGTGACCTCTTCTTTGCCCTGAGGGGTGAGAGGTACGATGGCCACGACTTTGTCGGTGAGGCCCTGGATAGGGGTGCATGGGGTGCCGTGGTTGAGAGGGGATGGAAGGGGCCCATCCCGGATGGGGCAAACATCATAGGTGTGAGGGATACCATGAGGGCCCTGGGGGACCTTGCCTCCTACTACCGGAGCCTCTTTGATATCCCCCTTGTTGCCATAACAGGAAGCTGCGGCAAGACCACCACAAAGGAGATGGCAGGGGCCATCCTGTCCATCTCTTCAAATCCCCTTGTAAGCAAGGGGAACTACAACAACCTGATAGGGCTTCCCCTCACCCTCTTTGATCTCGAGGATACCCACTCGGTGGCTGTTGTTGAGCTTGGTGTCAACATGGGCAGGGAGGAGATGGAGAGACTTGTGGAGATATCCATGCCCACCATAGGGACAATCACGAACATAGGCATCTCCCACCTTGAGGGCATGGGTGGCATCGAGGGTGTGAGGGAGGCAAAGCTCGAGCTCTTCAGGAGGATCGAGGGCAGGGGTTGCATGGTGGTGAACCTCGATGACCCCATGGTGGTGGAGGGGACAGGCTGCCTCAAGGGGAGGAGGGTTACCTACGGCATACATGGGGGGGATGTATCCCTTGTCTCCTCAAGGGAGGATGGGGAGGGCATCTCCTACGAGGTCCTTGCCTTCGGGAACAGGCTCAGGGGGAGGATCAGGGCCTTTGGCTTCCACAATGTCCACAACCTCCTCTGTGCTGTGGCTATAGCAAAGGCCCTTGGTGTCGACGACGAGGCCATTGTTGAAGGCCTTTCCACCTTCAGGCCCGTGAAGGGCAGGATGGAGTTCATAGATCTGGGGTCCGTGAGGGTCATAGATGACTCATACAATGCCAATCCAACGTCCATGGCCGCCTCCCTCAAGGCCCTCTCCGACCTTGATGCCAGAAGGAGGATAGCCGTCCTCGGTGACATGCTTGAGCTCGGGGAGAGGGCCCCCTCCTTCCACTTCGACCTGGGGAGGCTTGCCGGCTCCCTGTCGATCGACCTCCTCTACCTTGCAGGGAGGTACAGGGAGGATGTGAGGGCAGGTGCCATATCGGCAGGGATGGATGAGGACAGGGTGAGATCCTTTGAGGATAAGGAGGGGTTGTGGAGGGACCTGAGGGTTGAGATCTGTCCAGGGGACCTCATCCTGGTGAAGGCCTCAAGGGCCGTCGGGATGGAGGAGATCGTGGAGCGGATAAAGGGGAGGTTTTCCGAAAGCAGGGGGCTCATGGGAGAGACCATCTACAGGTGGAGGCTGTGATGCTCTATCACCTGCTCTTTCCATTGAGGGATGTCTACTCCGTCTTCAATGTATTCCAGTACATCACCTTCAGGACCATCTACGCAACCATCACGGCCCTCCTCCTTGGTCTGCTCTTTGGTCCCTACCTCATAAGGAGGCTTTCCAGCCTCCGCATCAACCAGAGGGTGAGGGAATACGGTCCACCGAATCACAAGAGCAAGGAGGGGACACCAACCATGGGCGGGCTCCTCATAATACTTTCCGTGGTGGTTCCCACCCTTCTCTGGGCGAACCTGACGAACCCATACATCTGGATCATGGTCTTTGTGACCCTTGGCTTCGGGGCCGTTGGCTTCCTTGATGACTACCTCAAGCTCACAAGGGAGGGAAGGGGCCTGAAGCCTGGGGAGAAGTTCCTCCTCCAGACCCTTATTGCCACCTTCGTTGTCCTCCTCCTCATCTTCAGCAACTTCGATACGGATGTGTCCGTCCCCTTCTTCAAAGAGGTGAGGATAGACATGGGGTGGTTCTACCTCCCCTTTGCTGTCTTTGTCATCGTTGGCGCCTCCAATGCCGTCAACCTCACCGATGGCCTTGATGGCCTTGCCATAGGCCCTGTCACCATAACATCTGCCACCTACATGCTCTTTGCATACCTTGCCGGTCACAGCAGGCTTGCTGCATACCTCCAGATCCCCCATGTGCCCGGCAGCGGAGAGCTTGCCATCTTCGCAGGGGCCATGGTGGGGGCAAGCCTTGCCTTCCTGTGGTACAACACCTATCCGGCCCAGATCTTCATGGGTGACATAGGGTCCCTTGCCCTGGGCGGGGCCATAGGGACCCTTGCCATAATCACGAAGCAGGAGTTCCTCCTCACCATCGTGGGGGGGATCTTCGTGGTGGAGGCCCTGTCGGTCATATTCCAGGTGGGTTCTTACAGGCTGAGGGGAAAGAGGGTCTTCAGGATGGCCCCGATCCATCACCACTTTGAGCTCAAGGGCTGGTCGGAGCCGAAGATAACGGTGAGGTTCTGGATCATCTCACTCATCCTCTCCCTCATAGCCATAAGTACCCTCAAGCTGAGGTGACCTGTGGATCTCAAGGGGAAAAAGGTCCTTGTCGTGGGTCTCGGTAAGACAGGGGTTGCCCTTGTCCGGTTCCTTTCGGATATGGGGGCCTGCGTCTCTGTGACCGATAAGAGGCCTGCCGATGAGCTTGGGACCGGGCTCAAGGAGATCGAGGGATGTGTGGAGGCTGTGGAGCTTGGTTGCCACAGGGTTGAGACCTTCCTCCGGAGCGATCTCATAGTCCTGAGCCCCGGGGTCCCTTCTGATATAGGGCCCATCAGGGAGGCCGAGAGGAGGGGTGTGGAGGTGATGGGGGAGCTTGACCTCGTCTCTCCCTTCCTCAGGGCACCTGTGATAGCCGTCACAGGGACAAACGGCAAGACCACGACAACGACCCTCCTTGGTGAGGTCTTTTCAAGGGCAGGGAAGGAGGTGTGGGTGGGCGGGAACATAGGGAGACCCCTTGTGGATCTCCTCCTTGAGGGGGCGGTGCCCGACTATGTGATATGCGAGGTGAGCAGTTTTCAGCTCGAGAGGGTGAGGGCCTTCAGACCCTTTATAGGGATAGTCCTCAACATATCGGAGAACCACCTTGACAGGCATGGATCCATCCTTGAGTACGGGAGGATAAAGTTCAGGCTCTTTGCAAACCAGGGACCAGGGGACTACGCCATCGTAAACGGCGATGATCCCCTGGTATCGTCCCTTTCAACAGGTCTTCCCTCAAGGGTCATCACCTTCAGCAGCACCAGGACCCTTGAAAGGGGCATCTGGCTCAACGGCAAGGGGGTGATCTTCTCAGACAGGGGCCTCATGGAGAGGTACGACCTTGACGGTCTCACCCTGAGGGGAAGGCACAACCTTGAGAATGTGATGGCCGTGATAGGGGCTGCAGGGATATGCGGCCTTGAGAGGGATGCCGTTGTGGATGGGATCAGGGGCTTCAGGGGCCTTGCCCACAGGATAGAGTTTGTGAGGGAGTGGAGGGGCGTGAGGTTCTACAACGACTCAAAGGCCACAAACCCCGGGGCTGTTGAGAGGGCCCTTGAGAGTATGGACCGCAAGGTCATCCTCCTCCTTGGGGGAAGGGACAAGGGTGTGGACTACAGCAGCCTCAACAGGGCCATGAAGGGGAAGGTGAGGGTTGTTGTGCTCTTCGGGGAATCGAGGAAAAGGATCAGGGAGTCCCTTGATCCATCGTGGGATATAAGGGAGGCCCATGGACTGGATGATGCCTTTTCCATAGCCTGCAGGGAGGCAAGGCCTGGTGAGGCCGTCCTCCTTTCCCCTGCCTGTTCCAGCTTCGATGCCTTCGGAAGCTACGAGGAGAGGGGCAACAGGTTCAAGGAACTCGTGGGTGCCCTGAGGTGATGGGGTCATGAAGAGGGAGACAGACAAGGTCATCATCGCTGCCACACTCATCCTCATGACCATCGGTGTGGTCATGATCTACAGTGCAAGCTACATCGTGGCGGACCAGAGGTTTGGTGATGGATACTACTTCCTCAAGAAGCAGCTCCTCCACATAACCCTTGGCCTCCTCGTCCTCATAGGTGCAATGCGCTTTCCCTACCACTACTACAGACCCCTGGTCTACCCCCTGCTCATCCTCTCTACCCTGCTCCTTCTGATCCCCCTCATCTCCGGTGCTGGGGTGGAAGCAGGGGGCTCAAGGAGGTGGGTCCAGGTTGGACACTTCGTCTTCCAGCCCTCCGAGCTTGCCAAGCTCTCCCTCATCATATACCTTGCCTACTTCTTCTCCTCCAAGGTGGATAAGGTCAGGACCTTCAAGGTGGGTTTCCTGCCCCCCATTATCACAGGGGGGATACTGATAGGGCTGGTCCTCAAGGAGCCTGACTTCGGAGGTGCCCTCTTCCTTGCCGCCATCCTCTTCTTCATGATGTTCGTTGCAGGGGTGAGGTTGAGGTATGTCCTTGCCCTTGTCCTTGCCTCCATGCCCCTCCTCTACCTCATGGTGGTGAGGGTGGGCTACAGGTGGAACAGGATCATCGCCTTCCTCGATCCCTGGAAGGAGTCAGAGGGGGCGGGCTTTCAGGTGGTCCAGTCCTTCATCGCCTTCGGTTCAGGTGGTCTGTGGGGAAGGGGCCTTGGCAAGGGTGGACAGAAGCTATTCTACCTTCCAGAGGCCCACACGGACTTCATACTCTCCATAGTGGGCGAGGAGCTCGGCCTCATCGGGGTATCTCTGATCATACTCCTCTTTGTCCTTATCCTTTACGGGGGGATAAGGGTGGCCCTTGAGGCCCGTGATCTCTTCGGGGCCTACCTTGCCACAGGGGTTGTGGCCCTCATAGGCCTTCAGGCATTGATAAACATGGGGGTGGTTACAGGACTGCTTCCTCCCAAGGGCCTCCCCCTTCCTTTCATAAGCTATGGAGGCAGTTCCCTGATCGTGAGTTCAGCGGCTATAGGCATACTCCTGAATATCTACTACAGGAGCAGGGAGGTATGAGGATCCTCTTTGCAGGCGGGGGGACAGGGGGACACCTCTTCCCGGGTATAGCCCTCATGGAGGAGTTTGAGAGGGCAGGGGTGAGGGAGTTCCTCTTCGTGGGGAGCAAAAGGGGTATGGATTCGAGGCTTATGAGGGATCTGAACATCCCCTGCAGGACCCTACCCATGACAGGGTTCAAGGGTAAGGGCCTGATCGACAAGGGCCTTTCCATGGTGAGGCTCATCATCTCCTCTGTCATTGCAGCGGGCCTTGTCCTGAGGTTCAGACCCCACATAGTGATTGGCCTTGGCGGTTACACCGCCCTCCCGGTGGTCCTCTCTGCCTCCCTCCTTGGAAGGAGGACGGTCATACTGGAACAGAACCTCATCCCGGGCCTTACAAACCGCATCCTCTCACACTTTGCGGACCGCATATTCCTCTCCTTTGAGGAGAGCCTCCGATACTTCCCCAGAGGGAAGGCGGTCTTTGCAGGCAATCCCGTGAGGAGGGAGCTGCTTGAAGGGGAGGGGCCCTGTGAGGGGGAGGGGTTCACCATCCTTGTA
>WGFJ01000035.1 GCA_015492305.1 Deltaproteobacteria bacterium
GGGGTATCACCTACAGGGAGGGGGGCAGGACCATCTCCAATCCGCCAAGACCCCTTGGAGATATAGAGGAGTTGCCTGTACTTGACTATGGCCTCCTTCCAGAAAACTTCGTCCGAAACATGGCCGTCTCCATAGTGGCAAGCAGGGGATGTGCCTACAGATGCGCCTATTGTAACGAGTCAAGGTTCTGGGGACCCAGGGTGAGGAGACTCTCTGTGGAGAAGATCGTGGAGGAGATGAGGCAGCTTGCCGAGGGATACGATAACTACCCGGTGGGTCTGGAAGATAGCATGTTTGACATGAGGACATCCTACTTCTACAGACTCTGCGATGCCCTCTCAAGGATAAGGTTGAATCCCAACATATACCTCCTTTCAAGGGTCGATGCCATCACCGAAGAGGGCTGCGAGACCATGGTCAGGGCAGGGATAAGGAACCTCATACTGGGTATAGAGAGTGCCTCACCAAGGGTCCTCAGGGTAATGAACAAGAGGATCGACATGGAGATGGCAGAAAGGGCATGCAGGATGGCCACCGAGAAGGGGATCATTGTTGGCACCTTCTGGATAATAGGCCACCCTGGGGATAGCCCGGAGGAGGCAGAGATCACCATAGAGACCATAGACAGGTTCTACAGGGAGGGGATCATCCACAGTTCGGAGATAGCCCTCTTCGTTCCCTATCCAGGGACCGCCATATTCGAAAACCCTGAGGCCTTCGGTGTGGAGATACTCACCTATGACTGGGAGAAGTGGGGCAGGTTCAACACAGAGCCCGTCTTCCAGCTCAAGGGGTTTCCAAGGGAGGAGATACTCAAGGCCTGGAGAAGGGCAAAGGCCGTTGACGAGCGATGGAGACGCTTGAGGCTCTATGCGTCAATGATGGGAGGGGCAAAGACAGCCCCCTCCATAAAGGTGGGGAGGAATGATCCCTGCCCATGTGGCAGTGGAAAGAAGTACAAGAAGTGCTGCGGAAGGTGATTTCACCCTTCCTCCCCCGCCTTCCAGCCCCCTCCAAGGGCCTTATAGAGGAGGACCTGGCCCTTGAGGAGTTCTGTCCTGAGGGCTATGAGATTAAGCCTTGCCCGGAGATACCGTCTCTGGGCATCAAGGACAACGAGGTAATCTACAAGCCCCCTTTCAAACTTCCTTTCTGCAAGTGCGAGGATCCTTTCCAGGATCTTCAGTTCCCTCTGCTGGGCCTCAAGCCTTGCAGATGTTCCCTCTATCCTCTCAAGGGCATCTGCAACTTCCTTAAAGGCATGCTTTACAGTCTCTATGTAATTTATTAGAGC
This sequence comes from Deltaproteobacteria bacterium, assembly GCA_015492305.1. Lineage (GTDB taxonomy): Bacteria > Desulfobacterota > GWC2-55-46 > S146-80 > S146-80 > S146-80. The sequence goes on from WGFJ01000035.1 coordinate 1,295, forward strand.
TTCCCTCTTTTTTGCCTCGGCTACTCTGACACCTGCCCTTATCCTGCCGAAGTTGATGAAAGGGGCCAGAAGATCCCCCCCTACAGTCCATGTTCCCCCTGAGGGACTGAACAGATCCCTGAGTTCGCTGCTCTCAAAGCCAAGTAGCCCTGTGAGGGAGATGGATGGAAAATAGGCTGTCCTTGCTATGCCCACTTCAAGGTTGGCTGCCTTCAGCCTCTCCTCTGCCTCCACCACATCCGGTCTCCTCTCAAGGATGGATGATGGCAGGAAGGAGGGTATGGGCAGGGGTTGGGGAAGTGCATCAGGGGTATCTATGGAGTCTTCAAAGAAGGCCCTTGGCTCCCTCCCGAGGAGGATAAGCAGGGTATTTGCCATGAGCTTCCTTCTCTCCTTAAGAGCTTCAAGGAGTAGCAGGGTTCCCCTGTATTCAGCCTCTGCCTGCCTCACCACAAGCTCATCAACCAGTCCATGCCTGAATTGCTTCTCCCTGAACTCATATATCTCCCTGTATCGCTTGATCATCTCCTCTGTGGTCTCTATCTGCCTCTTCAGGGAGATCAGTTCAAGGTATGTGGATACGACAGTGGATGTAAGGCTTATCCGCACGGTCTGCCTTGCCGCCTTCGTTGCAAGGAGGTTTGCAAGGGCTGCCTTCTTCTGGTTGCCCATCCTCTTCCAGAGATCCACCTCATAGGAGATGAACCCGAGGAAGGAGAAGAGGTCCACCTTCTTTCCCCCCTGAAGGCTTCCTTCTGCTGTCTCGGTCCGTGAGAGGGTGAATTCACCACCTGTCTCTGGATAGAGACCTGCCTCTGCAAGCCTTAGCCCTGCAAGGGCCTCCTCCATCCTTGCCGTTGCCATCTTTATGCTCCCGTTGTTCCTCAATGCCTCATCCACAAGGGCATCAAGCCTTTCATCCCCGAACCCCTTCCACCACTTCTCTTCCACCATCCCCTTTCCTGTCATACCTTCAGGGAGATCAAAGGCCGGTCTCTCATACCGAGGGGCAAGGGAGCATCCTGAAAGGAGGATACCTGTGAAAAGTATCCTGATCCACATTTTCATCCTGATCTTCTCCTTAAGACCTGCTGCATCCTCACCATGAGGTAGTAAAAGAGGGGGATGAAGTATATCCCTATGAGGGTTGCAAAGAGCATCCCTGCCACAACGGTTGTGCCTATTATGTGCCTGCTGTTGGCACCTGCCCCTGTGCTGAACACAAGGGGAAGCGCCCCTGCAATAAAGGTGAAGGCCGTCATCATTATGGGTCTGAACCTTATCCTTGAGGCCTCAAGGACTGCATCGAGAAGGGGCATCTTAAGCCTCCTGTACCTTTCCTCTGCAAACTCGACGATGAGGATGGCATTCCTGGCAGAAAGGCCTATGAGGGTGATGAGTCCTATCTGGAGGTATATGTCATTTTCAAGGCCGGTCAGGAAAAGGCCAAGGGCGGCACCAAAGACGGCAAAGGGAACTGAGAGCATGATGATGATGGGGGCGCTCCAGCTCTCATAGAGGGCAACGAGGATGAGGAACACAAAGGTGGCAGCGTACAGGGGAGCAAGGTTCGCCCTCCCTCTAAGCCTTGCCTCCTGGAAGGATGTACCGGACCATGCTATGGTGTATCCCTCGGGAAGGACCTCCTTTGCCACCTCTGATATGGCCCTCATGGCATCCCCTGATGTGTAACCGGGTCTTGGCTCTCCTGTTACCTTTGCTGCAGGGAACATGTTGAACCTCTCTATAAGGCTTGCATCTGCCGTCCTTTTCACCCTTATGAGGGAACTCAGAGGCACAAGGCTGCCCTTCCTTGAGGGGACATACACATACCTGTAGTCACCTGGATCATCCCTGTACTCACCCTCTGCCTGGATGTTCACATGGTATGTCCTGCCAAGGAGGTTGAAGTCATTCACATAGCCCTTGCCAAAGGTCATCTGCAGTGTGCGGTATATGTCCCCTACTGCCACACCAAGGGCCTTTGCCTTCTCCCTGTCAACGGTTATGGAGTAATAGGGGACATTCGGATTTATGGTTGTCCTCACCGAAAGGAGTTCAGGCCTTTCCATGGCCTTCCTTACCATCTCCTGAACGTAGCGGTTGAGGGCATGGATGGAGCCACCTGTCCTGTCCTGGACGTAGAGTTCGAAGCCCCCTGTAATGCTCATACCCATGATGGGGGGTGGATTCACGGCAAAGAGCAGGGCCTCCCTGTTGTTCATGAGCCTTCCCATGAGCCTTGCCGAAAGGGCCATGGATGTCTGATCAGGTCTTTTCCTCTCCTCCCATCCCCTCAGACGGACAAAGGCTGTGAGGGCATCGGTCTTGAAGGAAAAGGTGGGAAGATCAAGCCCTGCAATGGCCACCCACTTCGTTATCTCCGGCACCGAGGAAAAGGTCCTCTCCATGTCATGGATCACCTTCTCCGTTCTGTCCAGGGATGATCCTGGCATGAGCGATCCGAAGGCGATGAGGAAGCCCCTGTCCTCTATGGGTACAAGGGCTGTGGGAAGCCTGTTCATGAGGTGATAGGTGATACCCAGCATAAGGAGGAAGAGGACCACATTTACCACTGCAAGCCTTATCGACAGCCTCACCCCCTTGAGGAATCCTTTCCTTGTAGACTCAAAGAACCTGTGGAAGAGCCTTATAGGCAGGATGGGCCTTTCCCTCTCCTTCAGGAATATAGCGCAGAGGGCAGGGGTAAGGGTGAGGGCAACGATACCGGATATCACAGAGGATGTGGCTATGGTTATGGCAAACTGCTGGTACATCCTTCCACTGAAACCCCCTACGAAGGCGGTTGGTATGAAGACGGCAGAAAGGACGAGGATGATGGCCACAATGGGTCCTGTGATCTCACCCATGGACTTCAGGGTCGCCTCCCTTGCTGGGAGCCCTTCCTCCCTCATTATCCTTTCCACATTCTCTATGACGATGATGGCATCGTCCACCACAAAGCCTATGGCAAGGATCAACCCGAAGAGGGTGAGGAGGTTTATGGAGAAACCGAAGGCATAAAGACCTGCAAAGGTCCCCACCACCGAAACGGGTATGGCAAGGGAGGGTATGATGGTTGCCCTGAGATTGCCTAGGAAGAGGTAAGTGGTGAAGACGACAAGGAAGATGGCAAGGACAAGGGTGAAGACCACCTCCCTTATGGATTCCCTCACAAACTCTGTGGGATCGTAGGGGGTATCATACCTGAGGTCTTCGGGGAACCTCTTTGATAGTTCCTCAACGACCCTGTCCACCCCGGCAGAGACCTCACGGCCGTTTGCACCAGGGGCAAGGAAGATACCCACAGGTATGGTGGGCCTGCCGTTAAAGAAGGACCTCCTGTTGTAACTTTCCGATGCAAGTTCTACCCTTGCCACATCCTTGAGCCTCAGGCTCGATCCATCGGGATTCGATCTTATGATGATATCCTCGAACTCCTTTACCGTCCTCAACCGCCCCTCGCCCTTCACAGGGTAGGTGAAGACCCTTGCCTGCCTTGATGGATCTCCACCGATGATACCTGCTGCAAACTCCTCGTTCTGGCTCCTTATAGCCCTCTCTATGTCAACAGGGGTGAGACCGAAGCTTGCCAGCTTATCAGGCCTGAGCCACACCCTTATGGAGTATCTCCTCTCGTCGAATATGATGGCATCCCCCACACCCTTCACCCTCTTTATGTCATCGAGGACATTTACAAGGATGTAGTTCGCAATGGACACCACATCCCTCTTTCCACCTTCTGAGTAGAAGGTGTAGACCTTTATGAGGTCAGGGGACCTCTCCCTCACCTGGATGCCCTGTCTCCTCACAACCTCGGGAAGTCTGCTCAGGGCCGTCTGTATCCTGTTGTTCACATTCATCTTTGCCACATCAGGGTCCGTTCCCACCTCGAAGAAGACGCTCAGGTTCAGGGTACCGCTCGACGATGCGGTGCTTGCCATGTAAATCATGTTTGGGGTCCCGTTTATAGCCTCCTCAAGGGGGGCCGCAACGGTCCTGGAGATGGTCTCCGCATCTGCACCAGGATACAGGGCAAAGA
>WGFJ01000036.1 GCA_015492305.1 Deltaproteobacteria bacterium
CATCGGGCTGACACTCCTTCTCCCAGAGCACCCGCGGGACGATGCCGAACATGGCCCCTCCATCCAGCCTGAAGAGGCCGTCCCTCAAGGGGTGGATGTTGATCTCTCCAAGCCTTATCCCTCTACGGTCTCCTCTATCCATGGTACCACCATTGCCAGACCAAGGAGGAACCACAGGGGCTCCATGATCCGCACGATGATGAAGGTATTTGCACCGATGGCATGGGCAAGAAGGGCGATAACACCTGCAAGGCACCCCATAACAAGCCCCTGATGAAAGGGGTTCTTCAGGGAAGATAGCTCCCTCCACAGGTTCCCCATCACCTTCAGCAGGAGGTAGATGAGGGAGAGAAGCCCTATGAGGCCAGATTCCACCAGTGTCCTGAAGTACTGACCATCCACAAAGCCATAGCCCGTAACACCGTAGCCAAAGAGGGGCCTCTTGGCCCAGTCCCTGAGGACCCTTCCCCAGGTCCTGAGTCTTTCGGATGTGGAGAGATCGAAGTAGTAGTCACCGATCTTCACCTGCTCAAGGGGGTCCTCGGGCCTCTGGGTAACGGTCTCTTCATACCTCTGCCTCACCTCCTGGGGCAGTATAAATGGAAGGAGGGGAACGGTAACAAGGGCTGCCAGGAGAAAGAGGAGCCTTCCCCTTCCCTTCACCATGTAGAAGAGGTACATGGCTCCAAGGGCCATCCAGGAACTCCTGGAGAGGGTAAACAGGAAGGGGATAAAGAAGAGCAGGATCGAAAAGACGAGCAGGGTCCTTGCCCTTGGACCTTCGAGGTGGAGAAGGAGGCCTATACCCAGGGATATCATCAGGACGAGATACCCGCCGAGTGTATTCGGTTCTCCCTGCTCACCCTCGAAGGGGGCTGAAACCCTTTCACCTGTGGGTATCTGGGATATGGCATAGAGGGATATGAGTACGGCCACAAGGATCATGGCTCCTACAAACCTCTTTACCTGTTCAGGTCGGTTCACATGGTTGACAACCATGAAGTAGACAAGGAAGAACTCCAGATACTTGAGCACAAAGAGGGGGCCTGCAAGGCCAACCCTCCCTGTGATCATGCCGAGGAGGGTGGAAAGGAGGCTCGCAACCATGTAGTACATGATGGGCCTGTTCAGAGGGGTCTTCATGATCAGCCCGAGTTCCTTGTAGATGGCCATCCTTGCAAGCCATCCAACCCCTATGATGGGGATGAGCAGGTCCTCAAGCCTGAGGGTCACCTCCCTTACAGGGGTGCTTGCAACAACTATCTCAGGGGAGAGGAGCATGGAGAAGATGAGGATGTAGAGGGCGATCTCGACGGAGAGGAAGGAGAGGACAAGGATGGTCAGCCCTGCAAAGACCTTGAGGGTGAGGATTGGGGGGGATGTGGCGATGAAAGCAGCTACAAGGAAGAGGAAGAGGGAGAGGACCAGGAAGAGCATCTTCTTCTGATCAGCAGTGTCGATCACCATCACCCCTTGAAGGTAAACCTCTGAAGAATGGACGGGCCCTTCTTCTTCTCCTTCCCTTCCTTCCTGTAGTAGTAATAACTCATGTGGTAGAAGTCAGGGCTTACCTCCGCCTTGAGACCGTTCAGGACCACCCCGAGGACCTTTGCACTCACATTGTCAAGTACGAGCTTGGACCTCTTGAGGGCAGAACGGGCCACCCTGCCAACCTGGTATATGAGCAGGACACCATCCACCTTGCTTGCCAGTATCACAGCATCTGCCACGGGCAGGACAGGGGGGGTATCAAAGAGGACATAGTCGTAGAACCTCTTCATCTCATCGATGATGGTATCCACCGTTGAGGAGTTGAGGAATTCGGAAGGGTTTATCAAGGTCTTCCCGGAGGTCATGACACTTACATTGTCCATGCCAGGCGTGGCAAGCAGGTCCTCGACCCTCAACCTTCCAAGCATGATGTCTGTGATGTTCTTCACCGCATCCTGCCACTTGATATGGCCAAGGATTGCATCCGTCAGACCCGGCTCCCTCTCTATGCCGAAGTAGTGGTGGATAGCGTGGTTCCTCAGATCACCATCCACTATGAGGACCCGTTTCCCGGTCTGGGCTATGGTAATGGCCAGGTTCAGGACCACCGTTGTCTTTCCCTCCCCTATGGATGAACTGGTGACAGCAATGGCCCTCACCCCCTTCTCCTTCTGGAGGAACTCCACATTTGTCCTCAAGGCCCGGAAGCTCTCAGAGGCTATGGACTTTGGAAGGAAGTGGGATATCAGGGTTGCATAGGTCCTGTAGGTCTCTTCATCCAGACCGGGGTAAAGCTTTTCCAGCTCTGCCCTTGTCTCCTCAAAGTCTATGTGGGGCGTCACACCAAGGACGGGCAGGTTCAGATAGGCCTCCACATCCTCTATGGTCCCTATGGATGTATCCAGGGACTCCCACACAAAGGCCGATATGAGGCCAAAGACAAGGCCTATCAGGAAACCGAGGAAGGCATTGACCCCCACCTTTGGGGGGTTCTTGGGACGGGAGGGTCTCAGGGCATGCCTTACGATGGAGACCTCCTCAATCTTCTCCGATTCCTTGATGAGGGCCTCCTGGTACTTCGACTTCAGGAGGGAGAAGAGGTCCTCATTTATCCTGACCTCCCTCTCCAGCCTTGCCAGCTCCACCGCCCTTTCAGGAAGGAGGGATACCTCCTTTTCAAGGGACTTAAGTTGATCCTCAAGTATCGCCTTCTCCCTCTCAAGGGCCTGAAGCTTTGACTCCAGTTCCTTCCTCATTTCCTTGCGGATATTGGCTATCTGGATGTCGATCTCCCTTACCTTTGGATGGGCAGGGAGGTAGTTTATAAGGAGGTTCTCCCTCTTGAGGAGCAGATCCGAGAGCTTTGCGTTCAGACGAACGATGAGGGGTGTCTCGGTGCCTGTGACAAAGCCCTTGAAGGCCTCCTCGGGTATCGCCTTCTTCTCCTCGATCATCCGGAGCTGGGCCCTTATCTCCTTTATCTTCCCCTCTATCTCATCCCTTCTTGCCTCGAGTTCAGAGAACCTGCTTACAAGGCGGCTCTGCTCATCGGTAAGGGAGACAAGGCCCTCTCTTTCCTTGAACTCCTTCAACCTGTTCTCAGCAGCCTTGAGCCTCTCCCCCACCACCTTGAGCTGTTTCTCTATAAACTGGCGTGCCTCTATGACCTGCTTGTTCCTCTCGAAGAGGTTGTAGGCCTTGAACTCCTCGGCCACCGCATTGGCCACCTTCTGGGCCTCATCAGGATCGCTGGACCTTACCGTGATGTTTATGATGTTGGTATTGCCCTCCTGCTCGGCCTTTATCATGGACTGGAGACGGGAGATTATCCGGCTGTATCCGGGGTTGCTCCTTATCTCGTCAGGGCTGACATCCTTCGGGATGAGACCGAGCCTCTTGGCCACCCTCTGAAGGACAGGGAAGCTCCTGATCATGACCGTCTGGGTTGCAAGGGTGTCACCAGGAGACAGGGTGAGGACCTCAAGGAAGAGACCGGCCACGCTTGTGGTCTTCTCCACCTTGACACTTGCCGTTGCCTCATAGATGGGTTTTGGTCTGTTGATGATGCTTATTACCGTTGTAAGGAAGGTGAGGGCAATGGTGATGGAGATTATGATCTTCTTTCTCTTCCGGACTATCCTCCAGTAGTCCCTTATGTTCAGCTCATACTGGGCCATTCAGTCCCCTGTGATCACCTGATCTATGACCCTTGCACCTGCAAAGGGAAGGATGATGAACTCCAGGGTGGGTCTTATCTTCGCAAGGAAGGCATTCCAGTTGCTTATCCTGTTCCTGGGTACATAGATGATGTCGTTGTTCTTCAGGACAACGTCCCTCTCAAACTCACCTTTCTTTATTATGGCCTCCACGTTGGTAGCAATGAGCCTGGGCTTCTCAAGGCCACCCCTTATGACCCTTATATCCCTCAGGACAGCCGTGTCTTTATACCCACCTGCAAGGCCAAGGGCCTGAACAAGGGTGGTCCCCTCCTTAAGGGGATAGACACCCGGTTTCTTTACCTCGCCGAAGACAAAGATCCTCTTCTCAACCTCAACCCTCCTCGGGACAAAGACCGTATCACCATCATCAAGGACGATATCCTTGCTCAGGTCACCGCGGAAGAAGAGATCAAAGAGGTTTACCACCAGCCTCCTTCCATCCTTTTTTGTTATCTGGATGGAGGAGAGGTCCGCATCTCTGGTGAAGCCACCTGCCCTGGTGATCATCTGGGACAGGGTTACCCTCCCTGTCAGGGGGTATATGCCAGGTCCTGTGGGCTGTCTTATCTGGGACTGGATGGCACCTATAAGGGTCACCTTCTTGCTCCGGAACTCCTTGACCTTCACATCCACCCTTGGTTTTCTGATAAACCTCTTCAGTTCCTCGAGGAGCCTGTCCCTGACCTCCCTTGCTGTAAGGCCATCTACCTTGATGTCCACAAAGGAGACGGTTATGTACCCATCGGACCTCACTTCCACCTCACTCCTCTTTGCCTCAAGACCTTCCCAGAGGGTAACCTCAAGGACATCACCGACACCTATCACATAGGCAGGGACCCCTCCCTCCATCTTGTAGGCCTTCCTTATCTCCCCCCTTGCAGGGATGGCGGTGAGAATGAGCAGGAACAGAACGATAAGTCGTGACACCTTCATCTTGCCACCCTCTTTGTCAGTCCTGATATGATCATGCTCCCCTTCTTCAACCTATCCCGCACAAGGGAAAGGACCTCCTCCCTTTCCTCCGGAGGAAAGAGGACACCCTTCATGAAGGCTAATTTATTACAAAAACCCCTGATATTCAACAGAAAAAGGATCTCCCCTGAATAGGGAACCTCCCCTTCCCTGAGCCTTGAGAGCACCCGTCTCTCAAGGGGGGAGAGGTCTGGAGGCAAGAACCTCTCCATCAGAGACCTGTCAAAGGTCCTCCATCCTTCAGGCATGAGGGAAAGGGCGTAAAAGAGGGATCTCTTCAGACCCATCCCTTCAGCCCTTTCAGCAAGGTCATCCCAGTCTATGGAGTCCCTGTAGGCCCTTATGGATCTTGCTATATCAAGGAAGGAGATGAGCCTGTCGAAGGAGTGCATCTGGAGGTGGAGTGCAAGGGCAAGGATGCTATCCCCCGGATGGAGGGTGAGGAATTCTACCCCTTCCACCTCCTTCCTGCAGGCCCTCTCAAAGAGGGATTCAACCTCTATATCCACGGCAAGGCCGACCTGTCTCTGCCTTGAGTGGGTCATGAGGTTTGTATGGAGGTCTACAACAAGGTCATCCCTTTCAAGGGTGCAAAGGTATGGGGACCAGGGGACAAAGCCATTCGTCTTGAGGACCTCAAGGCAGTGATGGAAGTCCTCCTCCCTCACCAGGAGATCGATATCACAAAAGGTCCTCATCCCAAGGGATGGATAGACCTCCCCGAAGAGGGCAGGTCCCCTGAGGACAAGAGGGGTTATCCCTTCTGCCTTGAGCAATCCGAGGACCTCCCCCAGGGGTCTCAGGATGGAGAGGTTTCTTGCCAGGTTGTAATGGTAATCCTCCCTGAATCCGGTCCTGAACCTTTCGGGGATCACCCCCTTTGAGAGGGCATAGATAAGGCCACTCAACCCTGCCTCCCTTGCATCCTCATAGATCCCCTTCCAGTCAACAGAGGCGGGGATGGAGAGAGGGGGGCTGCAGAGCCTTATCAATGCCTCCCTTACAGACATCCCTTCAGGGATCATCTCTGCCTGAATCTGGCGGTGCTACCCGTCCTGCACCGTCCAGCCGCCCCTCCGCTCCGGCACTGTCTGCCTGCTATGGACCCTGTCCTGCAGTTCCTGCCAGCGGCAACCCCTCCAGTCCTGCACAGGAGACGGGGAGTGCCTCCAGCCCTGCATGTCTCCAGGACAGGGGCACCTCCGGTACGGCACCTGCCTGGACGGCCCCCTCCTGCATAGGCGATCCCCTCTCCAAGGGAGAGGATCTCAGGCGGTTCGTAGGGTATCTTCTTTGGGTTGTTTCCACTATCCATCTTCAAGCACCCCCTTTAGAAAGGCCCTGTCTTTTCTGAAACGGAGCACCTTTATGGGTACGGTCCTGGCCGTTCTGTAGAGGACCGATAGAAGGTTTTCCATGTGGTGCCTCTTGAAGAGATGGAGAAAGGGGATGTTGGAGAGGAGGGGTCCCATGGAGAAGGGGAACTCCACATCCTCAAGGGAGTTCACACTGTCCTTTTCAAGGCAGAAGATGCGACTCAATATCACCTCTCTTCCAACAAGTCTCTCCCTGTTTTCCTCGCCACTCCTGGCACCAAAGGGAGTGGCAAAGAGGCGAAACCTTCCCCCTTCCACCTTCAATCCAACAGCCTCGTCGCTCAGCACCTCTGCCTCATGAAGCAGTTTTGTGATGGTTGTCTTTCCCGCCCCTGAAGGGCCTATGAAGAGAAAGCCCTTCCCCCTGTAGGCAAGACCTGCCCCGTGGAAGAGACACCCCCCCTTAAGGAGGGTGATGAAAGATGTGAGCAGGTACAGGGCATTATAGAGGGGGATGAAGCCCTCCCCCCTCCGTATCACCAGATGGGCCTTTCCTGGAGGATGGTAGTAAAGGCTTGAGTCCTCTCCCCTGTAAAGGGGCCTCTTCTTGAACCCCTTTTCCGAAAAGGATATGGAGAGATCACATACCTCCCCTTCACTGCATCCGGGAGCAAGGAACCCCTCGAAGTATCCATTCACAAAGGAAAAAAGCGGTCCTTTCCTGTCCATCCGGATGCGGAACAGGAGATCACCTATCCTCAAGGCCACAGCCCTGTCCACTCAACCCTCCACAAGCCTTGTCCTGGGGAAGAGTCCCTTCTCGTAGGCCTCCTGGCAGAGCCAGTAAGGGGCCATTATGTCCCCTTCCATGATGTAGGCATTGGCCCGACAATAGCCAAGGCAGATCCCCTTGAAGATACAGATACCACACACCCCTTTGAGTCCCTCCACCAGTCCCTCCCTGAAGGACCTCAAGAAGGGGCTGTTAAGCCATATCTCCCCTATACCTTCCCTCCGAAGGCTCCCGAAGACAAGGGGCCTCTCTACATAGCCCACACCACATATGGAGACATCCCCATTCCCGAGGATCCCCAGGATGGTCAGGATGTTACACTCACAGGTCCCCCCCTCGGTGATCGTCCCCATGGACCTGAAGGCAAGGGGAAGGGAAAGGTGTATCTCAAAGGGGTATCCATCCCTTATCTTCTCTATCATCCTGTCCACCTCAAGGAGTTCCTCAAGGGAAGGGGAAAGGCCCCTCTCAAAGAGCTCCTTCCCCCTTCCAGAGGGCATAAGGGGATTGATGGAGAGGGAGTCTATACCAAACCCTGTGAGCATCTCGAGGAGGGCCTCCAGTTCATCCATGTTCTCCCTGTGGAGGGTGGTTATCACCTGGACCTTCAGGCCCTGTTCAGAGAGATACCTGATGGCCCTTGTGGCCTCCCTGAAGCTACCATCCCTTCCCCTCAATCTGTCGTGGGTCTCCGGTCTGGCACCGTCAAGGCTGACACAGACAAGGGATACATCCCTCTGCCTGAGGTAGGTGGCGCATTCCCCTGTTATGAGGGTCCCGTTCGTCTCGATGGTGATGGAGAGTCCCATACCATGGAGGAAGTCTACAAGCTCAAAGATCCGGTCCTCAAGGAAGGGCTCTCCACCCGTGATCTTCACATGTTCAAGGCCAAGGGCCATGGCCTCCTCGATGGCCTGCTTGATGGCCCTGAGATCCACCTCCTCCCTCTCCTGCGGACCTGAGGCAAGCCAGCAATGGCCGCACATGAGGTTACATCGATTCGAAAGGTTCAGGTAGATGCAGTTGAGGGGGAAGCTATCCATCTATGGAGAACCCCTCCTCCCCCTTCAGGATGCGGTAGCAGGAAAGGGGATCCCTGCTCATCATCCCCCTGCCAAGGTTGTATGGCACGGCAGGGCAGCCCCCTCCGCATCCATGTCTGTATCTGCAGCCCATGCACCCTGAAAGGTCGTCAACGGTAAGCTGGAATCTCTCCCTGAAGCGGTTGAGCCTGTCGGAGTGGTGCCATATCTCCCCCAGCCCCTTCTCCCTCACATTGCCAACCCTGTAGCCATAGAGCCTGTCACAGGGAACCACCCATCCATCAGGCCTTACAGCGATCTCGGTGGTCCCTGCACTGCAGGTATTGAGAGAGAGGTCCCCGTCAGAGGCCTCCACCGAGGCCATAATCTCCAGGAGGTCCACATAGGTCCCTGCCACAAAGCCATCGTAATCCTCCTTGAGGTCCTTTACAATGGAAAGGACCGTCCTCCTTTCCTCCGGGTCAAGGGAGAGTTCCCTGTAGTGATCCAGCCCCCTGCCCATGGGTATGAGTTCGTTGAACTTGACCCCTGAAATGCCCATCTTCCTTGCAAGGAGGATGATACCTTCAAGGTCCCTCCAGTTGTACCTTACCACCGTGGTGTAGAGACTCACAGGGAGTCCCTCGGAAAGGAGCGCCTCCATCCCCCTCATGGCCCTTTCAAAGCTCCCCTCCCCACGGAGCCTGTCATGGACCTGCGGGGTGGAGCCATCGAGGCTCACCATCACATCGTCTATCCAGGGGGCCATCCCCTTCAGGGCCCTTGCCTCCTCCCTTCCGATGAGTGTGGCATTGGTGTTTATGGAGACCCTCATGGAACCACGGATGATCCTCTCAAGGATGGTAAAGAGATCCGGATGGCAGAAGGGCTCTCCACCACTGATCCTTACGGTAAAGACCTTCATGTCCTCCATCTCCCCTACAAGGTCAAGCCACTTCTTTGTGGTAAGTTCCCCGGGTCCTGGAGAGGGTGAGGATGAGACGCTGCAGTGACCGCATCCAAGGTTGCAGCGGTTTGTAATGGAGAGGAAGACCTCCAGCGGGGCAGAAAGGACCTTGAAATCCCTTCCTTTAGCCTTCAATCAGGAAACCCCTTTCCTTCATCTCCTCCAGGAAGGCCTTGAGGTCCTTCCTCACCTCTTCCTCCACCACCCCCTCACAACCCGCAACAAGGGTGGAGAGGAGATCCTCGTAAGAGGCCCCATCCTGGCATCTTTCATACACCATGGCCCCTGTAGGGTTCAGGCAGTAGAGGCTCCCTGTGTCAGGATCGAAGAGGAAGGCACCTTCATCCTCCTTCCTGAAGACGAGCCTCTTGTTGGTTCTGAAGATCGTCACCTCTTACCTCCCTGATGGAAGGGTCCATCGGGCAAAGAGTCTGGAGGCCCCCTTCTTTAACCCCCGCAGGACCTCAAGGGACCCATCCGGGATCAGGGGCCTTACATGATCGATGATGAGGTGGAGGGGGATGAGGAAATGGGATAGAAGGAAGGAGAGGAGACTGTAGGCCCTCCCTCTCTTTCCCTTGAACATGAAGAGATGCCCCTCCCTCTTGAGTCCCTCCACCCTCCCAATCACATCCCGCCACTCTACCCAGCCATCGGGAAGGATGGAGCCATCACCCTTTGTGAGGTAATCCACCCTCCCCTCCACAACCCTCTTCCAGATCACCCTGTGGAC
>WGFJ01000037.1 GCA_015492305.1 Deltaproteobacteria bacterium
CTTTCAGGATCTCGGAAGAAGTAGAGGGTAAAGGCAGTGCCTGCAAGGGAGAGAAGGGCAAGGATCTTTAGACCTGAAAGGAGGAAGAGGACAGCAAGGATCGCCGGAAGCAGGATGAAGGGATAACCCTCCTTAGCTATGGGTAGCCTTGATCCTATCAATGCCTCGATAGAGTCTTCAGTTTTTCTCTTTATCCACCACCCTTGCCCTCTGGAGCCATGGCATCATTGCCCTGAGCCTCTGGCCTACCTTCTCTATGTCGTGTTCCTCCCCCTTCCTTGTGAGGGCATTGAACACAGGCCTTCCCACCTTGTTTTCCAGTATCCATTCCCTGGCAAAGGTGCCGTCCTGGATCTCTTTGAGGATCCTTCTCATCTCCTTTCTCGTCTCCTCACCTATCACCCTCGGTCCCCTTGTGAGGTCCCCGTACTGGGCTGTATTGCTTATGGAGTAGCGCATGTTGGATATACCACCTTCATAGATGAGGTCAACGATGAGCTTCAGCTCGTGGAGGCACTCGAAGTAGGCAAGCTCCCTGGGATAGCCAGCCTCAACAAGGGTCTCATAGCCTGCAAGGATAAGGGCGGTCACACCGCCGCAAAGGACAGCCTGTTCGCCGAAGAGGTCTGTCTCCGTCTCATCCTTGAAGGTCGTCTCTATCACACCTGCCCTTCCACCCCCAATGGCCGAGGCGTAGGAGAGGGCAAGATCCTTCGTATCCCCTGAAGGGTCCTGATGGACAGCCATAAGGCAGGGGACCCCTCTTCCATTGCTGTACTCATGGCGGACAAGGTGACCAGGCCCCTTCGGTGCCACCATGAAGACGTTTATATCCGGTGAGGGGTTTATCTGTCCAAAGTGTATATTGAAGCCATGGGCAAAACCGAGGTAGCTGCCCTCCTTGAGGTAGGGGGCGATCTCCTCCCTGTATATGCGGGCCTGATACTCATCGGGAACGAGTATCATCACCACATCAGCCCACTGGGCAGCCTCCTTTACCTCCTTCACAGGGACTCCATATCCTTCTGCCTTCTTCCAGGAGGCCCCGCCCCTTCTGAGACCCACTGTAACAGACACACCGCTGTCCCTCAGGTTGAGGGCGTGGGCATGGCCCTGACTCCCGAAGCCTATGATGGAGACCTTCTTGCCCTTTATAAGCTCAGGATTGGCATCCTTATCGTAGTAGATCTTCATCTCCTACCTCCGGTCTTCTATTTTTTGGGGCTCCTTGCTATAGCAACCTTGCCAGTCCTTACAAGCTCCTTTATACCAAAGGGCTTGAGGAGGGTCATTATGGCCTCTATCTTCTCCTCATCACCGGTCACCTCTATGGTGTAGGAGGTGGGGCTTACATCCACGATCCTGCCCCTGAAGATATCGGCTATCCTCAGGACCTCTGCCCGTGTCTCGGAAGTGGTTCCCACCTTCAGGAGGACCATCTCCCTTTCAATGTGCTCCGTCTCTGTAAGGTCTATCACCTTGATCACATTGATCAGCTTGTTGAGCTGCTTTGTTATCTGCTCGATGATCTGATCGTCCCCGCTCGTAACGATGGTCATCCTTGAGACGGTGGGGTCCTGGGTCTCGGCCACACAGAGGCTTTCGATGTTGAAGCCCCTTCCAGAAAAGAGTCCTGCCACCCTTGAGAGGACCCCGAACTCGTTGTCCACAAGGACCGATATGGTGTGACGCATATCGATACCCCCTAAACGAGAAGCATCTTGCTGAGAGGTGCCCCTGCAGGGACCATGGGGTAGACAGACTCCTCCCTGTCTACATGGAAGTCCATGATCACAGGCCTGTCCTTTATTGAAAGGGCCTTCTCTATGACAGGGACCACCTCCCGGGGTTTCATGGCCCTCAGTCCCACAGCACCGTAAGCCTGGGCAAGCTTTACGAAATCAGGGGCCACCTGGATACAGGAAGCAGAATACCTCTTGTCATAGAAAAGCTCCTGCCATTGCCTCACCATGCCAAGGAAGCCATTGTTGAGGATGGCCACCTTGACAGGCAGCCTGTACTGAACGGCTGTTGCAAGTTCCTGAATATTCATCTGGATGCTTCCATCCCCTGCTATATCGATAACGGTCATTTCAGGGTGTGCAAACTGGGCACCGATGGCTGCGGGAAAACCATACCCCATTGTTCCAAGCCCACCGGAGGTGAGGAACCTCCTCGGTTTGTCGAAGAGGTAGTACTGGGCAGCCCACATCTGGTTCTGTCCCACCTCGGTCGTGATGATGGCATCCCCTCTGGTAAGTTCGTATATCTTCTCCACCACATACTGGGGCTTTATCTTCCCCCTCATCTTCTGCTGGTAGGCCATCCTGTGGGCCCTCTTCCACTCCTCTATCTGCTGGTGCCATTCTTCAAGCTCCTTGTGGTAGTGGGAGAGGTCCCTCCCTTCCATGAGCCTGAGGAAGTCCCTGAGTACAAGCTTTACGTCCCCCACAATGGGGATGTCCACCTGGACGTTCTTGCTTATCGATGTGGGGTCTATGTCGACATGGACGATCTTTGCATGGGGTGCGAATTCCTCTATCTTGCCGGTGACCCTGTCATCGAACCTGGACCCAATGGCTATGAGACAGTCGCAGTGGGTAACAGCCATATTCGCCCTGTAGGTCCCGTGCATACCGAGCATACCGAGGGAAAGGGGATGGGTGCCAGGGAAACCGCCAAGGCCCATAAGGGTCATGGTAACCGGTATATTGAGCTTCTCGGCAAAGGCCCTCAGTTCCTCAGATCCCCCGGAAAGGACCACACCTCCCCCTGCATAGATGAGGGGTCTCCTCGATCTCAGGATGAGGTTCAGGGCCTTCTCTATCTGCTTTGGATGGCCCTTGTAGGTGGGATTGTACCCCCTCAACTTCACCTCACTCGGGTAGCGGGGCTCTGTGGAGTTCGTGAGGACATCCTTTGGCAGATCCACAAGGACAGGACCGGGCCTGCCTGAAGTGGCGATGTAGAAGGCCTCCTTTATGATCCTGGCAAGGTCCTTAACATCCTTAACAAGGTAGTTGTGCTTGGTGCATGGCCTTGTTATCCCGACGATGTCAGCCTCCTGGAACGCATCGTTGCCTATCAGGGGGGTCGGGACCTGACCAGTAAAGACCACGACAGGGATGGAATCCATGTAGGCAGTTGCTATACCTGTCACTGTATTGGTGGCACCGGGACCGGATGTGACAAGGACCACCCCTGGTTTACCACTTGCCCTTGCGTATCCATCGGCAGCATGGACCGCTGCCTGTTCGTGCCTTACAAGGATGTGGTTTATGGGTGCATCGAAGAGCTCGTTGTATATGGGCAATACGGCCCCACCAGGGTATCCAAAGATGTACTTCACCCCTTCCCTCAGTAAGGCCTCTATGAATATCTGAGCACCTGTCCTCTTCATTCGAGTATAGCCCCTTTATCGGCAGATGTTACAAGCCTTGCGTACCTGGAAAGCCAGCCTGTCTTTATCTTTGGTTCAGGAGGTCTCCAGCCCTGTCTCCTCCTCTCCATCTCCTCTTCTCCCACCCTGATCTCAAGCCTCCTTGCCGGGATGTCTATCTCTATCTCGTCTCCCTCCTCAACAAGGGCGATAGGACCACCTTCCATGGCCTCAGGGGATATATGGCCTATACAGGGCCCCCTTGTCCCGCCTGAAAACCTCCCGTCCGTGATGAGGGCAACCGATTCACCGAGGCCCATCCCCATGAGGGCCGATGTGGGTGCAAGCATCTCTCTCATACCGGGTCCCCCCTTTGGCCCTTCATACCTTATCACCACAACCTCTCCATCCCTGATCCTGCCATCGAGTATGGCCTTCATGGCCCCTTCCTCGGAATCGAAGACCCTTGCCCTTCCCCTGAACCTCATCATGGAAGGACTTACCCCTGACTGCTTGACAACCGCCCCCCTTGGGGCGAGGTTCCCCTTGAGTATGGCTATACCTCCTTCTTTATGGTAGGGCCTTTCAACGGGCCTTATGATCTCGTCATCTATGTAGTCGAGACCCTCTATGTGATGGAGGATACCCTTTCCTGTAACAGTGAGGGTGTCCTTTATCATCCCCTTGAGCCTGTAAAGCACACCCCTAACACCCCCTGCAGCATCAAGGTCCTCCATGAAATACTCCCCTGCAGGCCTTACAGAGGTGAGATGGGGGGTTTCCCTGCTCAGGGTATCGAAGAGATCAAGGGGAAGATCGATGCCTGCACTGTGGGCAACAGCGGTGAGATGGAGGACCGTGTTCGTGGAACCACCAAGGGCAAGGTCGACCCTTATGGCGTTCTCAAAGGCCTCCTTCGTGAGTATCTTCCTTGGTGTGAGCCCTTCCCTGACCATCTCAACGATCCGTTCCCCACTCATGTAGGCTATCCTCCTCTTCTTCGCCGACACGGCAAGGGATGTTCCACAGTCCGGAAGGGACATCCCAAGGGCCTCGGTAAGACAGTTCATGGTGTTTGCCGTGTAAAGCCCCTGACATGAACCCGGTCCGGGACAGGCCTCTACCTCACAGGCCAAAAGTTCCTCCTCCTCTATCTCTCCCTTCTTGAACCTTGCCATGGCCTCAAAGGTGTCCCTCACAAAGGAAAGCCTCCTTCCCCTGTACCTCCCGGAAAGCATTGGTCCTGCCGTGACCACTATGGATGGTATATCCAGCCTGCCAGCAGCCATCAACATCCCGGGGGTGATCTTGTCGCAGTTTGTGAGCAGCACAAGGCCATCAAGGGCATGGGCCTTTGCAATGGATTCCACCATGTCCGCAATAAGCTCCCTTGAAGGGAGGGAGTAATGCATCCCTATATGGCCCATGGCTATACCATCGCATACCCCGGGTATGCCAAAGATGAAGGAGTAACCACCTGCCGAGTGGACGCCCTTCTCTATACACCTTTCAAGGTCCCTCATGCCGATGTGGCCCGGGATCAGGTCGGTAAAGCTACTTGCTATCCCTATGAAGGGCCGATCCATGCCCTTCCTTGGAAGGCCTGTCCCGTAGAGGAGGGCCCTGTGGGGTGTCCGTTCAAAGCCTTTTTTTATCCGTTCGCTCTCCAACTCCACACCTCACTTTACATTCGCCCTGTATCTGGCCAATATGGCCTCCATCTTATCCTTCTCGGCAAGCTTAAGCTTCTGTAGCTTCTTCCTTGTGAGCTGTTCCTCTGTGGATAGATATGGCCTCTTATCGAACTCGGCTATCTTCTTTTCATACTCTTCGTGGGCCAGGTAGGCCTGTTTGAACTCTTCATCCCTCTCAAGGAGTTCCTTGACCAGGTCTTCTTCACTCCTTCCCATTGTCCCCCTCCTTGATTTTTAAATTTTTTATTCTAATAATATCAGCGTGTTTTGTCAACAGCCCTTCTCCTCCTCTCCTCTTCCTTCCGTTTCGAACACTCCTCACAGGCGTATTTGATCTGGTGCTTCACAGAAAGTCTGTCGTAGTCCTTATCGATTGCGACCCTTCTAACGGTCTCTACTTCCCTGCCACAGAAGTCGCATCTCAACATAGATCTCACCCCTCAGACAGGTTTTGACTAATCTAACACCTTAAGAAGAATCGTGTCAATACGGATCTTCCGGCTTGAAGGTGTTGTTTATCCTTCTGTAGCAGCGGAAGGTGATATCCCCCTCCTTAAGGGTCTTGAGGATCCGATCCTTCACTTCCTCCCTGAAGCCTATGCTGAGCCCACAGCCAGAAACGAGCTTGGAAGGTGTGGGAAGGAGACGGAAGGGGAGATCGGCCCTCTTCAGACACTCTTCGGCCTTAAGAGCGATATGGGTGGAGGGGAAGGTAAGGAGGTACTCCATGGTTCATATTCTATCACAAAGGCCGGATCACGGTGACAATATTTGGCCTTGAAAAGGATGGGGTGGTTTGATAAAGTAAGACATCCTTTGTCCTTCCTTGCAATGCTTAATCTGTAGCCAGTGCTACCGAGTTATCAACATTGTTGATAACCTTGTGAATAACCTGAATCAAGACATGTGGGACGATATACTCAACTTCATCAGGGAGCGGGTATCCCCCCAGCACTTCTATACCTGGTTCAAGCCCATCAAGGTATTGAGGATCGGAGAGGATCGGATAGAGCTGGAGGTCCCGAACAGGTTCTTCCAGGAATGGATATGCGAACACTTCATGGATCTCTTGAAGGAGGGCTTCTCAAGGAGCGGGATAAGGGAGCCCAACATATCCTTCAGGACCCCTTCCTCAAACGGGGGCAAGAAGGTAAGGGCTACAAAGGTGCAGGTCCCTAAAAGCACCCAGAAGGTCCAGCCCCTTAATATCGGATTGAACCCGAGGTACTCCTTTGAGAACTTTGTGGTTGGCAAGAGCAACGAGTTTGCCCATGCGGCATGTGTAGCTGTAGCAAACAATCCCTCCCACATGTACAATCCCCTTTTCATATACGGAGGGGTGGGACTGGGGAAGACCCATCTCCTCCAGGCCATAGGCAACAGGATACTCTCTACAAGGAGCGATCTGAAGGTCTCCTATTTCTCCGCCGAGGCCTTCATGAATGAGCTGATAAACTCCATCAGGTTCGAAAAGATGCCAGAGTTCAGGAAGAGGTTCAGGGAGATAGATGTCCTCCTCATCGATGATATCCAGTTCTTTGCAGGAAAGGAGAGGACCCAGGAGGAGTTCTTCCACACCTTCAATGCCCTCCATGGTGCCCACGGCCAGATAGTGGTAACGAGTGACAGGTTCCCGAAGGATATAGATGGCCTTGAGGAGAGGTTGAAGACAAGGTTTGAATGGGGGTTGATAGCGGATATACAGCCTCCAGAGATGGAGACAAAGGTTGCCATTGTAAAGAAGAAGGCCGAACTCGAAGGCATAGAGTTGCCAGACGATGTGGCCTTTTACCTTGCAGGCATAGTCGAGTCCAACATAAGGGAACTTGAAGGCTATCTCATAAGGGTTACGGCCTACGCATCCCTAACGGGAAGGAAGATCACCCTCAACATGGCTGAAGAGGTGCTCAGGAGCCTTGTAAAGGACAGGGCCCATCCTGTCATCACCATTGAGGATATACAGAAGGCGGTATGCAAGTACTTCAACATCAGGATATCCGATCTCAAATCCAAAAGGAGGCTTAAGAACATTGCCTTACCAAGACAGATAGCCATGTACCTTTCAAGGGAGTACACAAAGGCCTCCTTTCCGGAGATAGGGGAGAGGTTTGGAGGAAAGGACCACTCCACGGTGATTCATGCCCACAAAAAGATAGCAAGTGCCCTTGAAAGGGATGAAGAGATCAGAAGCATCGTGGAGTCCTTGAAAACCATGTTGAACATAGGTTGATAAACCTGTTGAAATCATGTGGAGACGGAAAAGGGACGGTGCCACCACACATTATCAACACAGATATCAACAGGATCTTAAACAAAAATGTCCAATTATTTCAAATGGTTTTGAGTGTTTTTAACATCTCAACAGGGATTATCCACTACTACTAAAACAAACCTTTAGAGGTGAAGAACATGAAGGCTCTGGTTAAGAGGGACGACCTTTCCAATGTACTGCAGGAGATACAGAGTGTGGTAGAGAAGAAGAGCACCATGCCCATCCTTTCCAATGTGCTTCTGGAGGCATCGAGGGACAGGCTCCATATCATGGCCACCGACCTTGAGATAAGCATAAGGGACAGCATAGGGGCACAGGTCCCTGAGGAGGGTTCAACAACCGTTGAGGCAAGGAAGATCTATGAGATATCAAGGTCCCTTCCGGATGAGGACATAACCCTTTCAGCCGAGAAAGGAAGGCTCGAAGTGCAGGGTAAAAGGAGCATATTTAGCCTTGTAACCCTTCCAGAGGAGGATTATCCCAAGGTCCCCTCCTACCCGGAGGAGGAAACGATTCCAATGGATGCCTCCTCTTTCAAGGACATGCTGGATAAGACCGCCTTTGCAGCCTCCATAGATGAAAGCAGGTATACCCTGAGGGGGATATTCCTTGAAAATGATGAGGGGAGGCTGAACATCGTTGCCACCGATGGACACAGGCTGTCCCTTGTCTGCCGGGAAGACCCCGGTCTCAACCTTGAAAAGGGAGTGATAATCCCAAGGAAGGGTGTAAATGAGTTGAGAAAGCTCCTTCCCAGGGGTGACTCCTTAAGGATTTCTATAAAGGAAAAGGATGCCATCTTTCTCACAGGTACAGCCACACTCATCACAAGGCTTGTGGATGGCGATTTCCCGGATTACAAACAGGTCTTACCAAAGGGGGAAGGCAATCCCCTCACAACCGACAGGGAGGCCTTTCTATCGGCCCTTAAGAGGGTCTCCATAATGGCCGGTGGGTCTATAGGTGTCAAGCTGCGTATAGGAAATGGGGTCATGACCCTCTTTGCCAGCAACCCAGACCTTGGTGAGGCAAGGGAGGACCTTGAGATCCGATACTCCGGGGAAGAGGTGGAGGCCATATTCAACCCGAAATACCTCATCGAACCGTTGAGCATACTCGATTCTGAAGAGGTGAGATTCTCCATCAAGGATCCCCTGAGCCCTGCCATCCTCACAACCCCTGATGATGAGGGGTTCCTCTACATAGTCATGCCCATGAGGGAGTAGTGTCCCCTTCTTTTTCCTCTGAAAATATGGTATCATAAATTGATTTTACAAAGGGGGATTGCCTTGGAAGTATACAACGCTGACAAGATAAAGGTGCTTGAGGGCCTCACGGCTGTTAGAAAGAGGCCTGCCATGTACATAGGGAGCACCGATACCAGAGGTCTCCATCACCTCGTCTATGAGGTGGTGGATAACAGCGTGGATGAGGCTGTTGCCGGATACTGCACAGAGATAAGGGTCACCATCCATAAGGACAACAGTGTAACTGTGGAGGACAATGGAAGGGGTATACCTGTGGATATCCACAGGCAGACCGGAAGGCCTGCAGCAGAGGTGGTGATGACAACCCTCCATGCCGGTGGCAAGTTCGAATCAGGCCTTTACAAGACCTCAAGCGGGCTCCACGGTGTAGGTGTATCTGTCGTGAATGCCCTTTCAGAATACCTTGAACTGGAGATATGGAGGGATGGGAATGTCTACCATCAGCGCTATGAGAGGGGCAGGCCTGTAGGGGATCTTGAGGTCATCGGGAAGACGAGGAAGAGGGGAACGAAGATCACCTTCAAGCCCGACAGGGAGATCTTCAGGAACATAAACTTCAGTTTCGATACCCTCTCACAGAGGCTGAGGGAGCTTTCCTTCCTGAACCCGGGCTTGAAGATAACCATAGAGGATGAAAGGGAGGAGAGGAGACACGAATTCTGCTACAAAGGTGGAATAGCCTCCTTTGTTGAACTCCTGAACAAGGCAAAGAACCCCATCCATGACAGGATCATACACCTTTCCGGTAAAAAGGACGATGTCCTCATAGAGGTTGCCCTCCAGTACAACGATGGTTATCAGGAGAACATCTTCTCCTTTGCCAACAATGTTAACACCATCGAGGGAGGGAGCCACCTTGTTGGATTCAAGTCGGCCCTCACAAGGACCATCAACAACTATGCCACAACCCACAATCTCCTGAAGGATCTCAAGGGCAGCCTGACAGGGGAGGACGTGAGGGAGGGTCTCACAGCTGTCATCAGTGTCAAGGTGCCAAACCCGCAGTTTGAGGGACAGACGAAGACAAAGCTCGGTAACAGCGAGGTGAAGGGCTATGTTGAGTCCTTTGTGAATGAGGGGCTGGGCAGGTTCCTTGAGGAAAACCCCCAGATAGCGAGGAAGATCGTAGAGAAGGCCATAGAGGCTGCAAGGGCAAGGGAGGCTGCAAGGAGGGCCAAGGAGCTTACAAGGAGGAAAGGTGCCCTTGATTCCCTCTCCCTTCCGGGTAAGCTTGCAGACTGTCAGGAGAAGGACCCTGCATTGAGTGAACTCTTCATCGTTGAGGGTGACTCTGCAGGTGGTTCGGCAAAGCAGGGCAGGGACAGGAGGTATCAGGCCATCCTTCCCTTGAGGGGAAAGATCCTCAATGTCGAAAAGGCAAGGTTCGACAAGATGCTGAACAGCGAGGAGATAAAGACCCTCATAGCTGCCATAGGTGGTGGCATAGGTAAGGATGAATTCGATATCGGCAAGGTGAGGTACCACAGGATCATCATAATGACCGATGCCGATGTCGATGGTTCCCACATAAGGACCCTGCTCCTTACCTTCTTCTTCAGGCACATGCCAGAGATCATAGAGAAGGGTTACCTCTTCATCGCCCTTCCCCCCCTCTACAAGGTCAAGAAGGGATCCCTTGAGCGGTACCTCAAGGATGAGGAAGAGCTCCAGGACTTTGTGATAAAGAATGCCCTTGAAGATGCCTCCCTTTCCACTTCAAGGGGAAAGGTCCTGAAGGGTGAGGAGCTTCTCAGGTTCATAAAGGGGATCACAAGGGTCAACCAGAACCTCAGGTGGATGGAGAGGAAGGGCAGGGATGGAAGGATCGTACTCCTCTTCTCCATGGAGGGTATATGTGAGACGGACCTCAAGGATGAAAGGCGGTTGAAGTCACTTATAGAAGACATCAGGACCTCTATACCTGCCCTTTATCCAGAGGCGATGCCCGTTGATTTCTCCATCCTGAGAGACGAGGAGCACGGCTGTTTCTCCATAAAGGCCCTTTCCATGAGCAATGGCTCAAGGGTTGAGACCCTGATAGACAGGGACTTCGTCCACTCCCCCGAATTCTTAGAGCTATCGGATATACTGAGAGACCTTAAAAGACAGGGTGCACCACCCTTCACCCTTTACCTTGGAAAGGGTGAGGAGAAAAGGGTAAACACCTATGAGGGGCTCCTTGAGGCCATTAAAAAGGCCGGGGAAAGGGGAGTCTACATCCAGAGGTACAAGGGACTTGGGGAGATGAATCCCCAGCAGCTCTGGGAGACGACCATGAACCCTGAGACAAGGTCCCTTCTTCAGGTCCGCATTGAGGATGCAGTAGAGGCGGACGAGATCTTTTCCATCCTGATGGGGGATCAGGTGGAGCCAAGGAGGAGATTCATAGAGGAAAACGCCCTTGAGGTGAGGAACCTCGACATCTAAGCCTTACTTGTGGCCTCCTCTTCCACCTTCACCCTCTTCTTTCCGAATACCCTTGCCACAATGATACCCAGTTCATAGAGCACTATCATCGGTATGGCAAGCATGATCTGACTCAGTACGTCAGGGGGTGTTATTATGGCGGCAACAGCGAAGGTCAGGACAATGGCATACTTCCTGAAGCCCTTGAGCATCAGATAGTCAACGATGCCAAGCCTGGAGAGGAAGAAGACGAAGACGGGTAGCTCAAAGGTGATGCCGAAGGCAAAGAGGAGCTTTACCGTGAAGGAGAAGTACTCCCTGACAGATGGCATGGGCCTTATCACATCGGTGGCAAAGCTGAGGAAGTACTGGAAGCCAAAGGGAAAGACAACGAAGTAGCCAAAGAGTGCCCCTCCAACGAAAAAGAAGGCCGAGGCTATCGCCACAGGCACGAGGACCCTCTTCTCTTCCTCGTAAAGGCCAGGGGCGATGAAGGCCCATACCTGATAGAGTATGAAAGGGCTTGCCAGAAATACCCCGGATACAAGGGAGACCTTGAGATATGTGAAGAAGGCCTCGGTGAGACCCGTGAAAATGAGACTGCTCTTTGGAGGAAGGGTCTTCAAGAGGGGATCCATGAGGACCCCGAAGATCCTCTCTGAAAAGGCATAGGAGATGACGAAACCTATGCCCACGGCTATGAGGGCCTTTATAAGCCGTTGCCTCAACTCCTCGAGGTGTGCCGTGAAAGGGAGCTTCTCGTCAGCCATGGTCTATGCCTTTTCCCGGGCTGGATCCTCTTTGGAAGGGCCTGGGTCCTTGGAGACCTCCTCTTTGGGCGTCTCCTTGGCCTTCTTGGGGATGGGCTTCCTTTCCTCTGCCTCCCAGTCTGTCTCAGGCTCAATGGTGACATCGAAGGTGGACTTGATGTCCTCTGTGGCCCTCTTGAATTCTCCAACAGCCCTTCCAAGGGCCCTTGCGATGTTGGGCAGGTTCTCCGGACCCAGTACTATAAGGGCTATTACAAGGATTATGAGGATCTCTGTAATACCGATGCCAAACATTATTCTCCTTTCGAAGGTACAAGGAAGATGGGACAGGAGGCCTTCTTCAGCACCCTTTCCACCGTACTTCCCAGAAGGATCCTGTCCATACCCGTCCTTCCGTGGCTGGCCATGACTATCACGTCAACCCCCTTTTCCTGAGCAAACCTCACTATCTCCTCCTCTGGCGCACCTTTCAGCAGCGTCTCCTCCACATCGTTAAGTCCCTTGAGGTACCTCTTCCTGAAGGTGGTGAGCATCCTCCTTGCCTCCTTCTCCATCTCCTCCTCAAGTATCTCCGTTGAGATATGGGGCACATAGAAGCCCGCTATCCCTTTAAGGTCATCCAGGACATGGAGGAGGTAGACCTTTGCTCCAAACCTCTTTGCCAGCAAGGATGCGTAGGGGACGGCCTTCAGAGAGTCTTCAGAAAAGTCTGTAGGGACAAGTATCTCCTTTATCTCCATTCACACCTCCTTGAGCATTATACTATGGCAAGGGGAGCAGGTGCAAGATTAATAGGTAAGGTCCTTTATCTGGTCCAGGACATACCCCCTGATCTCCCTGGGCTTTGGAAGGGTGCGCACCACCCTGCCTTCCTTTATGAGGGGGGAAAGGAGGGGTTCGAACCTGCCCCCACAATCGCAGGGAGGAGGGGATACCTTCAGGGGCAGTATCCTGTCTCTGGAACACTTTTCACACCGCCACACCTCCTTTGATCCCGACCATTTACCCCTCTTTGCAAGGGGCCTTCCTTCCACCTCCACGATGTCCATGGAGAAGTCCACAACAGGTGCGTTACTGATGGATGTGCCCACACCAAAGGCATCAACCACCGGTTTCAGTTCCTCTATGGCCTTCTCATCTATTCCACCGCTTGCAAAGAGCTTCACATCCTTGAACCCCCTGAGGTCAAGCTCCCACCTCACCTCCTCGAAGATGCGATAGAAGTCTCCCCTCCTTGAGGAGGGGGTGTCGAGCCTTACGGCAAATAGCCTGCCTTCCATTGCCTCTGCCACCCTTATGGCCTCAAACTTCTCATCGTTGAAGGTGTCTATAAGGGCTACCCTCTTTATCTTCGGGTCCAGGACCCTGTCGAAGGCCTTCACGGCCTCAACGGTGTCACCAAGGACAAGGATGAGGGCATGGGGCATGGTCCCCATGGGGTCCATTTCTATGAGCTCGGCACTTACGATAACGGCCACCCCATCGCATCCACCGATGAAGGCTGCCCTCTCTATCATAGGGGCTATCACGGGATGCATCCTTCGTGCACCAAAGCTTACCACCATCCTCTCTCCCGCTGCTATCCTGCAACGGGCGGCCTTTGTGGCAACCCCTGAGGCCTGACATATAAGGCCAAGCATGGCCGTCTCAAAGACGGCAAACTCCCTGTAGTTCCCCTCGATCTCCATTACAGGCTGGAAGGGCCTGAAGACCGTTCCCTCCTTCATGGCCCTTATATTGACAGGCTTGCCCTCCATGAGGTGGGCCACCTCCTCTATCCCGGCAAGGACAGCCCATTCCCATCCATCGGGAAGGCTCTTGGCTATGAATTCTGCCTTTACCCTCTTATCCACCCCTATGCCTTTTAATATCTCAACGGTCCTTGCGAAGTATACATCCGTCACCCGCCCGTTCTTCAGATCATCAGGTCCTGCAATGTGGAACATGGTATACCTCCGGGACACATTTTTAATCCTCTTATAAGACATTACCATCCATGGGTCAATCAAAAACTGGGCACCTTCCTGTGTTGACAACCTTACGGCTTATGCTATAATTAGGCTGTCGTTGAAATGTCCTTATTTCAAGGAAGATCCGGTGTGGAGGGATTTACCCCTCAAGGGCTGTTGCATGGCTTATGGAGAAAGAAAGGTGAGGATCCCCTCCCTGAAGGAAGAGGAGAGGTTCTGCCTCAGAGGATACAGGGCCTGTCCTCTCTTCACAAAGAGCCTGGATAGAACGGTTCCCCCTAAGGGCTGATCGATCCTATATAAAGCAATCCTACAGAAAGGAGGAGGTATATAATGGCAGAAGAAAGGATTACCCTGAGTGTCATAAAGGCCGATGTGGGAGGGTATGTAGGTCACAGTAGCATCCATCCAGCCCTGATAGATACGGCAAAGGAGAGGCTCAGTACCGCCAAGGAGAAGGGTCTTATCGTGGATTTCCATGTCTTGAGGTGTGGAGATGACCTTGAACTCATAATGACCCACAAGAAGGGCGTTGACAATAGCGATATCCACGAACTGGCATGGAATACCTTTGTGGCCGCCACAGAGGTTGCCAAGGAGCTCAAGCTTTACGGGGCCGGTCAGGACCTTCTGAGCGATGCCTTCAGTGGCAATGTCAAGGGCATGGGACCAGGTGTTGCCGAGATGGAGTTTGTGGAAAGGAAGAGTGAACCTGTCATAGTCTTCATGGCAGACAAGACCTCCCCCGGGGCATGGAACCTTCCCCTCTTCAGGATCTTTGCGGATCCCTTCAACACTGCCGGACTGGTCATCGATCCCAGTATGCATGGCGGTTTCTCCTTTGAGGTACTTGATGCAAAGGAAGGGAAGACGATAACCCTCTCCTGCCCGGAGGAGATGTACGATCTCCTCGTCCTCATAGGGAGCCCTGATAGATACATGATAAGGGCCGTCTACAGGAAGAGCGATAACGAGATAGGTGCCGTTGCCTCCACCCAGAGGCTCAGCTACATAGCTGGCAAGTATGTGGGCAAGGATGATCCTGTCCTCATCGTGCGCTGTCAGGCAGGGATGCCTGCCGTTGGAGAGGTCCTTGAGGGTTTCTCCTTCCCCCATCTTGTGGAGGGGTGGATGAGGGGTTCCCACCAGGGCCCGCTCATGCCTGTTCCCTTTTACGAGGCAAATCCATCCCGCTTCGATGGTCCACCGAGGGTGATAGCTGCCGGCTTCCAGCTTGCCCAGGGAAGGCTTGTGGGTCCCCATGACATGTTTGATGATCCGAGCTTTGACGAGGTAAGGAGACAGGCAAATATCGTTGCAGAATACATGAGGAGGCATGGTCCCTTCCAGCCCCACAGGTTACCCCTGGAAGAGATGGAGTACACCACACTGCCCCAGGTCATGGAGAGGCTTAAAGGAAGGTTCAAGGAGGACTGATGAGCATAAAGAAGGAGATAGAGCTGGAGGAGGAGATAAGACTCCTCAAGAAGGAGCTTGAGGTCCTTGGCGATGATCTGGAGAGGTTCAGGCTCCAGACCGAGGAATCCATTGATGACCTCAAACTGGAGATAGAGGCCATAAAGCTTCTTCTCCAGCAATCGATGGAGGGCTTCAGGGATAGATTTGCAGAAGCCAAGGAAAGGGTTGTAAGGGAGATAGATCCGGAGGTGTTGAAAAAGGGTGTGTAGTCCATGTTCCTTCCCCCTGGAAAGCTACCCATCCCTCTTCTTGAAAGACTGATAAGGTCCTACACCATCCTTGATGAAAGGGTGGTTGTAGGACCCTCCATTGGCGAGGATGCAACAGCTATAGAGACGGACGAAGGCTACCTGCTTCTCAAGACAGATCCCATCACCTTCGTTGCTGAAGACATAGGCTTTTATGCGGTAAACATAAATGCCAACGATATAGCCACCATGGGTGGAAGACCCAGGTGGTTCCTGGCCACCCTCCTTCTCCCGGAAAGGGGGACCACAGAGGGACTTGCAGAGGGGATATTCTCACAGATCTCCAGGGCCTGCAGGGCCCTCGGGATATCCTTCTGCGGGGGCCATACGGAGATAACCATAGGGATAGACCGGCCCATTGTGGCTGGAACGATGATAGGGGAAGCCGAGAAGGGCGGACTTGTAAGAACGGGTGGGGCGAGGCAGGGAGACAGGATACTCCTTACAAAGGGTGTGGCCATTGAGGGGACATCCATCATCGCCAGGGAAAAGGAGGAGGAACTGAAGGGCTGTTTCTCAGAGGGGTTCCTTGAAAGGTGCAAGAGGTTCATAGAGGAGCCTGGCATAAGTGTGATAAGGGATGCAGAGCTTGCCCTGAAGGCAGGCAGGGTGCATTCGATGCATGATCCCACAGAAGGGGGGCTCTCTTCCGGCCTTCTTGAGGTTGCCTCTGCAGCAGGTGTGGGGATGGTCATAGAGGAGGAGAGGATACCCGTGCTGCCGGAGTGTAAGGCCCTTTGCGAGAGGTTCGGTATCGATCCCCTGGGGGTCATAGCCTCAGGGGCGCTGCTCATCACGGTGGATCCGGAGGATGCCGGCAGGGTTGTAAGGACCCTTGAGGAAGAGGGCATCCCCTGTTCAGATATAGGGGTAGTGGTGGAAAGGGAGAAGGGATTGAAGATCAGGGGGAAGGGAGGGAGGCTGAGGGACCTTCCCCTTTTTGAAAGGGATGAGTTGACGAAAATACTTTGAAGGAGGTTTATATGGTGGATCCAAAGAAGCTTCACTCATCGACCCAGAGAAAGGCTATAGATACTTCTGAAGACCCTTACCTTGCAGATCTGGAAGAGAAGGATAGGGACATGGCCATCTGCACCGAGTGCAGGGCTGTATACCACAACAAGAGGTGGTACCTGGATGAATCGCTCTACGAAAGGGCAGCTGGGCTCAAGGAGACTTACAGGACCCTGTGCCCTGCCTGTCGGAAGATAAGGGACAGGTTCCCTGGTGGGATAGTCACCCTCTCCGGTGATTTCCTGAAGGAGCACAGGGAGGAGATCATGAACCTCATCAGGAACGAGGAGAAGGAGGCAATGGGCAAGAACCCCCTCGAGAGGATCATAGAGATCAGGGAGATCGAGGAGGGGAAGATGGAGATCACAACGACGAACGAGAAACTGGCCCAGAGGATAGGCAGGAGCCTCGAAAAGGCCTACGAAGGCAGTGTTGAATACAAGTGGTCTGAAGATGTGAAGCTGCTCAGGGTCTGGTGGGAGAGGTGAGGGAGGCCGGTTTTTACAGACCCCTTGAGGGGAAGAAGGTCGAGTGTTTCCTCTGTTCCCACCGGTGCAAGATAGGGGATGGGAAGCAGGGCATATGTGGAGTGAGGGAAAACAGAGGGGGGAAGCTCTACACCCTTGTCTATGGAAGGATCATATCCAGGAACGTTGATCCCATCGAGAAGAAGCCCCTTTTCCACTTCTATCCCGGGTCCTACTCCTACTCGATCGCAACGGTTGGATGCAACTTCAGGTGCCTCCACTGCCAGAACTACGAGATCTCCCAGATGCCAAAGGACAGAAAAAGGATCCTTGGTGAGGATGTGACCCCTGAAGAGGTGGTTGAGGATGCCCTCAGGACCGGCTGTGACTCCATCTCCTACACATACACAGAGCCCACCATCTTCATGGAGTTTGCCCATGATACGGCAAGGATGGCCACCGAGAAGGGGATAAAGAATGTCTTTGTCACCAACGGCTACATGACCAGGGAGGCCCTTGAATCGATAAGACCCTACCTCCACGCTGCCAATGTGGATCTCAAGTCCTTCAGGGATGAGTTCTACAGGCGCATATGCGGCGCAAGACTCCAGCCTGTCCTGGAATCCATCCAGCACATGAAGGCCCTTGGCATATGGGTCGAGGTTACAACCCTCATCATACCCACAGAAAACGATAGTGAAGAGGAATTGAGGGATATTGCAAGGTGGATATACAACCTTGACCCCTCCATCCCCTGGCATGTGAGTGCCTTCTACCCTGCCTACAAGATGACCCATCTGCCCAGGACCCCTGTGAGCATCATAGAAAGGGCAAGGGAGATAGGCCTTGAGGAAGGCCTGAGGTACGTCTACACAGGCAATGTGCCCGGTGATCCGGGGGAGAGCACCTACTGCTACAACTGCAGGGAGATCCTCATAGAGCGTTACGGCTTCTTTGTGAGAAGGAACCTCATAGAAGGGGGCAAGTGCCCCTATTGCAGGGCCGATATCCATGGGGTGGGGCTCTGACCCGGTCACCGATGGAAGATCCCTGAAAAGGAGGTGATTTCCATGCTGGTGGAATTCAGCGTCATCCCTGTCGGGGGTGGGGAGAGCATAGGCGATGAGATCGCAAAGGTCATAGACATAGTGGACAAGAGTGGTTTGCCCTACAGGGCAAATCCCATGGGCACCGTGGTTGAAGGGGAATGGGACGAGGTGATGAACCTCATCAAGGAGTGTCACCAGGCGGTGCTAAGGGATGGGTTGAGGGTCTTTACCTCCATCACCATAGACGATAGACCGGGTAAGCCCAACAGGATAACCGAGAAGCTCGCATCGGTGGAGAGAAGGCTCGGCAGGGAGATCAAGAAATAGGGCCTTAAGGTCCTCAAAGGGTATGGTCACCATAGATGGATCCTACGGGGAGGGTGGGGGACAGATCCTCAGGACCTCCCTCACCCTCTCTGCCCTGACAGGTAAGCCCCTCAGGATATTCAACATAAGGGCAAAGAGGAGGAACCCTGGACTCAGGCCGCAGCATCTCATGAGTGCAAGGGCGGTGAGCCAGGTGTGTGGTGGCACCCTTGAGGGGGCTGAAGTGGGTTCCCAGACCCTTGTCTTCCATCCCAGCGGGATAAGGGGTGGTGACTTCACCCTCGATATAGGGAGTGCCGGTTCCACGGGCATGGTCTTCCAGACGATCCTCCCGGTCCTCATCTTTGCCGATAGACCCTCTACGGTCATCATCAAGGGAGGAACCCATACCAGCTGGAGCCCACCCATACACTATATCAGGGATGTCTTTCTCCCGGAGGTGGGGAGGATGGGGGTTACCGCCCATATCACCCTTGAGAGATGGGGCTTTTATCCCCGTGGAGGCGGGATGATGAAGGCCCGCATAGAACCCCTCAAGGGGACCATAAGGCCTGTGGATCTCAGGGAAAGGGGAAGGCCCCTTTCGGTTGAGATCCTTTCAACGGTGGCGAACCTCCCAAGGTCCATAGGGGAGAGACAGCTCAGGAGGGCCATGGAGCGACTGGAGGCAGCGGGGATAAGGGCTGAAGGGAGGGTGGAAGAGGTGGTTGCCGCATCAAGGGGGACATTCCTCTTCATCCTCGCTTCCTTTGAGAAGGTGAGGGCAGGCTTTTCATCCCTTGGTGAAAGGGGAAAACCTGCTGAAAGGGTTGCTGATGAAGCTGTAGATGATCTCCTGTCCTACCTCGCTTCAGGTGCTGCCCTCGATCCACACCTTTCCGATCAGATCTCCCTCTATGCCGCCCTTGGAGACGGGGTATCGACCTTTACCACCTCAAGGATCACAGGCCACCTCCTCACCAACCTGTGGGTGATAGAACGGTTCCTTCCCCTCTCCCTCTCTGTATCAGGGAGAGAGGGGGAGCGGGGGGAGGTGAAGGTAGAAGGCATAGCTTTGAAGAGGCATGCTCAGACTCCTTTTCAGTAGGGAAGAGATAAGGAGGGCCGTTGAGAGGCTCGGCAGGGAGATAGGCAGGGAGTACCAGGGGAAGGACACCGTCCTTGTGGGGATACTCAAGGGTTCCTTCATATTCCTGGCCGACCTTGTAAGGACCCTTTCCATACCTGTGGAGATCGACTTCATAAGGGCTGCCTCCTATGGCAGGGGCAGGGTATCCACAGGGGAGGTATCGATACTTAAGGACATAGAGCTTTCCATCCAGGGCAGGCATGTCCTCATCGTGGAGGACATAGTGGATACGGGCGTCACCCTGAAGGTGATATACGATCACCTCAGGGAGAAGGGGCCCTCCTCCCTGAAGATCTGTGCCCTCATAGACAAGAAGGAGAGGAGAGAGGTGGAGATAGGGGTGGATTTTGCTGGTTTCGAGGTGGAGAGGGGATTCCTCGTTGGATACGGCCTGGACTTCGATGAGAGGTACCGTTACCTCCCGGAGATCTACATCCTGGAGGAGTCTTGACCCTTCCAAGGCTTGTAGAATCGCTCCTGAGGCCAGAGGCCTATCCAGAGAGACCTGAAAGGGTTGAGCTGATCCAGACCCACATCTCCTACATCCTCCTTACCGAGAGGTTTGCCTACAAGATCAAGAAACCGGTAAACTTTGGCTTCCTCGACTTCTCCACCCTCAGGAGGCGGAGGTTCTTCTGCAGGGAGGAGGTGAGGCTGAACAGGAGGCTCTCACCTGAGATCTATCTCGGCGTTGTGGAGGTTGTGGAAAGGGATGGCGAGTACTTCATGGAGGGGGAGGGAGAGGTCAGGGACTACGCTGTGAAGATGAAGAGGCTTCCAGAGAAGGGGATGATGAGGACCCTCTTGAAGGAGGGGAGGGTTACAGAGGGGATGGTGAGGAGGGTTTCGGAGAGGATCTCCTCCTTCTACAGGGCAGAAAGGACCAGTCCCTACATTGCATCCTTTGGAAGACCGGAGGTCATAAGGAGGAATACGGAGGAGAACTTCCGCCAGACAGAGCCATACATTGGAAGGACCATAGAGGAAGAAGAGTTTGCAGGGATAAGGGACTATACACGGTCCTTTCTAAGTGAAAGGAGGGACCTCTTCACCAGGAGGATGGAGGAGGGGTGGATAAAGGACTGCCATGGGGACCTCCATTCCGGTTCCATATGTTTTGAGGATGGCCTTGTAGTCTTCGATTGCATAGAGTTCAACAGGAGGTTCCGATACTCCGACACACTGGCGGATATAGCCTTCCTGGCAATGGATCTTGACTTCCACTTCAGGAAGGATCTCTCGGAGGCACTCATCCGCTACTACCAGGAGTTCATGGATGACAGGGGGATAGAGGATCTCCTCACCTTCTATAAGGTCTACAGGGCCTATGTGAGGGGGAAGGTGGAGGGTTTTGAGATCGATGAGGAAGAGGTGCCCATGGAGGAGAAGGACCGCCTCTTAAGAAGGGCAAGGCGCTACTTCAGGCTTGCCATGGCCTATACCAGGAGATCCCCATTTCCCATCCTCATAGCTGTCTGCGGCCTTTTGGGAACGGGCAAGACCACGGTGGCCCTTGAGCTCGGGAGGCGCTTCAACGGGGAGGTGATCCACTCCGACAGGCTCAGGAAGGAGCTTGCAGGGATCAGGGTGGAGGAGCATCTGTATCTGCCCTTTGGAAAGGGTATCTACAGCGAGAGATTCACGAAAAGGACCTACAGGGAGATGATCAGGAGGGCCGAGGGATTTCTGAGGGATGGGAGGAATGTTATACTCGATGCCACCTTTTCCAGGGAGTGGATGAGGGAGGAGGTGAGGGAGCTCGGCAGGAGGGTCGGTGTGGAGGTGGTCTTCCTTGAGTGCACCGCCCCTGAGGGGATCATAAGGGACAGGCTCCTTAAGAGGGTCAGGGAGGGGAGGGCCCTTTCCGATGGGAGGTGGGAGATCTACCTCAGGATGAAGGGGATCTTCCAGCCCTTCAGGCAGGGAGAGGCCTTCAGGGTCGACACATCGGATCAGGCATGCCTTGATTCCTTCATGGAATGGCTTGGCTTTTGAATCCTTAAGGGTTGCACTTTTCCCCTTTTTTTGATAAGAAAGTTTCCCTGCCTTTCGGCAGGATCAAAAGCCCTTTGGAGGTAACCATGGCTTCAGAGTTGAGGGAGATAAGGAGGGCCCTTATAAGTGTGAGCGATAAGAGGGGCATTGCCGATTTTGCAAGGAGGCTCCGGAGCCTTGGTGTGGAGATCCTTTCCACTGGTGGAACCATGTCCTACCTCCAGAAGGAGGGGATAGAGGTCAGGGGTGTATCGGAGTACACAGGCTTTCCGGAGATCCTTGAAGGAAGGGTCAAGACCCTCCACCCGAGGATACACGGCGGGATACTTGCCAGAAGGGATAAGGACCTCCACATGGAGGACCTTGAGGAGGCAGGGATAGAACCGATAGATATGGTGGTTGTCAACCTCTATCCCTTTGAGGAGACCGTGGCCAGAGGGTGCAGCCTTGAGGAGGCCATAGAGGAGATAGATATAGGTGGACCTTCCATGATCAGGGCCGCTGCCAAGAACTACAGGGATGTAGCGGTTGTGGTTGATCCAGGGGATTACCCAAGGATAGTGGAGGAACTGGAGAGGAACAGGGGTGCCCTTTCCCTTGAGACCCGCTTTGAGCTCGCAAAGAAGGTCTTTGCCCTCACCTCGAGATACGACTCCGCCATCTACTCATACCTTGAGGGCATCGGGGAAGGGCTTCCAGAGGGATATCCCCTCTTCCTCACAAAGGTCCAGGATCTGAGATACGGTGAGAATCCCCACCAGAAGGCAGCCCTCTACAGGTGGGAGGAGGGCCTTGTCTCCAGGGCAAAGAAGCTTCAGGGGAAGGAACTCTCCTACAACAACATCCTTGACATGGATGCTGCCTATCGGGTCGTTTCGGACTTCGAGGAGCCATGCATTGTCATAGTGAAGCACAACAACCCATGTGGTGTTGCTGTTGCCCCGACCATCAAAGAGGCTTACAGGAAGGCCCTTTCCTGTGACCCTGTCTCTGCCTTCGGGGGGATAGTTGCATCAAACAGGGTGATAGATGGGGAGACGGCTGAGATCATGGCCGAGATCTTCCTGGAGGTGGTTGTGGCACCGGGCTTTGATGAGAGGGCCCTTCAGGTCTTCGGGAAGAAGAAGAACCTTCGCCTCATGGAGGCACCTGGTGAGGGGGGCGGAGCCTACGAGATGCGCAGTGTCGACGGAGGGATCCTCCTTCAGAGCAGGGACAGGCTCATCATAGGGAGGGAGGACCTTAAAGTGGTTACGGAGAATAGACCCCTTGAAAGAGAGATAGAGGACATGCTCTTTGCATGGAAGGTGTGCAAGCATGTGAAGAGCAACGCCATCGTCTTTGCAAGGGAGGGGCAGACCATAGGGATAGGTGCCGGTCAGATGAGCAGGGTCGATTCGGTGAGGATCGGGATCATGAAGGCAAAGGAGGCAGGTCTTGATCTGAAGGGCTGTGTCATGGCCTCAGATGCCTTCTTTCCCTTCAGGGACTCCATAGACATGGCGGCCAGGGAGGGGATAAGGGCCATCATACAGCCCGGGGGATCTGTGAGGGATGAGGAGGTGATAAAGGCCGCCAATGAACACGGCCTTGCCATGGTCTTTACAGGGGTGAGGCACTTCAGGCATTAGAAGGGTATGTAGATCTCGAGGCCTGTGTAACCCCCTGCAGGTGTTTCTGAGGTGTCCTTATAGCCAGCCTTTAAGAGGATGGAACCTGAGGCGATCTTCATCAACTCCACGATCCCGCCTACCTGAAAGGCATTAAAGTCCTCGTTGCCCATTGCCACAAACTCCACCCCTATAAGGAGGTGGTGGGGGTCCCTGGATATCACGGCCCCCTTCAGCCTCAGTCTTCCCCAGAAGAAGTTGTCTATGGTGCTGTAGCTGAGGATGATGGACATATTCCTCAGCCCTTCCCACCATGAATCCACCTCTCCCTGAAGGGAAAGACCCACCTCATCATCCCTCTCCTTTCCACCTCCCACCTTCTCTTTCTCGGTCCTCCTTATATCCGCACCTGCTGAGAGGGTAAAGGCCGTTTCTCCCCTTTTACCCCTTAATCCGATGCTGGGAATGACCATGGTGCTTTTCGCATCAAGTTCCTTGCCGTTGGACCTGAAGGTATAGCGCAGGTGGCCTGTAAAGACCTTCCCCACCACCCATCTGCCCTCGGAGACACCCTTATCCCACAGGAAACCGAGGTAACCGAATCCCTGATCCCTGCTGTCCACCTCTATGCCTGCGATAAGGGCCTGTGCCTTGAGCCCTGATGGGATGGCAAGGATCGACACCAGACAGATGAGGAACGCTACGCCTTTAATCCTCTCCATAGCCTTACCCCCTCGGAAGGATCACTGAATCTCACCCCTACATGGTTCCATCCCCCTGACCTCCTCTGCCAGACAGGGATGGCCTTCAGACAGTGGCCATCTATCCTTACCATGATCTTATCCCCCGGATCTATCCCTTTGTCAAGCCTTATGGACATCCCTGTGTAGCTGATGTCCACGGTCCTTCCCTCGATGGCCCCTGAGGGTGTTTCCACCCTGCATGGCAGCGACAGGGGGACCCTGGGGGAAAACCTTTTGAGGACCCTCTCCCTGAGGAAGGCCCGCAGGGGTGAAAGGATCAGGGACTTCATGGAGGGGAAGATGCCACTCTTTGCCCTGTGAAGCCCCTCCCAGCTGTTTGGAGGGCTGTACATCTGGCGGATGATGCCCCTGTAGCTCTCCTCATCCACATTGACGAAGCTTATCCCTATGTGGATCGTTCCATCCCCTTTCCTGTCGTTCCTCATTACCCTTCCTTTAAGATGGGTTACCTCCCCGTAATCGCTGATAAGGGAAAGGGATACCTCTGGATCATCGATCTCAAGGGGCTCTGTGGCTACCGCTGAAAGGCCTGTTTCGCTTATGTCCTTTGTGTAGAGGTGGAAGGTCCTTCCGTCCTTGAGGCGGAGTTCTACCTTTATCCTTCGGGAAAGTCTTATAAGCCTCCTTCTCTGGGGCCTCTCCAGGGCTGCAAGGATTGCAGAGCCAAGGATGAGCATGTTGTAACCGGCCCAGGCCATGCTTATGATGAGGGCATCACGGATGTAGAGGTCCGGCAGGAAGGCCCCGAGGAGGATGGCTACAAAGAGGAGGAAGAGGACCACTATGTGGGGGGTGGTCATGGAGCTTGAGAAGGTGGCCTCCCTGTGGACCTCACCTTTCGGTGTGACATCGAATCTATCGGTCCTGGGGTTTGTGAGGGTCCTTAAGACGGTGGCTGTGAGTCCGAAGGCCATAACTGCCTCGTACACATCGCTCCAGAAGGGATTCCGGTAGCCCTTACCCACATAGTTGAAGGCGATTGTTGAGGCGATGTAATGGGCGAGGAAGTAATGGAGGAGGGTCTTGAGATCGGCAACAAGTGGGGCATAGCCCAGGAAGAGGTATGAAAGGGGGGCTGTGAGGTAGACCACCCTCGGCAGGCCGTGGAAGAAGTAAATGATCGAGGCAAGGTAGTTGAGCCTCTGATGGAAGGAAAGGCCCCTTTTGAAGAGGGGGTTATGGGAGAGGAAGATCTGGATGCCTCCTGTTGCCCACCTCCTCCTTTGCTTCAGATAGCTTTCGTAGCTCTCGGGTGCAAGCCCTGCCGATAGGTCCCTGTTGTAGAATATGGAGGTGTAACCCCTTCCATGGAGTTCCATGCTTGTGTGGATATCCTCTGTAACCGTTTCCGTCCTGAAACCACCTATCCCTTCCAGGTATTTCCTCCTGAAGATCCCCCCTGAACCTGCGAAGAAGGCGCTGTTGTACCGGTCCCTTCCGGGCTGGATCACGTGGAAAAAGAGGTCCTGCTCGTTTGCTATCTCCCTTTCCATCCGCAGGTTCTTCTGGAATATGTCAGGGTTGTAAAAGTGGTGGGGCGTCTGGACGATGGCCACCTTTTCGTCCCTGAAGAAGGCCACCGTCTCCTTAAGGAAGTTCCTTGTGGGCACATGGTCACAGTCAAAGATGGCGATCAGATCACCCTCTGTCAGTTTCAGGGCGTGGTTGAGGTTGCCTGCCTTGGCATGCCTGCGATCTTCCCTCCTTATGTAATTGCAACCGAGTCTTAAGGCCATCTCCCTTATCTCTTCCCTTCCACCGTCATCAAGGATGTGGATCTTCACCCTATCCTCTGGGTACTCCTGGGCCTGACAGCCTATTACAGTTCTGTAAAGTATCTCCTTCGGCTCATTGAAGATGGGGATGAATATGTCCACCGTGGGCAGCTCCCATCCCCTGGTAGAGGGCGGTTCACGATCCACAGGCCACAGGCTCTGGTAGTAGAAGAGGATGGACTGGATTATGCCGTAGGCCTCGGAGAGGAGGAGGATCAGGCTGATGGAAAGGCCTATGGCATCCACCGTATTCAGGGTATAGAGGCCCCTCCAGAGGATGTACCTCAAAGAGAGGATCAGACTTGCCACTACAGCAAGGGGCCTTAACCCCCTGAAAGGGGAAAGGAGGATCACAGAGGTGATGAGTATTAGGGTGAGAAGTATCTGTCCTTCCATCTCTCTCCAAAAGACAGCAATAATCGTGCCACAGGGTCCTTGCCCTTTCCCCAGTGCTTTGAAGAGGGAGGCCTACAAGATTTTACACTATTTCCTTTACAGGGTTTAACACTTTTTACGGTCCTTGAAGGTCCTGTATAGCCTTCCGAACTCTTCAAGGCTCAGGGTCTCCCCCCTCCTCCCTGGGTCGATACCTGAAGAGAGAAGGATCTCTTCCACATCCCTTCCCAGGAGGGGTTTAAGGGCGTTTTTCAGTGTCTTCCGCCTCTTGCCAAAGGCATGGCTCACCAGCCTTTTGAAGGATCGGAGATCTTCGATCTCGGCCCTTGGTCTTTCCAGTATCCTGAAGTGTACAAGGGCAGAGTAGACCTTTGGCCTCGGGTAAAAGGCCCTGGGGGAAACGATGGTGACGATGGTGGGATCGGTGAAGAGCCTTACCATGACTGTAAGGAATCCGTAGGCCTTTGTCCCTGGAGAGGCCACCATCCTCATGGCCACCTCCCTCTGGAGCATCACCAGGATGGACTCAAAGGCCTCTCTCTCCTCAAGGAACTTCAGGACAAGGGGGCTTGCTATGCTGTAGGGAAGGTTGGAGACCACCTTCAGCCTCCTCTGGACCCTCTCTGCCATCTCCCTGTACGAGACCTTCAGGGCGTCCCCCTCTATGATCTCAACATTTGGCCTTTCCCCTACCTCCTCCTTCAGGTATCTGGCAAGGACCCTGTCCTTCTCTATGGCTATCACCCTTCCGGCCCTCTCTGAAAGGGGGATGGTGAGTACACCGAGCCCTGGCCCGACCTCAAGGACAGCGTCATCCTTTGAAAGATCCGCCTCATGAAGGATCCGCTCCCTCACCCTTTCATCTATGAGGAAGTTCTGGCCCAGGTATCTCTTTGGGAGGTGTTGGAGTCGCTTCAGTATCTCCTTGCAGGATGGATACATTCAGAGCATGAGATTTGGTATGGCAGTGAGGTCGTAAGGGGACCTCTCCCCCCTTTTGAGATGGTGATAGGCAGCAACGGCTATCATCACACCGTTGTCCGTGCAGAAGGGGATCTCCGGGAGGAGGACCTCTATACCCTCCTCCTTTGCCCTTTCAAGAAACCTCTCCCTCAATCTGCTGTTTGCCGCTACCCCTCCTGTCACAAAGGCCCTTTCGAGTTTAGATCCCTTGCAGGCCCTTATGGTCTTTTCCACAAGGACCTCTACAACGGCTTCCTGAAAGCTTGCAACGATATCGGCCTTCCTTGCCTCCACATCCCCCTCAAGGCCCTGGACATACCTCAGGACAGCGGTCTTTATCCCGCTGAAGCTGAAGTCAAGGTCTTTCCTGGACATGTGGGGTCTTGGGAAGGGGATGGCCTCGCGATCCCCCTCCTTTGAGAGGGCATCTATCCTTGGCCCTCCGGGGTAGCCAAGGTCAAGGAGCTTTGCCACCTTATCAAAGGCCTCACCTGCTGCATCATCCCTGGTCTGGCCAAGGAGGGTGTACCTGCCGATGTCATCCACCCTGCAAAGGAGGGTGTGTCCTCCCGATGCCAGAAGGGCTACAAAGGGGGGCTCAAGGCCCTTGAGGAAGGCAATGGCTATGTGTCCCTCAAGGTGGTTTATCCCCACAAAGGGTATACTACTGGCCAGGGAAAGGGCCTTTGCAAAGGAAAGCCCCACCAGGAGGGAGACAAT
The DNA here is from genome assembly GCA_015492305.1 of Deltaproteobacteria bacterium. GTDB lineage: Bacteria > Desulfobacterota > GWC2-55-46 > S146-80 > S146-80 > S146-80. The sequence goes on from WGFJ01000037.1 coordinate 27,696, forward strand.
AAGGCCCGGTCCATAGGTCACCCCTATCCCGTCTATCTCTTCCAGTTTGAGGCCGGAAAGGCGGAGGGCCTCCTCAACAACGGGAAGGACCGTTTCCAGGTGCCTCCTTGAGGCAAGTTCAGGTACCACACCGCCGTATCTGCTGTGTATCCCTTCCTGGGAGGAGACCACGTTGGAGAGGATCTCCCTTCCATCCCTCACAACTGCTGCACACATATCATCGCAGGATGAATCTATGCCAAGGATGAGCATATCTCCCTCAGGGCCTTAAGGTAGGCCTCCACATCGTCATGGTCGTTCATGTAACTGAGACTCACCCTGATCGTTCCACCAGGGAAGGTACCCATGGTCCTGTGGGAAGAGGGTGAGCAATGGAGACCTGTCCTTACCATTATGCTGTACCTGCTGTCAAGGAGGTAGCCCACCTCTGCAGGGTCCATGCCATCGATGGTGTGGGAGAGGAGTCCAGCCCTGTCCTCGACCGCCGGAGACCCGTATACCCTGACCCCCTTTATACCCCTCAGACCCTCAAGGAGATGGGCCATGAGTTCCTTTTCCTTTTTCCTTATCCTCTCGATCCCTACCTCATTGATGAACCTTATACCCTCGCAGAGCCCGCCTATGGCAGGGGTATTGAGGGTTCCACTCTCAAGGGCTTCTGGAAGCATCCTTGGCTGATCCTCCTGGCTGCTGTCCACCCCTGTTCCCCCTTCGATGAGGGGTTCCACCTCTATCCCCTCCCTCACATAGAGGATCCCGCTACCCTGGGGACCGAAGAGCCCTTTGTGGCCAGGGGCAGCAAGGAGATCCACCTTTTCCGCATCTATGGGTATGAGTCCTGCTGTCTGGGCGGCATCGACAAGGAGTAGTATCCCCCTTTGCCTGAGGTAGTCCCCTATCTCCTCCACAGGGACAAGGGTGCCGATCACGTTTGAGGCATGGGTGAGGATTACCATCCTTGTTTCTGGCCTTATAGCCTCCTTAAGGGATGAAAGGGAGATGTGGCCCTCCCTGTCAGGGGCTATGGTGGTGACGGTAATACCCCTTCTTTCAAGACCCTTAAGGGGCCTCGTAACGGAGTTGTGCTCCATTGTAGAGGTGATCACATGGTCCCCTTCCTTGAGGATGCCCTTTATGGCGATGTTCAGTGCCTCTGTCCCGTTCTTTGTGAATACAACCCTCGACGAATCCCCTATGTTGAAGAAACGGGCCACCTCCTGCCTTGCCTCAAAGACCACCCTTCCGGCCTCCACCGACTTCCTGTGCCCTCCCCTTCCGGGGTTCCCTCCCACCTCCCTGAGGATGTATTCAACCCTCTTGTAGACCCTTTCGGGTTTCGGATGGGTTGTGGCAGCGTTGTCAAGGTAGATGATCCCCTTCATCCCACTACGTTGTACTCCCTTACCCTGAACCTTACCCCCAGTTCCTCCTCTGCCACCTTCCTGCAGGCCTCGATATCAAGGCCAGGAAGGGCCACAACCGTTGCCGTGACCTCGGGGATGTACCTCTTTGCCTCCCTTATGAAGTCCTTTACAGCCCTGTAGGCCTCCTTCCCGTATCTGGAGATACAGTACCTGCTGTAGGTCTCTTCATCAGGTGCATTGAGACTCACCGAGATGGCGTCTACAAGGCCTTCAAGCTCTGGCAGTATGTTCCTTCCATGGACGAGGTTTGCAAGGCCATCGGTATCTATCCTCACCCTTATCCCCTTTGACTTCAACCACCTTGCCACCTCCTTCACCGTATCGAGCCTGAGCAGAGGTTCGCCGAAGCCGCAAAAGACCACCTCCCTGTATCTCTCACAGCCCTTTAGGGCCGAAAGGATCTCCTCAAGGTCCGGCTCCCTTCCAAGCTTCAGGTAGTGACCCTTGACGGTGTAATCCCTGAACTTGGCGCAGAAGGTGCAGTAGTTGGTGCAGCGGTTTGTTATGTTGAGATAGAGGGAATCCCTTATGGGGTATGCGATCCTTGCCTCCCTCTTTCCTTCCAGTTTCAGGACCCTTTTCAGGTTGAAGGTGGTTATCCTTGCCACATCTTCGGGTGACAGGCCCTTCTCCTCTGCAACGGCCTTTGCCACATAGGCCACATAGGCTGGTTCGTTCCTCCTCCCCCTGAAGGGTTCGGGTGCAAGGTATGGGGCATCCGTCTCTATAAGGGTCCTTTCTATGGGCACCTTCCTCACCACCTCCCTTATCCTCCTTGCATTCCTGAAGGTTACAACACCTGAAAAGGATATGTAGAAGCCAAGGTCCATGAGCCTCTTTGCATCTTCGTAACTACCTGAAAAGCAATGGGCTATACCACCGACCTCACCTGCCCCTTCACTCTTGAGGATCTCAAGGGCCTCTCCCTGTGCCTCCCTTATGTGGAGGATGAGGGGTAGGTTCTTCTTCTTTGCCAGGGAGATGAGGATGGAGAAGACCTCCTTCTGGGCCTCCTTGGGTGAGTTCATGTAGTGGTAATCAAGGCCTGTCTCACCCACCCCCACGACCTTTGGATGGTCCAGGATCCCTTCCATCCTCTCAAGGTCTTCCCCTTTCACCTTCGATGCATCGTGAGGATGGAACCCCGCCGTTGCGTAGAGGAAGGGCCAGGACTGGGCAAGCTCCAGGGCCGGTATCACATCCTTGAGCCCCCTTCCGGACCCTATCTCCACTATGAGCTCAAGGCCTGCCTCCCGGGCCCTCTTTATTACTTCTTCCCTGTCCTTCTTGAAGGATCTGTCACTCAGGTGGGTATGGGAATCGGAAAGCCCTTCTATCCTCACTCCTCTATCCTCTTGAAGAGGGGAGCCCCCTTCTCCACCCTGTAGGTTTCCTCAAGGTCTGCCCTGAAGTCCCTGCTGGATGGTGTGGAACCGAGGCCAAGCCTCCTCCTCATCTCCTCCCCTGTCCCCGGCATGAAGGGGTAGATGAGGCAGCCTATGATCCTTAAGGCCTCCATGAGGGTGTAGAGGATGGAAGTGAGTTCCCCTTTCCTTTCCGGGTCCTTTGCCAGCACCCAGGGGGTGCTCCTGTCGATGAAGCGGTTCACCTCCGAAATGAAGGACCACACATGGTTAAGGGCCCTGTGGAAGTCAAGGGAGTCCATGGCCTTCCGGTATCCCTCAAGGAGATTGTCCACACCCTTGAGGGGGCCTTCGGGATGGTGTCCTTCCGGTCGGCTCACCGATCCCCCGAGGTAGCGCTCCACCATGGTGATAGAGCGGCTTACCAGGTTTCCGAGGTCGTTTGCAAGCTCCCCGTTTATCCTGTGCCTGAGGGAGGCGATGGAAAAGTCCCCGTCAAGACCGAAGGGCACCTCCCTGAAGAGGAAGTACCTGAAGGCATCCACCCCGTATTCGTCAACCACCTTGTTGGGGTCCACCACATTTCCCAGGGACTTGCTCATCTTCTTCCCCTCCACCGTCCACCACCCATGGGCAAAGATCTTCCTTGGCAGGGGCAGACCTGCAGACATGAGGAAGGTGGGCCAGTAGACGGCATGGAACCTGAGGATGTCCTTGCCTATGAGATGGACATCTGCAGGCCAGTAGTGTTCAAACCTTTCCATATCGTCCGGGAAGCCACAGACGGTAAGGTAGTTTGTGAGGGCATCGAACCATACATAGATGACATGCCTTTCGTCCCCTGGAACAGGGATACCCCATGTAAAGGTTGTCCTGCTGATGCTGAGGTCCCTCAGCCCCCCCTTCACAAAGCTCACTATCTCGTTCCTCTTGCTCTCCGGCTCTATGAAGTCCGGGTGCCTTTCAATGTGTTCGAGGAGCCTTTCCTGGTACCTGGACATCCTGAAGAAGTAGCTTTCCTCCTTGAGCCTTTCCACCTCCCTCCCGCAGTCAGGGCACCTCCCATCGACAAGCTGGCTTTCGGTTATGAAGGTCTCGCAGGGGGTGCAGTACCAGTCCTCGTATTCACCGAGGTAGATATCTCCGTTCTCCTTCACCCTCGTGAATATGGCCTCCACAGCCTTTTTGTGCCTCTCCTCGGTGGTCCTTATGAAGTCATCGTTTGATATGTCCAGCTTCTTCCACAGGTCCTTGAACCTCACCACCACCCTGTTGGCAAGCTCTATTGGTGTTTCCCTGTTGGCAAGGGCCGTCTTCTCCACCTTCTGGCCGTGTTCATCGGTACCTGTGGCAAAGAGGACATCGAATCCCATCATCCTCTTGTACCTTGCCATGATATCGGCCGCTATGGTGGTGTATGCATGGCCGATATGGGGGACATCGTTCACATAGTATATGGGTGTGGTGATGTAGAACTTCTCCATTTCATACCCCTTTTAATTGGAATGGCAGTTGCCCAGACAGTTGCCCCGGTCTTTTTGCTGCTCAAAGGCAAGGCAGCACATGAGCCTGCCGCAAAGGCCCGACAGCTTGGAAGGGTTTATGGCAAGGTTCTGATCCCTTGCCATCTTCACCGTCACAGGCTCGAAGTCAACAAGAAAGCGGGAACAGCAAAGCTCCATTCCACAGGGCCCTATACCTCCAACCATCTTCGCCTCATCCCTTACACCTATCTGCCTCATCTCAATCCTTGTGTGGAGGGCAGAGGCAAGCTCCCTTACAAGGGCCCTGAAATCGACCCTCCCCTCTGCGGTGAAGTAGAAGATCACCTTGCTCCTGTCGAAGAGGTACTCTGCCCTGACAAGCTTCATGGGGACACGGAGCTTCTCTATCTTCTTAAGGCACGTCGAAAAGGCCTTCTCCTCCCACTCCTTCTTGGATTCCACCCTTTCCAGGTCTTCCTCTGTGGCCTTCCTTATGACCCGCTTTATCTGACGGTTTTTCGGTCCCTTCTCCTCCCTCGGACCGTAGACGACCCATCCGATATCCATGCCCCTTTCGGTCTCTACGATCACCATCTCCCCCTTCTTAAGGTCTATGTCCCCTGCATCGAAGTCGTAGACCTTGCATGCCCTTTTGAACCTCACACCTACAAGTCTCATCTCTCCTCCTTAACCACCGAGCAGCATCCACTCGAAACCGAGCTGTCTGTTGATGTTGTTGTAAAGATCCCTGTGAAGGCTTTCTGCCCGCTCCCAGAGGGAGACGAGGTCCCCGAGGGAGACAAGGGCAGCAAGTCCCTTTATATCACCGACAAGGTCCCTGTGGAAGAGGAGGTCCTCCCTTTCCGTTGCCTTGTACACGATGACATCCCTCAAGAGGTGCTTCACAAGGTCCATGTATCCGTCACTGTCTTTCACATTAGAAAAGGCTTCCGCCCATTCAAAGAGGGAGCCCCTGTCACCCTCAAGCACCCTTTTGAGCCTCTCCACCATCTCTTTCTGGCCATCCCTGAGCCCCTTCCCATCGATCTCAAGGGCCCTCTTTATGCTCCCCTTACAGAACCTTGCCTTTAGCCTTGCCTCTTCCTCCGGTATGCCAAGGTGCTCCTTGAGCCAGGTCAGCACCTCCCCTTCCTTTAGGGGGCTGAAACGCACCTTCTGGCACCGTGAGACAAGGGTTGGGGGTATGACCCCTCCCCTTCCAGCTACAAGGATGATCACCCTCCTTGAGGAGGGCTCTTCAAGGGTCTTGAGGAGGGAGTTTGCCGCATAGGTGTTCATCCTCTCTGCCCCATCGATGATGGCCACCTTCCATCTTGCCTCAACAGGCCTCAACCTCAGGAATCCCTGCAGGTCCCTTGTCTGGTCGATCCTTATGAACCTGCCCTGAGGGGCTATGGATAACACATCTGGATGATTCCCCTCCTCTATCTTCCTGCAACTCCTGCAACTGCCGCAGAAATCACCCCCACCTTCCTCACAGTTGAGGGCCTTTGCAAAGGAAAGGGCTACAAGCCTCTTTCCGATCCCTTCCGGACCGGAGAAGAGGTAGGCCTGTCCGATCCTCTCTGACTGGATGGCCCTCTTCAGGGCCTCTATGACCTCCTTGTGGCCAACTATGGATGAGAAAGACATCCCTTTCCAACCCTCAGGTGCTTCCTTTAAGGATCTGATCAATTATACCACATACATCTCCATGGATTAAAGATGCTTCCCTTCGAGCGTCGAGCACCCTTATCCTGGGTTCCCTTGATGCAATCTCCATGTATCCCTGGCGCACCCTCCTGTGGAACTCTATGTCCTCCTTTTCAAACCTGTTTTCCCCTCCCCGCTTACGGGCCCTTTTCAGACCCTCCTCGGGTTCGATATCAAGGAGGATGGTAAGGTCTGGCTTCAATCCCCCTGTGACCCATCGGTCCAGCGCCTCTATGGCATCAAGGGGCATCCCCTTACCATAGCCCTGGTAGGCCACGGTGGAGTCGGAGAACCTGTCGCATATGACCATCTTCCCGGCAGAAAGGGCAGGACCTATCACATCCTCTACCAGCTGGGCCCTGCATGCAATGTAAAGGAGGAGTTCGGTCCAGGGGGAGAGCACTTCCCCCATGTTACCAAGGAGGATGGTCCTGAGTTCTTCCCCTATCCTGGTTCCTCCGGGCTCCCTTGTAAGTACCGTTGGATAGCCCTTCCCTTCCAGGTATCTCTTCAGTAACTCCGCCTGGGTGGTCTTGCCGCAGCCCTCCACCCCCTCAAAGGTTACAAAGATTCCCTTCCTTTCTCTGAGGCCTCTTGTCATGGGCTTTAGGGTCCAGGGGTGCCCTGGAAGATCTCAAGGATGAAGGGGGGGAGCCTGAAGAGGCCATCGTGGACATCCCTGCTGTAGAAGCGCAGCCCCTGGGGTATCCTGTAAGAAGGGGCTTCAAGACCTTCGAGGGAGAGGATGAAGAAGAGCCACATCCCACCCGGGTAGGAGGGAACAGGGGCCATATAGGGGGTTACCCATCCAAAGGTGTGATCCGTGAAGGCATAGAGGGCCCTTATCCTTTCCCTGTGGAAGATGGGGGATTCTGCCTGCATCCCCACCAGCCCTTTCGGGTTGAGGAGGCCCTTCAACTGTTCGAAGAATTCTTCTTTGTAAAAGGCGGTGGCAGGCCCAACAGGGTCGCTTGTATCTATTATGATGATGTCGAACCTTTCCTTTTCCAGCCCCACATACCTCGATGCGTCTTCAAAGATGAGCCTGACCCTTGGATCCTCGAAGGCCGATGCCATCTGCGGGAGGAACTCCTTTGAGACCCTCACCACCTCCTTATCGATCTCAACGACGACGACCTCCTTTACATCGTATCTCAGGACCTCCCTCAGGGCCCCACCATCCCCTCCGCCTATGATGAGGACCCTCTCCGGTTGGGGATGGTACTGGAAGACAGGGTGTACAAGGGCCTCATGATAGAGGAATCCATCCTTTTCCGTGGTCATTACAAGACCATCGAGGAGGAGGACCCTTCCATAGTCGCTTGTCTGGATGATGAGGATCTCCTGATAAGGAGACCTTCCGCTGTAGAGGATGGTCTTTGTGCAGAAGACAATCCCTGTATCCTTTCCATGGATCTCTTCCACCCTTATCATACCTGCCTCCAGAGCCTATTCAGGATAGACATAGGGGTCCCTGTCGGTAAGGACCCTGCCTTTCTTAAGGATCTCCTTCAAATAGGGAGGGAGGACAAACATGGCCCTGTGCATTTCAGGACTGTAGTATCGGAGACCTGAGATCCCCCGGGAGGCCATCCTCTCCTCTACCTCCTTCTCCCGGATCTCAAGGGGATCGTACCTCTTTGATGCAATGGTAAACACCCAGGGCATGGAGAAGCTGAAGGTAAAGGCCCAGCACACCCTTACAACAGGGAATATCCCCTCAAGGGTTTTGACTATGGAGGCCACGAAGTCGGCATAGAGGGGGTCTCCACTTGCCGACTGTATGGCAATTATCCCGTCCTCTGAAAGCCTCTCCCGTGCCTTTCGGTAAAACTCCTCGGTAAACAGGAACTGGGATGGACCCTCCTCAAGGGGTTCGGTAAGATCCGAGAGGATGACATCGTAGGTCCCATCCGTCTCAAAGATGAACCTCCGTGCATCCCCATAGACCAGCCGTGTCCTCGGGTCCTCAAAGGCCCCCTGGTGCCATTCGGGCAGATGGGTCTTGCAGAGTTCCACAAGCTCGCCATCTATATCCACCATGGTCACTTCCTTGACGCCGTGCTTCAAGGCCTCCCTCAGGGTTGCCCCTTCGCCTCCACCAGCTATGAGTACCCTCTCGGGTGATGGATGGGTGAAAAGGGCAGGATGGACAAGGGATTCATGGAATATGTACTCATCCACAAGGGCCGACTGGATCTTGCCATCGAGGAATAGGGTCTTCTGGTAGGCATCGAGATGGACTATGTCCACCTTCTGAAAGGCCGTCTTTCCTGAGAAGATGACCTCCTTTACCTTGTAGTTGAATCTCAGGGCTGGGGAATGTTGCTCCGTGTAATAGAGACCGACGGGTTGATCCATCCTACCTCCTTACTCAGACCTTCAGGCCCTATTATATGGGTTTTGTCTTCAAGGGGCAATACAAACTTCTTCTTAACTTGACACCACTGGCTGTTATGGTAGAATCTTTAGCGTGGGCGGTTAACTCAGTGGGAGAGTGCCACCTTCACACGGTGGAAGTCAGAGGTTCGAATCCTCTACCGCCCACCAGTTTTTTTACACCCTAATGGGAGAAAGGAGTTGGCATGGAGCTGAAGGATGTCTTCCTTTTCAGGGATGTGTCGGAAGATGGGCTCAAGGCAGTTGAGGGCCTGCTTGAAGCAAGGAGGTATAAGGCAGGTCAGGTCATTTACAGGGAGAATGAAAAGGGAGGGTCCCTCTATATAATAAAGAGTGGAAGGGTGAGGGTCTACAGGACCGGTAAGAGCATGACAGAGGTTGAACTTGCACGGCTTAAGGAGGGGGATGTCTTCGGGGAGATGTCCTTCCTTGATGAGAGTCCCCACACTGCAACCGTTGCAGCCCTTGATGACACAGAACTCCTTGTCCTTGGAAGGGGGAAATTCGAGGAACTTGTTGAGTACAGCCCCAAAACGGCCTACCTGATCACAAGGAACATACTCCTTGTTATCGAGGCGATCATAAGGAAGATGAACGCAGAGTATGTCTCCCTCATGGAATACATGTATGTCTTCGGAAAGTGATCACTCCTCATCGGAGGGAAGGAGGGGTTTCCCGGCCCTTTCCTCCTTGTAGAGATACCTCAGGAAGGCCCTGACCATTGCCATTTCTATCTCATCGTAGTCCTTTGGTTTGAGCCCCTTACAGTCTATCTGGCCACCGGCCATCATGTCATGGCCCCCACCCACACCTTTGCTCCCTATAAGCCTTCTCAGGACCTTGCCTGCATTTGCCCTTTCCTTTGATGTCCTGAGGGAGAGCCATATCTTGCCGTCATACCTTCCGAGGCAGAGGGACCAGCTCACCCTTTCGTGCATGAGGAGGATATCGGCTATCTGGGCCACAAACTCAGGGGTCTCCACATCGCCAAGGCAGGCCCATATGGCATGCTTGAAGAACCGTGCCTTTCCGAGGGCCCTGTGGAGGGTGGCAAAGTACTCCCTTGGTAGCTTCGGATGTTCGATCCTGGAGAGGAGCTTCTTGTTCACCCTGGGAAAGAGGGTCACATAGGCCTCCATATCGGCCTTTGTCGTCTCCCTTCCAAGGGCCTGTGTCTCAGAGCTTATGCCGTAGAAAAGGGCAGTGGCGATGTTTACGGGTATCTCGATCCCGCTTTCTATAAGGTACTGGGCCACGATCGTTGCCGTGGCACCGGCCTCCCTCCTCACATCCAGGAAGGGGGCCTTTGTCTTCCTCCTCAGGGGATGATGATCTATAATGCCCACGATGGGGAGCCCTTCGATGGGGGGGATGTAGCCTGTGTAGGGCTGGGTATCAACGAGTATGATGCTGTCAAACCTCTTCCATCTTACCCTGCTGAAGGGGGATAGGTTGAGTTTGAGCAACCTCACCATGGCCCTGTTCTCCGCCCTGCCTATCACACCCCCATAGGCCACCTTGGCCTTCATGTTCAGGCCCTTTTCAAGGAGATACTGAAGACCACAGGCACTCGATATTGAGTCCGGATCAGGGTTGTTGTGGGTAAGGATGAGGACCCTTTGGAAACCGGAAAGGGCCTTTTGAAGCTGTGGAAGTTTTCCCTGGGTCTCCATTTTTAGTTTATCAGGCTACCACAAGGTCCCTTTCTTTTCAACCCGTCAAGCCTTGC
>WGFJ01000038.1 GCA_015492305.1 Deltaproteobacteria bacterium
CCATAGATATTTACGGGGCATGGATCGTCCATCTCCAGATAGGGGCTCCCCTTCTTCCCGTCGAAGACGTAATCCGTGCTTATGTAGACCATGACCGCCCTTATCTCACTGCATCCTGTGGCCACGTTTCGCGTCCCGAGACCGTTCACCCTGTAGGCCTCTTCCGGCCTGTCCTCGCAGCCGTCCACATCGGTGTAGCCGGCGGAATGTATCACAAGGTCAGGCCTGATCTCCCTGAGAAGCTCTATCGTCCTTTGCCGATCGGTTACATCCAGGTCCTCATGGCCGAGGGGCAGGGTATCGTATCCCCTCTGGAAGGTCTTCACAAGGTCCCTGCCAAGCATGCCCTTTGCACCGGTTATAAGGACCTTCATCCTCCAGTCTTGACGAAGGAAGGCCATCTGTAGGGGATGTGGGGGCTGTCCCAGGGAAATCTGTACTCATCCGGGTTATCGTACCGGTAAGGGAGGGTTGGGATGTTTATGATCCTTGCCTCTTCCCCTTCTATGGCCGTGAAGCCGTGGACAACAGAGGGGGGTATCTTGAGGAGTATGGTCCCCCTCTCCACCACTTCCAGTCCGGAGATCCTTCCATGGGGTGGGATGGAACCCCCTGAAAGGGGGGCCTCCAGCACATAGCCTTCAACCCTTCCCATAGTTGGAGAACCTTCCCTCTGATCGTAGAGTACAACAAGGGCCTTACCATGGACGCAGACAAAGTGGTCCGTTTGCTCCCTGTGGTAGTGCCAGGCCTTGGCAACCCCCTTTTTGCAGGAGGTGATATAGACCTGCCCGAAGCCCTCGAATATGGCATCGTCCCTCCTCAGCATCTCCATGAGGAAGCCCCTTTCATCGGGGATGACCCTCAACCGTTTTATGGCCACGCCATCAATCACCTTTCTGAGCCCCCTCAATGGGTATGGCCTCGTCTATGAGCATTACCGGTATATCGTCCTTTATGGGGTACAGGAGCTTACAGGCCTCGCAGATCAGGCCATCTCCCTTCTCGGTAAGTTTTATGTCCCCTTTGCACTTTGGACATGCCAGGATATCGAGAAGTTCCTTATCTATTCCCATTCCATCCACCCCCTTCTATGGTTTCTATTATGGACTGGAAGATGCCCTTTCCATCCTCTCCTCCAAGGATGGCCTCACAGCACCTTTCAGGATGGGGCATCATGCCAAGGACATTTCCATCCCTGTTGCAAACCCCTGCGATGTTGGCCATGGATCCGTTCGGGTTGGATGTGTCATCTACAACACCCTCCCTGTTGCAGTACCTGAAGACTATCTGGTTGTTGTCCTCAAGTTGCTTCAATATATCTTCATCCACCACATAGTTGCCGTCGTTATGGGCTATGGGGATCCTCAGGATCTCACCCTCCCTGTACCTTGATGTAAAAGGGGTATCTTTCCTCTCCACCCTTACCCATACGTAGTCACATATGAAGCGGAGATCCCTGTTTCTCATCAGGGCTCCAGGCAGCAGACCAGCCTCAGTCAGGATCTGGAAACCATTGCATATCCCTATCACAGGGCCACCCTTCTTTGCAAAGGCCACAACCTCCTCCATTATGGGTGAAAACCTGCCTATCGCACCCGGCCGGAGGTAGTCCCCATAGGAAAACCCTCCAGGGAGGATGATGCAATCCACCCCTTTGAGGTCCCTATCCCTGTGCCAGAGAAAGGTTGCCTCCTTACCGAAGACATGTTTTACCACATAGTAGCAGTCGTGATCACAGTTGGATCCGGGCAGGACCACAATGCCGAACTTCATCCCTCTACCTTGAAGCTGTAATCCTCGATAACTGGGTTGGCAAGGAGTTTCTCACACATCTCCTTTGTCTGCCTTTCGGCCTCTTTCGTTGAGGTAGAGTTTATCTCCATCTCTATGTACTTTCCCACCCTTACATTCCCAACCCCTGAAAAGCCCAGGGAATGGAGGGCATCTTCCACCGCCTTTCCCTGGGGATCAAATACCCCTTTCTTAAGGGTTACATATACCTTTACCTTCATGCCTTACTCCTGCCTGGGCAATCTCACCTGAATAAAGCAATCTATCCAACTTGCCCTTTTTTGTCAATCCTTACTTCCTGCCGATTTCTTATACCTCGGCACAGGGAGATACTCCACCGTTGGTTGTTGCCTTACGGGTTGCTTGTAGAGACTCATGAGTTGATAAACCTCCTGGGGCATCTGGTTTGTAACCTTCAAACCAAGGGAACATGCCTCTTCATAGGTTATGGGATAATCATGGGTCCATCTGCCCTCGGAAAGGATGGTTGCAAGCTCCTCAGCCTTCTTTTCTTCGTATCTTCCCTTCAGAAGGGAAAGGACCTGTTTCTTCAGCTGGACCATGGCCTTCTCACCGATATCTGCAAGGACAAGGGTCTTATCATCTATCTCGGATAGGGGTTTTGTCTTGATGAGCTTCAGGAGGGAGGCAGCAGGGTATTCACCTATCTGGGGGTCCACAGGACCCAGGACCGCATGCTCCCCCATCACTATCTCGTCTGCCGCAAGGGCGATGAGGGTGCCACCGGACATGGCATAGTGGGGCACGAAGACAGTCACCTTGCCAGGATGCTTCTTTATGGCATGGGCTATCTGGTAGGAGGCAAGGACGAGCCCTCCAGGGGTGTGGAGGATGAGGTCTATGGGTATCTCTGGATCGGTCATATGGATGGCCCTTATGATCTCTTCTGAGTCATGGATGCTTATGTATCTCATTATGGGAAAACCGAGGAGGCTCATGGTCTCCTGTCTGTGGACCATGAGTATCACCCGTGATCCCCGGTCCTTCTCTATCTTTGATATGAGCCTCTGCCTCATGGACTCAAGGATCTTCTGCCTCAATATGGGCTGGATTGCCGAGAGGATGAAGAAGATCCAGAAGATATCAAAGACACTCATAACCCCTCCTTTTTTAGATGAAGTCTCTGAAGAACTCATCGAGAAAGACCCTTCTTCTTTTCCTCCTCACAAAGAGGGGAAGGAGAAGGATACCTCCAAGGAAACCACCTATATGGGCCCACCAGGCAATCCCTCCCCCAAGACCTGGCGATATGAGGGAGAAGGAGCCGGAGTAGAGCTGGATTATGAACCAGACCATAAGGTACAGGAAGGCTGGGACCTCAATGAAGTAGGGTATGAAGAAGAGAGGAATAAGGGTTATCACCCTTGAAAAGGGGAACATGACAAAATAGGCCCCCATAACACCTGCAATGGCCCCGGAAGCACCCACTACGGGGATGGTGGAATAGGGGTTGAAAAGGTAATAGGTGATGTTGGCAATGATACCGGAAAGGAGGTAGAAGAGGAGGAAGGGTAAGTGTCCCATCCTGTCCTCTACATTGTCTCCAAAGATATAGAGGGTCCACATGTTGCTTATGATGTGCATCCATCCTCCGTGGAGGAATATGTTTGTGACAAAGGGAAGGTAAGAGAGGGGGAAGAGGTCCTCCCATCCAGTGGTGGAGTACCGTATGGGCACCATACCGAAGTAGTGGAAAAGCAGGGTGAGCCCCCTTTCGTTAAGGGAGGTCTCGAAGAGGAAGACAAGGGCTGTAAAGACTATGATCCCCCAGGTAACGAAGGGAAACTCCCTGCTTGGAATGGTATCCTTTATGGGGAACATGGATGCGGTAAGGGAGGCCTCTCTGGAAGGCCTGTTAGTCCTCCACCTTTATGGGTATCTTCTTTTTCTTCTCCACCACCTCTGAGAGCTTTGGAAGGGTTATCTTGAGGATACCCTTCTTGAATGTGGCCTCTGCCTTGTCGAGATCCACGTATTCAGGGATGGGGATGGTCCTTGCAAAGGATCCATAGGAACGCTCTATCCTGTAGTAGTCCTTTTCCTTGTCTTCCTTTTCCATCTTCTTCTCGCCCTTTATGGTGAGGAGCCCCTCTGTGATGGAGACTTCTATATCCTTCTCATCCATGCCTGGTAGTTCTGCGGTGATCTCAACAGCGGTATCGCTTTCAGCGACATCGATCCTGGGGGAGAACTCCCTGCCAAAGGTAAAGGGCTCAAGGGAGAAACCCCTTAAGAACCTGTCAAAGAGGTTGTCTATCTCCTCATGGAGGAGTTCTATGGGGCTGTACTCCTCCCTCCTTACAGGGATCCTCTTCCTCCTGAGTGACGGTAGAAGGTCTTTCAGTGCCATGGCTCTCCTCCTCTCATTGTATTTTTTCTATCATCTCCTTAAGGGTAAGGGCATTCTGGACGGCATATCCGTAGGCGTCGTTGTTGTAGTAGATGTAAACGTCCTTCTTTCCCTTGATCCACTCCACCACCCTTTCGGCGTCCCTTTGGATCATGTAATCCGTATAGCAGGAAGAATAGAGGGAGGCAGGACCGTGTCTTCGAAGGTATACGAAGTCTGCAGTGACAGGCCCTTCCACCTCCAGCCCTGGCCAGTCTGCAAGGCAGAGGGACCAGTTGGCATCCTCCAGGATGTGGAAGACCTCTTCCCTGAGCCAGCTCTCATGCCTCACCTCAAGGACGGATCTCACCCCTGGAAGGGTCTCCTGCCTTTCCATATAGTCGATAAGGGCCTTTAGCCTCTCCACATTGGCCTTCCAGTAAGGGGGGAGCTGGAAGAGGATCACCTCGAGCTTCTCTCCAAGGCCTGCGGCATTTTCGAGGAACCTCACGATGTTCCTTTCAGGGTCTTTGAGCTTCTTCATATGGGTGAAGAACCTGCTTGCCTTGGCAGCAAAGACGAAGCCTTTAGGGGTCCCTTTCTTCCAGTGCTGGAAGGTGTCCCTTTCAGGGAGGCGATAAAAGGTGAGGTTTATTTCCACTGTATCGAAGTATCTGCAGTAGTGATCAAGCCATCGCTCCTGGGGCAATCCTGACGGGTAGAACCTGCCTTCCCAGTGGGGATAGTTCCATCCACTTGTCCCGATTAGGCACCTTCCTTTACCCAAGTCCCTTCTCTCCGCAAAGGACGCCTTCAAAGTACCTTATCGTCTCCACCAGTCCCTCCTCTATCCCGACCCGGGGAGACCATCCGAGGATCCTTTTTGCAAGGCCTATGTCCGGCTGCCTTATCTTGGGATCATCGACGGGAAGGGGCTTGAAGACGATGGGGCTTGTGCTTCCTGTAAGCCTCCTGATGGTCTCTGCCATCTTGAGGACGCTCCACTCCTCGGGATTTCCCAGGTTTACAGGGAGGTTGTAATCGGAGAAGAGGAGCCTCACGATCCCCTCCACCATGTCGTCGATGTAACAGAAGCTCCTTGTCTGGCTCCCGTCGCCATAGACGGTTATCTCCTCTCCCTTCAGGGCCTGGGTTATGAAGTTGGGTATGGCCCTACCATCATCGAGCCTCATCCTGGGACCGAAGGTGTTGAATATCCTCACTATCCGTGTATCTACCCTGTGGACCCTGTGGTAGGCCATGGTCATTGCCTCTGCAAACCTCTTGGCCTCATCATAGACCCCCCTTGGTCCAATGGGATTCACATTGCCCCAGTAGTCCTCAGGTTGGGGATGGATAAGGGGGTCTCCATAGACCTCGGATGTGGAGGCAAGGAGGTACCTTGCCCTCTTCTCCTTTGCAAGGCCCAGGGTCTTGTGGGTGCCAAGGGAACCCACCTTCAGGGTGTGGATGGGGTGTCTCTGGTAGTCTGCAGGGCTTGCAGGTGAGGCAAAATGGAGTATGTAGTCGAGCCTGCCTTCAATATGGATGTAATCGGTCACATCGTACTTTATGAACCTGAACCTCTCATGCCCCAGCAGATGGGCTATGTTGTCAGGGGAACCTGTAAGGAGGTTATCGAGGCATATAACATAGAGCCCTTCCTCTATGAGGCGCTCGCAGAGATGGGACCCTATAAAACCGGCCCCTCCGGTTACAAGTGCCCTCTCCACACTACCTCC
Organism: Deltaproteobacteria bacterium; assembly: GCA_015492305.1. Classification (GTDB taxonomy): domain Bacteria; phylum Desulfobacterota; class GWC2-55-46; order S146-80; family S146-80; genus S146-80. The sequence goes on from WGFJ01000038.1 coordinate 5,887, forward strand.
CCACCCCTGTGTAGGTAAAGCCGAGGGCCTTCATCTTCTCCGGATCGTACACGTTCCTGAGGTCTATCACAACCGGTTCCTTTAAAAGGGCCTTGAGCCTTTTTAGATCAGGATTCCTGAACTGGTTCCACTCGGTGAGGATGACAAGGCCATCGGCCCCTTCAAGTATCCGGTACATATCCTCTCCGTACTCCACGGTATCTTTAAAGATCTTCCTTGCCTCTTCCATGCCTGCCGGATCGAAGACCCTTATCCTTGCCCCCTCTTTAAGGAGGCCCCTCACAATGTCTATCGATGGGGCATCCCTCATATCATCGGTATTCGGCTTGAAGGTAAGGCCCCATACAGCGATGGTCTTGCCTTTAAGATCCTTCAATGTCCTCTTTATCTTTTCCACCATGAGGGTCCTTTGCCTTTTGTTCACGTTGATCACAGCCTCCACAATCTCAAACCTCATTCCCTTGTCCCGTGCCATCTTTGCAAGGGCCATCGTGTCCTTCGGAAAACAGGAGCCTCCAAAACCAGGGCCTGGATGGAGGAACTTCGGCCCTATCCTCCTGTCAAGCCCCATACCCTTTGCCACCACATGGACATCGGCACCCACCTTCTCACAGAGGTTGGCCATCTCGTTTATGAAGGATATCTTTGTGGCAAGGAAGGCATTGGATGCGTACTTTATCATCTCCGCAGTCTCCACGCTGGTTATCACAAAGGGGGTCTCTATGAGGTAGAGGGGTCTGTAAAGGTCCTTGAGGATGGCTATGGCCTGGGGACTTTCTGCCCCGATGACCACCCTGTTGGGCCTCATGAAGTCCTCCACTGCTGAACCCTCCCTCAGGAATTCAGGATTGGAGGCCACATCGAAGTCACAGGAAGAGGTCTGATGTTTCCTGATGATCTCGGCGATCAGTTTTCCTGTGCCCACAGGGACGGTGCTCTTCGTGACGATCACCTTGTAGCCATCCATATTCTCCCCTATGGTTCTGGCGACCTCCTTGACATAGGTAAGGTCCGCACCACCATCATCACCCTGGGGGGTCCCAACGGCTATGAAGATGACAAGGCAATCCTTCACACACTCCGATATATCCGTGGTGAAGCGGAGCCTCCCCTCTTTCAGGTTCTTTCTCACCAGTTCTTCAAGGCCGGGCTCGTATATGGGTATCCTTCCCTTCTTCAGGGACTCTATCTTCTGCCCGTCCTTATCCCCGCAGGTGACATTCACCCCGAACTCTGCAAAACAGGCACCCGTGACAAGTCCCACATAGCCCACACCTATAACGGATATATTCATCCAGCCCTCCGGTAACTACAGGATCCGTGGGTCAAGCCCTGATGGAACACAGGTTTAAGTATAGGTTATAAAGACCATACTGTCAAGAAAGCACCTTGACAAAGCCTGCCCTTCCTATTTAGGATGAGGTAATCACTGAGCAGGGGGTGCCACAATGAAAAGGAAGGTAATATCAGCCCTCCTTCTTATCCTCTTCATCTGGTCCTCTCCCCTCCTTGCCCTCACAGAGGAGGAGAGGGTGAATATAGAGATCTACAAGAGGCTCAGTCCAGGGGTGGTGAACATAACCACCACTGTGGTAACCTATGACTTCTTCTTCAACCCCATACCAGAGCAGGGCACGGGCTCTGGCTCGATAATCGATAAGGAAGGTCATATCCTGACAAACTTTCATGTGGTGGAAGGGGCCCAGTACCTTGAGGTTACCCTGTGGGATGGAAGCAGGTGGGAGGCAAGGATCGTGGGGGCGGACCCTGACAATGACCTTGCGGTGATAAAGATAGATGCCCCTCCGGAAAGACTCACCGTCATCCCCTTTGGCGATTCGGACAGGCTGGAAGTGGGGCAGAAGGTCCTTGCCATAGGCAACCCCTTTGGACTCCAGGGCACCCTCACCACAGGTGTGATAAGTTCACTTGGAAGGACCCTCCGGGCATCCAATGGAAGACTGATAAGGGGGGTCATCCAGACCGATGCACCTATAAACCCCGGAAACTCAGGAGGGCCGCTCCTCGATACTGAGGGCAGGATGATAGGGATAAACTCCGCTATCTTCACTGCAGGGGGAGGAAGCATCGGCATTGGCTTTGCCATCCCTGTCAATACGGCCAAGAGGATCGTCCCTCAACTCATAACCAAGGGCTATGTCTCAAGGCCGTGGCTCGGTATCGTGGGTCAGGAGATAGATCCTGGCCTTGCAAAGATACTGAATCTGCCAACTCCGGGGATACTTATAGCCCAGGTGATCCCCGACAGTCCCGCCTACAAGGCAGGACTCAGGGGTGGCAGTAGAAGGGTTCAGGTGGGAAACTTCATCGTAGTCATCGGTGGAGATCTGATAATAGCCGTAGATGGTGAAAAGGTGAGCAGGATGGATGAGCTGCGCTCCATCCTTGAATCGAGAGGCGTTGGTCAGACCGTTACCCTTACCATTCTAAGGGATGGCTCCATTCTAAAGGTTGATGTGAGGCTGGAAGAGGAACCAAGGGGATAGGATCATTCCTCTTCTTTCTTTTTGAAGTGATAGGAAACCACCTTCCCCTCTTTGTTCAGGGTTACACGCAGGGTATGGATGGTCTCCTTTGCCCTCTTCTCATCCACAATAAGACCCCCGAAGTAAGAAGGGGAACGCTTTTCTCTGTACTCGTATATCCACTGCTGTGATCCATCCTCAAATACCCTGACCTTTGAGGGCTGCCCGAAGAGGGCTATGAGGTCATCCTTGTTGGTTACCCCGAGAACGATCTTCTTTACATCCTTCTCGTAGATCTTCTTCCCAACCCTTTCCACCTTCGGGGCACACCCTGAAATGAGAAGGACAAGGAACAGGAATATCAAACCCTTCTTCATCGGATCCTCCTTAAGCTACAGCGATTCCATCCTTTTCGGTATTCTTGATCTTATACATGGCCTGATCGGCAAGGTGGAGAAGGCCGAGCTTGTCGTTGGTGTCTTCAGGAAGGGAGGCAACCCCAAAGCTTGCGGTTATCCTTATCTTCAGCCCCTCCTCCTTCAAGAACTCGTTGTTGTTGATCTTTTCCCTCAGTTTCTTTGCTGCCGATAGGGCTGCCTTCTTCCCTGTCTGAGGCATAACAACTATGAATTCATCTCCACCGTACCTGCAGGGTACATCCACCTTTCTCACCGTCTTCTGGAGCAGCCTTCCGACCTCGGCAAGGAGATGGCTGCCACAGAGGTGTCCATAGGTATCGTTTATGGACTTGAAGTAATCGATATCGAAGAATATGAGGGAGAGTTCCATCTCGTATCTCTTGGTCCTCTCTACCTCGTAATCCAGAAAGCGATGGAGGAACCTGGAATTGTAAAGGCCTGTCAGGTCGTCTGTTATGGTGAGTTCTTCCACCTTCTTGAGGTACTTGGCATTCTCTATGGCTATGGCGGCATAATCGGCAAGGGTGGTAAGCAGGAGCATGTCTTCGTCGGTGAAGGGCCTCTCTTCCATCTCATTTATGAGTTCTATCGCTCCAAGGACCTTGCCTTTGCTCTTGAGGGGGACACATATTATGGATCTGGTGGTAAAGTTTGTAAGCTTGTCTATCCTGTTGGTAAAGCGCTTATCCTTCCTCACATCCGGCACATAGAGGGGTATACCTTCCTTTGCCACCCATCCTGCTATCCCCTCTCCCATCTTCAACCGCATTCCCTTTATCCTGTTTGCTTCCTTTCCAACAACTATCTCAAAGAAGAGGTCGTTCCTCTCCTCATCCACAAGGAGAAGGGACCAGTTCTTTGGTCCGATGAGCTGACGGATCTTCTCCATCACTATCCGAAGTATCTCTTTGACATCGAGGGTTGAGGTGAGGGCCTTTCCTATCTCATTGAAGGTGGAGAGGGCCTCCATCCTCTTGAGGTGCTCTTCATTGAAGGAGATCCAGTTCCTGTCAGTCCCTTCCATCTCAATTTTAGGTTAAAGGATCAGGTGGAAAAAATCAAGATCAAAACCCGTCTTGACTCGGCAGGTTACCTCTCCTATACTAAACGGGATGGAAAGGCTCCTTATCGCTGTGGCAAGCGGAAAGGGGGGTGTTGGAAAGAGCCTCTTTTCCCTCCTCCTTTCCCTTCTCCTGGCAAGGGAAAAGAAGGTCATCCTCATAGATCTGGATCTTGGAAGCGGTAATCTCCATACCTACCTCGGTCTGCCTTACAGCACCCCTTCCATCTCGGACTTCTTCAAAGGAGGTGTTCCCCTTCGGGATCTGCTTACGGATACAGCCATGGAGAACCTCCGTTTCATCGGTGGAGGAGATTCCTTTCTTGGTATCGCAAACCCCCTCTACTCAACAAAATCGAAGCTCCTCAGGCATGTGAAGGGCCTTGAAGGGGAGATCATCATCCTCGATCTCAGTCCCGGGGTCCACCTGAACACCCTTGACTTCTTTAATGCTGCAGATAGGGGGGTGGTCATCGTAACGCCTGAGGCGGGTTCTGTCCTGAATGCCTACTCCTTAATAAAGGGTGCCACATGTAGAAGGATAGAGAGGGTCTTCAAGAGGCATCCACAGATAGGTCCGACACTGGAGAGACACCGCCGTAAGGGCTCGATATGGAAGGGGATCGATGAACTGAGAGAAGAGGTGAAGAGGTTGGACCCTGAGACCTATCCCCTGATAGACGAGATTGCCCGGTCATTGAGGATCCATGTGGTGCTCAACATGGTAAGGGAAAGGACCCCCTTTGTGCCCCTTGAAAACCTGATCCACCTCTCAAGGGAGAGGCTCGGGGCAGAGGTGGAAAAGGCCGGGGAGCTGCCCTGGATCGATGGTCTCACCCCTTCTTTCTCAAGGATCCGTAGACTGGTTGATGATATCCTTCCCGCACTCGAAGGGATCCGAGATCGCATACTCGGTGAGGGGAAAGATGAGAGGGGGTTTGATGACCTCGGGGAGGAGAGGATATCCCACCTCTCCAGGATCATAGATGGACTCCCGGATGGTCTTTTGCAGGGGGAGAGCAAGAGGGTCATGAAGCTGCGTCTCTACTTCAAACCCGCAAAGGTGATGGAAGACCTCATAAAGAGGGGAGTAAAAGAGGAACTGCTCATAGGGGGTGTGTAGGGACTACTTCTTCCCTTCCTCCATCTGGTTGACTATGGTCGAGGTTGTCCTTGGAACGGTGAAGTAGGCAAGGTACATGGATGTCACCATGAATATAACGGCACAGACGGCCGTTAGCTTTGCGAGGAAACTGGTAGGCCCTGCACTCCCGAAGAGGGTGTGACTCGATCCGCTGCCGAAGACGGCCCCTATGCTTGCCCCCTTCCCTGTCTGGAGCAGGACAACAAGGATGAGGAAGATGCTCACGAATACATGTATGGCTACCACCAGGGAATACATGGAAGGCACCTCCTTCAGGTTTTGGTATGGCGGAAATTTACGATCCTTGCAAAGGACTCAGCCTTAAGGCTTGCACCCCCTACAAGGGCACCATCGATGTTGGATTCAGCCATTAATGCATCTATGTTCTCGGGCTTGACACTCCCCCCGTATATCACCCTGCAATCCTTTGCTTCCTCGAAACCAAATCCCTCAAAGAGCCATTCCTTTATCGAACAGTGAACCTCTTCTGCCTGTTCCGGTGTGGCTGTCTCTCCAGTGCCAATGGCCCATACAGGTTCATAGGCAATGATCACATCCTTTATTTCCCTTCCGTGGATGCCCTGCAGCCCTTTATCGACCTGTCTTCTCACTACCTCAAGGGTCTTTCCTGCCCTTCTCTCCTCGATGGTCTCCCCCACGCACAGGATGGGCCTCATGCCTTCCTTCAGGGTAGCTATAAGCTTCCTGTTGACATCCTCATCGCTCTCTCCAAAGATCCTCCTCCTCTCTGAGTGGCCCACTATCACATATTCACAGCCTATGGCCTTGAGCATGGGCGGTGAGATCTCACCGGTGAAGGCCCCTTCCCTCTCCCAGAAGACGTTTTGGGCGGCAAGTCTTATGGTGCTACCTTCTATGGCCCTTTTAACATCCGAAAGGGATGTGAAGGGAGGTGCTATCACGATCTCCACATCCCGGTTCTCCCCCACAAGGTCCCTTACCCTCCTTGCCAGGGCAACCCCCTCCTCATTTGTCATGTGCATCTTCCAGTTTCCAGCTATGAAGGGGATCATAGGGAGGATACCTCTTCTTTGGACTTGGAACAGCTCTTCAGGGCGGTTATAGCCGGTAGCTCCTTCCCTTCAAGGAGGGATAGGAAGGCCCCGCCCCCTGTTGAAACGTATGACATCTTCGCCAGTTCCCCTGCCCTGTGGACAGCCACATCCGTATCTCCTCCCCCTACAATGGTAAGGGCATAGGCATTTGCAACATGGGAGAGCATTGCATAGGTGCCACGGCTGAAGGCATCCATCTCGAAGACACCCATTGGACCGTTCCAGATGATGGTCTTTGCATTCTGGATGGCCTCTCCAAAGAGGGTGGTTGTTGCAGGCCCTATGTCAAGGGCCATCCAGTCCTTTGGTATCTCCTGGTAGGTGACCACCTTTGTCTCAGCAGCGGGATCGAACCTGTCGGCCACAACGAAGTCGACAGGGAGGTAGAACTTGATCTTTCTCTCCTTTATCCTGTCAAGGACTTCAAGGGCCTTCTCAAGCATTGAATCCTCAACAATAGACTTGCCTATCTCATAGCCCAGGGCCTTGAGGAAGGTGAAGACAAGCCCTCCCCCAACGATCAGCTTATCCACCTTCTGGGACAGACTACCAAGGACACCTATCTTATCCGATATCTTTGCCCCTCCAACAATGGCCACAAGGGGCCTCATAGGCTCCTCTATGGCCTTTTCGAAGTAGGTTATCTCCTTCCTCATGAGAAGCCCTGCCCCGCACTCCTTCACAAACCTTGTTATGGCCACATTGGAGGCGTGGGATCTATGGGCCGTTGCAAAGGCATCGTTAATGTAGACATCGGCAAGGGAGGCAAGTTCCCTGGCAAAGTCCTCATCGTTTGACTCCTCACCCGGATAGAACCTCAGGTTTTCAAGGAGCACAACATCCCCGGGCTTCATGGAGTCCACGATCCTCTTTACCTCTTCTCCTATGACATCGGGGGCAAGGACCACTTCCTTTCCAAGGAGCCTGCTCAACCTCTTTGCCACCGGTGCCATGGATAGTTGAGGAACCTTCTTTCCCTTTGGCCTTCCAAGGTGGGAGGCAAGGATAACCTTCGCCCCTTCATCAAGGGCGTAGTTGATGGTGGGCAGGACTGCCCTTATGCGTGTGTCATCGGTGATGTTGCCATCCGGATCAAGGGGGACATTGAAGTCAACCCTTATAAGGACCCTCTTCCCCTTTATGTCCATCTCATCTATGTAGCGGATATCCACAACTCCCTCCGGATTTACTCATTAGAGGCTATATAGTTGGCAAGGTCCCTCATCCTGCAGGAAAAGCCCCATTCGTTATCATACCAGGCCAGGATCTTTACCATCTTCCCATCTATGACATTGGTAGATGGGGCATCGAGTATGGCCGAATGGGGGTTGCCTTTGAAGTCCACAGAGACACAGGGATCTTCACAGTACTCCAGTATGCCTTTGAGATGGGTCTCAGAGGCCTCTTTCATGGCCTTGTTGACCGATTCCCTGTCCACCTCCTTTTCCACCTCAACAACAAGATCAACGAGGGAAACCGTTGGAGTTGGCACCCTTACGGCTATTCCATCAAGTTTTCCTTTAAGTTCAGGGATGACAAGGCCCACAGCCCTTGCTGCACCTGTGGTTGTGGGGATGATGGAGAGGGCCGCTGCCCTTGCCCTCCTCAGGTCCCTATGGGGAAGATCGAGTATCCTCTGGTCGTTTGTATAGGAGTGGACAGTGGTCATAAATCCTCTTCTTATACCGAAGGAGTCGAGCAGGACCTTTGCCACAGGGGCGGTACAGTTGGTTGTGCAGGATGCATTGGATATGATCCTGTGCCTCTCAAGGTCAAGGTCCTTTTCATTGACACCCATGCACAGGGTTATATCCGGTTCCTTTGCAGGTGCAGATATGACAACCCTCTTTGCCCCCCTTTCAAGGTGGATCGATGCCTTATCCCTGGCGGTAAAAAGACCTGTACACTCCATGACCAGGTCTATACCCATATCCTTCCATGGGAGGTTGGAAGGATCCTTCTCGCAGAGGACCTTTATCCTCCGCCCTCCCACGATGAGACTATCCCCTTCTGCCCTCACCTCTTCGTGGAGGGTCCCGTAGAGGGAGTCATACTTGAGCAGGTGGGCAAGGGTCTTCGCATCTGTCAGATCGTTTATTGCCACAAATTCGAGGTTCTCTTCGTGAAGGGAGGCCCTTAAGACATTGCGTCCTATCCTTCCGAAACCGTTGATAGCGATCCTCATTCCTCTCCTCCTTTTCCTCGTGATGGGAAGATCAGGGACAGGCTTAAATTATACATATCGACCGGGGTTAGTCAAATCCAAAATACTACTTGGCGTGTCTGTCCGCCACCTTTGTGGCACCGTAGGAGTGGGGTTTTGTTACCGCAAAGTAACCCGAACCGGTAACCATGCCCACAACCTCTCTGATGATCTCCTTTGTATCACCCTTATCGCCCACATCAAGGTGGATCTCGAGGGAGAGGCTGGAAAAACCGTTCTTTGAGAGTTCTCTCTTAAGATGATCCGCAAGCTCAAGGCTCATGGAGGTCTCGTAGAATATCCTGTGGCGCATGCTCTTCACATCCTTCCTCTTTATCCTCCTGTAGAAGTACCTTCCACCATGGCCTATCCTGTGGATGATGATGGCACTCACAAAGAGGGCACCTCCATCGAGCTGGAGGGAGTCCGTCCCCACTATGAGGCTGTATCGTTCCCGGGGCTCCTCCTCCATGTACCCGGTTATATCCTTGAACATCTCCTCAAAGGAGATCCTTCCAAGGGTGGGACTTATGAAGAAGGTGTTTTCCAATGGGTATACCCCTTTTGCTCAGGCAATCTGATCTATTCTACATCAATTCCACCTTCCATGTAAAGGATGAGGCTCCATTCAGCACTCGCTATATCCACAGGCCCTGCACACCACACATCCTTCCACATGTTCCACCACCCCTCCACAGTCTGGACAGGCACCCCTGAAGTTATTGATCCCGGAAAGGGCCTTTTTCTGGTTTCCTATGCCATTGAGGACAGGCTGATAGTTGTTTGTCTTAAAGTTTACATACCACTCAAGGGCCTTTGCAACCGCATCCGAGCAGGAAAGGATCTTCTCCCCTTCACCGGCAAAGACCGGAAGGTGACAGCTTATTCCTTTAAGCTGCTTTATAACCTCTGCTGGCTCCACCCCGCTTCTCAGGGCCAGGGAGGTGAGCCTTCCTATTGCCTCGCACTGGGAGGCAGCACAGCCCCCTGCCTTGCCTATCTGGGTGAATACCTCAAAGGGCCTTCCCTCTTCATCCTCGTTGACGGTGACATAGAGGTTTCCACAGCCTGTCTTCATCTTCCTCGTGGCACCAAAGGTCACCTCCCCACGGGGCTTTGGTGTGCGGAAGACTTCTTTCCCCTCCACCCTCTCCACCTTCTCCTCCTTCCTTCCCTTGTTCAGGACCTGGACCTCCCTTGAACCGTCTCTATAGACCGTCACCCCCTTGCACCCAAGCCTGTAGGCAAGGAGGAAGACCTCGGCCACCTCCTCCTTTGTGGCAGAGTTGGGGAAGTTCACCGTCTTGGAGACGGCGTTGTCTGTGTGCTTCTGGAAGGCCGCCTGCATCCTTATGTGCCAGGATGGCTCTATCTCATGGGCCGTAACAAATACCCTCCTCACATCCTCGGGCACGTCATCCATCCCGTGAAGCCCTCCTTCCTCCATTATCCTCCTTACAAGGTCCTCACTGAAAAACCCCCTTTCAATGGCAACCTTTCTGAAGATGGGATTCACCTCAACAAGCTTCTCCCCATCAAGGACGGCATCCCTGTAGAAGGCAAGGGCAAATACGGGCTCTATCCCCGAGCTGCAGCCGGCTATGATGCTTATCGTCCCTGTGGGGGCAATGGTTGTGAGGGTGGCATTCCTCACAGGGATGCCCCTCTTCTCCCATATGCTGCCCTTCCAGTTGGGGAAGGTTCCCCTCCTTTCAGCAAGCCCCCTTGAGGCTTCAATGGCCTTTTCATGGATGAAGGCCATGACCCTCTCTGCAAGCTCGATCGCCTCATTGCTGTTGTAGGGGATACCAATCTTCAGCAGCATATCTGCCCAGCCCATCACCCCGAGGCCTATCTTCCTGTTCCCCTTTGTCATCTCCTCTATCTGTGGGAGGGGGTACCTGTTCATGTCTATGACATTGTCAAGGAAGTGGACGGCCTCATGGACCGTCTCCCCAAGGAGCCCCCAGTCCACATCCCTTCCATCCACCATGAGGGAGAGGTTTATGGAACCCAGGTTGCAGGACTCATAGGGAAGGAGGGGCTGTTCCCCGCAGGGATTTGTAGACTCTATCTCCCCTATGTGGGGGGTAGGGTTGTCCCTGTTTATCCTGTCGATGAATATGATACCCGGCTCTCCGTTGCTCCAGGCAGCCTCCACTATCCTCTCGAAGACCTCCCTTGCCTTGAGCCTTTTCACCTCCCTGCCTGTCCTTGGATTTATTAGACCATATTCACCGTCCCTTTCCACGGCATCCATGAACTCCTCGGTGAGGGCAACGGAGATGTTGAAGTTTGTGAGCCTCTGATTGTCCTTCTTGCAGGATATGAACTCCAGGATGTCAGGGTGGTCCACACGGAGGATGCCCATGTTCGCACCCCTCCTTGTGCCACCCTGCTTTATCGTCTCTGTAGCCGCATCGAAGACGGTCATGAAGGAGACAGGACCGCTTGCCTTGCCCATGGTGCTCATCACCACATCATCCTTGGGACGGAGCCTTGAAAAGGAGAAACCCGTTCCACCTCCGCTCTGGTGGATGAGGGCCGTGTTCTTTACGGCATCGAATATACCCTCCATGGAGTCATCCACAGGGAGGACAAAGCAGGCAGAAAGCTGCTGGAGCTTGTTCCCGGCATTCATGAGGGTTGGGGAGTTTGGGAGGAACCGCAAGGAGGTCATAAGATCGTAAAAGGCTTCAGCCACCCCGTCAAGATCCGTCTTATCATCGTAGATGAGGTCTGCCTCTGCAATGTTTCTGGCAACCCTCCTGAACATCTCCTCAGGTGTCTCAACAGGCCTCCCATCCTCCCCCTTCCTGAGGTACCTCTTCTTGAGTACCGTCAGGGCATTCTCTGTGAGGTTGATGGTATTTGCCTTGATCCTGGCAGGTCCTCCACTGACCCTTGTAGACTCCATGGCTTCCTCCTTCATATTGTGTTTGTTCTTCTTTTAACCACAACATATTGTGCTTGTCAAGAGAAAAAGGGAGGGCAGAAAATGGAGGATTTATGGTAAAATGTTCTTGATGAAAAGGGGATTGTACATCCACATACCCTTCTGTGTGAAGAAATGTGGTTACTGCGATTTCCTGTCCTTTCCTGAAAAGGAGGTTCCTCCCCTCTACACCAAGACCCTTTTGAGGGAGATGGAAGGGAGGAAGGGAGGAGGCAGAGTGGATACCATCTACCTTGGTGGTGGCACACCCTCCCTCCTCTCCCCGCATCAGGTGGAGGGGATAATGGCCACTGCCCTGAAGACCTTTGGATTTACCGGAGGGGAGGTGACCATGGAGATCAACCCTGCAACGGTGAACCTTGAAAGGCTCAGGGCCTTTAAGGGGGCAGGTATAAACAGGGTGATTGTAGGGATCCAGTCCTTCAACAGGAGGCTTCTCTCCATCCTCGGCAGGGTCCATACCCCTGAGGAGGGTGTGGAGGCCTTCAGGCTGGCAAGGAAGGCGGGGTTCGAAAACATCGGTATCGACCTCATTCATTCCATACCCACAGAGGATATGGAAGAACTCAGGGAGGATCTTGGAAGGGCGGTCTCCCTGGGACCTGAGCACATCTCTGTCTACTCCCTCACCCTTGAGGAAGGGACCCCCTTGAAAAGGGCGGTAGAGACAGGAAAACTTCCATCCCCTTCCGAAGACATGGAAAGGGACATGTTCTATCTCACAAGGGATCTCCTCACAGGGGCCGGATACGACCATTACGAGGTATCAAACTTTGCCATCCCTGGCTTCAGATCTCGTCACAACCAGATATACTGGAAGGGAGAAGAATACATAGGGCTTGGTCTGGGGGCCCATTCCTATGAGAAGAAGGGATGGGGAAGGAGGATGATGAACTCGGAGAGACCTCAAGAGTATATCTGCCTTGTGGAGAGGAAGGGGGAGGCCATCGTGGAGGATGAGGAGCTCTCGAAGGAAAAGGCCATGGAGGAGACGATACTACTCAGGTTGAGGATGAAGGAAGGGATCGACCTCAAGGAGTTCAGAAGGAGATTCGGGATCGATCTCAGGGAGACCCGCCAGCAGGCCCTGAGGGACCTTGAGGGGCTCGGGATGGTAAGTGTAGAGGGAAATGCCATCAAGGTAACGGAAAAGGGGCTGGTCCTACTTGACGAGATAGTGGTGAAACTTATATAAGAGATCCATGGAAAAGATCATGATCATGAAAGGGGAGATGCCACTCCCCTTTTCTCTGGTCCTTCTCATCCTCACAGGCCTCTGGGTCCTCACAAGCCTGCTCCTCTATCTCAAGGGCGGGAGAAGTAGCAGGGACCGCAGGATCGACCTCATGAGGAACGGCCTTGTGAGGAGGATCCTCAAGGCAAGGCCCTTCCAGTTCATACTCCAGCTACCCCTTGTATTCATCTTCCTCCTCATCATCCTGACAGGCCTTTACGGGAGTCAGGACCCTGGAAGGAACCTTGCCACCGTTGGTACATGGACCATATGGTGGGCTGGGATCATATTCCTCATACTCTTCATGGGTGCAAGCTGGTGCCTTATGTGTCCCTGGTCCGCCATAGGGGACTGGGTGGAGAGGGTATCCTTCTGGAGAAAGAAGGAAGGCATATCCCTGAGAAAGAGGTGGCCAAGGTCCCTCAGAAACAGGTACCCGGCTATCCTGTTCTTCATGATCGTCACATGGCTTGAACTGGGTGGTTTTATAACCTACAGTCCTCTCTACACCGCATATCTGGCCATCTTTATGCTCGGCCTCACCATCCTCACCCTCTTCATCTATGAGAGGAAGGTCTTCTGCAGGTATGTGTGTTTTGTAGGGGGGATAGTGGGGATCTACTCGAACCTCTCCCCCCTTGAGATGAGGTCAAGGGATAAAGAGGTATGCAAGGTCTGCAGGACAAAGGATTGCATATGGGGAAACGAAAGGGGTTACGGATGCCCCATATTCGAGTACCCGGGTGGGATGACAAAGAACACAAACTGCATCCTCTGCACCGAGTGTCTGAAGACCTGTCCACACGACAACATGACCCTCAATGTGAGACCCTTCATGGCGGATATCTCAGAGAGATACAGGGGGAGGCTTGATGAGTCCATCCTTGCCCTTACCCTCCTTGGTCTCACCATATTCCACGGGGTTACCATGCTTCCCCAGTGGTTTCTATGGGCCATCCAGATGATAAAGGGGAAAAACCTCTTCGGCTACATATCAGCCTTCACCATGCTGGAGGTCCTATCGGTCATACTGCCTGTAGGACTCCACTACCTGGGATCTATCCTTTCCAGGCGCATGGGAGGTAAGGGAAGTGTAAGGGAGATCTTCATAAGGGGTTCCTACGCCTTCCTCCCTGTGGCCCTGTCATATCACCTTGCCCACAACATTGGCCATCTGAACGGTGAAGGATCGAAGATACTCCCTGTCCTTTCAGATCCCTTTGGCTGGGGGTGGGACCTCTTCGGGACAGCCTCTATGGCCCCCTTTGCCCTCCTCGGTTCAAAGGCCCTCAAGACCATCCAGTTTATCGTCATAGCCATAGGTCTTGTATCAGCCCTTCTGCTTCTCCACAGGCTCTTCAGAGACTACGAGGTGGAGAGAAGGGGCAAGGCCCTTTTCCTCCTTCCCCTTTCCATCCTCGCCCTCCTCTATTCCATCCTCAACATCTACCTCCTCATCCAGCCTATGGTCATGAGGACCATTTCCTACCTCTGAGATCCAAGAGATCATTCTATTTGACAGGATCTCCCCGATATAGTAAGTAGTTACTAACATGGAAGGGGGAGATGTCAGAAAGGGATCTGCCAGGGAAAGGCTTCTTGAGGCGGCCTTCAGGGCCTTTTCGGAGAAGGGATACCTGGGCACAACAACAAGGGAGATCGCTCTCAAGGCAGGTGTTGCAGAGGTCACCCTCTTCAGGCACTTCGACTCCAAGGAGAGGCTCTTTGAGGAGGTCCTGAAGACCTATACATTCCTTCCAAAGCTCAAGGGGATAATCCCTGAGATAAGGGAACTTGCCTATGAGGAAGCCATGAGGATTATAGGGCTTGAGTTCCTCAAAACCCTCAAAGAGGAAAAGGCCCTTGTGATGATCATGCTCTCAGAGGTAAACCTTTATCCGGAGAAGGTAAGGACCATACACCATCGCTTTATAGATGAGATCCTCTCAACCCTTTCCTCCTACCTGAGGGATCTTCAGGAAAGGGGTCTTTTGAGGGACTTCGATCCTTCCCTTGGGGCAAGGGCCTTCCTGGGTATGGTCTTTTCCTATTTCAAGGCAGAGGAGATAGTGAAGGGAAGGGACCTTAAGGAAAGGGAGATGGAAGACACCGTTGACGGGTTTGTACGGATATTCGTGGAAGGAACGAAAGGGAGGTAGAGATGAGGATCTTCAGACTGGCCTTGATAGGCCTTCTCCTGACGGCCCTTTCCTGCTCGAGATCCCAGGAAGGCGGGGAAAGGGCTCAAGCAAGACCTGCTGGTCCCATACCGGTAGATGTATACAGGGTCCCGGCACCAAGGGACATACCCCTTGAACTCACCTACCCTGCGAGGCTTAAAGGTACGGGAGAGGTAACCATCGTTGCAAGGGTGTCCGGTATCGTTGAAGGGATGTTCTTCAAGGAGGGAGAGCCTGTTAGAAAAGGGGCCCTCCTTTTCAGGATAGAACCCGACATCTACAGGATACAGGTAGAAGGTGCAAGGGCAGCCCTCAACGAAGCCCTTGCCAGGCTGAAGAAGGCAGAGAGGGACTGGAAGAGGGTGAGCAGGGCCTTCAAGGAAGGGGTTATAAGCAAGAGGGACAGGGATCAGGCCCTGTATTCTTATGAGATTGCAAAGGCCTCGGTGGAGGCTGCAAGGGCAAGGCTGAAGAAGGCACAGATAGATCTTGGCTACACGGATGTGAAGGCCACCATCTCAGGCAGAACAGGGATGAGACTTGTCGATGTGGGGGACATGGTAAATCCAGGGACCCCTCTTGTGAGAATCACCACCACAGACCCCATATACGCTGAGTTCTCCCTCCCTGATACGGATCTATTGAGATACGGCCTGACCCAGAAGATGTCAGAAGTGCTGGAGGCAGAGATCATGGGGGAGGGCTGGGTGTATGGGAAGAAGGGCCGGGTGGAGTTTATCGATGCAAGGGTTGACGAGTCCACATCCTCGGTGAGGGCAAGGGCCGTTTTCCCCAATCCAGACGGGAGGCTCCTTCCTGGCGAATTCGTCAGGATAAGGATCAGGGGCCTTGTAAAGAAGGGGGCTGGGGAGATACCCCAGAGGGCGGTGATCCAGACCCCCCTTGGGACAAGGGTCTTTGTAGTTGAAGGGGGAAGGGCTGTTCCGAGGTCTGTAAAGGTGGGAGAGGAGAGAGGGAAAAACTTCATAGTCGAGGGATTGAAGGAAGGCGAGATGGTGATTGTGAGCAACCTCATGAAGGTGAGACCGAATGCACCTGTAAGGGTCACCGCCGTGGTGAATGAGGGGTAAGATGGTTCCCTCCCGGTTCTTTATCGAGAGACCGAGGTTTGCCACGGTCATAGCCATAGTTATCATCCTTGCAGGTATCCTTGCCATAAGGGTCCTTCCCGTCAAGGAATACCCCACCC
>WGFJ01000039.1 GCA_015492305.1 Deltaproteobacteria bacterium
GCCTTCCTCCTGAGTATCTTGCCCGTACCTGTCTTTTTGAATCTCTTTGCAGCACCTCTGTGGGTCTTTAACTTCGGCATCTATACCTCCCGTGAATCACTTCTTTGGTGAGAGTAACATCGTCATGGTCCTCCCCTCGAACCTTGGGGACTGTTCCATGACGGCAAGATCCTTGAGCCCTTCGTACATCTTGTACAGGATCCCCTCTGCTATCTCAGGATGGGTTATCTCCCTCCCCCTGAACCTTATGGTCACTTTTACCTTGGCACCATCCTCAAGGAACCTCTTTATATGCCTTTCCTTCACCTGCAGGTCATGGACATCGGTCTTTGGCCTCAACTTTATCTCTTTGACCTGTATGAGGGTCTGTTTCTTCCTGGCCTCCTGCGCCTTCTTGCTCAACATGTACTTGTACTTGCCATAATCCATAATCTTACACACAGGAGGCTTGGCATGGGGCGCAACCTCTACAAGGTCAAGACCGTATTCTTCGGCCTTCCTTAAGGCCTCTTCAAGGGACATGATGCCAAGCTGCTTACCATTGGTATCTATAACCCTTACCTCCCTTGCCCTTATCTCCCTGTTAACACGAAGTGTATCCTTTATTTTTTCACCTCCTCTTCAGATCTCAAACCTGAAACCTTTCCCTCTATCTCACCTTTAAGGAGGTCCACCAGGGCCCTCAGATCCATGGATCCGAGGTTTCCCCTCCTCTTGGACCTTACAGAGAGGGTCCTGCCCTCCTTCTCCCTGTCCCCGAGGACCACAACATAAGGGACCTTGGCAATCTCGGCCTCCCTTATCTTCAACCCGAGCTTTTCATTTCTATCGTCAAGCTCTGCCCTTATATCGTTTTTCAGAAGGTCCTGCAAGACCTCCTTTCCATAGTCCACCACCCTGTCGGTGATGGTGAGGACCCTCACCTGGACCGGGGCAAGCCAGAGTGGAAATATGCCTTCATAGTGCTCTATAAGACACCCCATAAACCTCTCCATGGAGCCAAGAAGGGCCCTGTGTATCATAATGGCCTGTTTATGGGTATTGTCCCTGTCCACAAACTCAACCCCGAACCTCTCGGGAAGGTTGAAGTCCACCTGGATGGTGGAGCATTGCCATGACCTGCCGAGGCTGTCCTTTATCTTGATGTCTATCTTGGGCCCGTAAAACACGCCTTCCCCTGGATCGATCTGGTAGGGAAGTCCCATGGCCTTCAGGGCAGAGGCAAGGGCGTTTGTTGCTCTTTCCCAGTTATCCAGTGTCCCAACAAACTTCTCTGGTCTTGTGCTCAGGTATATATCAAACTCATCAAAGCCAAAGGCCCTCAAGATATAGACAACAAACTCAAGTACCCCTTTTATCTCTTCCTCTATCTGGTCGGGTCTACAGAATATGTGGGCATCGTCCTGGGTGAAACCCCTTACCCTCAGGAGCCCGTGAAGGACCCCGGATCTCTCGTATCTGTAAACGGTCCCAAGCTCCGCATACCTTATGGGCAGGTCCCTGTAACTCCTCAGCCTGCTCTTGTATATATGGATATGGAAGGGACAGTTCATGGGCTTCACAATGTACTCCCTTCCCTCTATATCCATGGGAGGAAAGAGGTTCTCCCTGTAAAAATCCCAGTGGCCACTCCTCTTCCACAGATCCGAGAGGGCAACATGGGGGGTATAGACAAGCTGGTAGCCATGTCTGCTGTGTTCCCTCCTCCAGAAATCCTCTATGATGCTCCTCACAAGGGCACCCTTGGGATGCCACAATACCAGGCCAGGCCCGATACCCTCCTCTATGGAGAAGAGATCCAGTTCCCTCCCGAGCCTCCTGTGGTCCCTCTTCCTTGCCTCTTCAAGATGCTCAAGGTAGGCCTCAAGGGCCCCTTCATCGGGGAAGGATGTACCGTATATCCTCTGGAGCATCCTGTTCCTTTCATCCCCCTTCCAGTAAGCCCCTGCTATCTTGAGGAGCTTGAAGGCCCTTATCCATCCTGTGGACGGAAGGTGGGGTCCCCTGCACAGATCCACGAAACCATCCTGCCTGTATATGGATACCTCCTCTTCATCCATTTCCTCCAGGAGTTCCACCTTGTAGACCTCTCCAAGCCCCTGAAAGAGCCTTACGGCCTCCTCCCTTTTCATCACCACCCTCTTGAAGGGCCTATCCTCCTCTATGATCTCCTTCATCCTCTTCTCGATCTCAGGCAGGTCTTCAGGGGTGAACCTGTGGGGTGTATCGAAGTCGTAATAGAAGCCTTCCTCTATGGCAGGCCCTATACCCAGCCTCACATCCCTGTAGAGATCCTTGACAGCCTGGGCCATCACATGGGCCGTGCTGTGCCTGTAGATCTCAAGGCCCTCCGGTGAGTCGAGGAAGACCGGTTCCACCCTGCACCCCTCCTTCAAAGGCTCCTGGAGATCCACAAGCCTGCCATCCACCCTTGCAGCCACCGCCTCCTTTATCCCGGCAGTGGCAAAAAGTTCCCCCAACGAAAGCCCCTCCTCACAGGTCAGGGTCTTTCCTCCCACCGTTACCTCTATCCTCTTCAGGACCTTCTCCATTAGTATATACCAAAAAAGGTATCCTTAGGATACCCCTGAAACCCTCTGAAAAGGAGGTCTTTAAAAGGGCATAGGCTTATCCAGCTTTACCATAACATAAAAAACTGGTAGGCACGGGCGGTTTCGAACCGCCGACCTCTACCGTGTCAAGGTAGCGCTCTCCCCCTGAGCTACGTGCCTACTCAATGACAAATTGTATCATCCCTGCTAAAACTGTCAAGGCCTTATTTGGAAGGGATCAGAACTGGAGAAGCGAGAACACAGGATAAGGTTTCAGTTTCTCCCTTCCCTTGAGGAATTCAAGTTCTGCAAGGAAGGCACACTCCACTATCTCGCCCTTCATCTTCTCGATCAACCCTATCACAGCAGAAACGGTCCCTCCTGTTGCGAGGACATCATCCGCTATCAGGACCTTCTGGCCCGGCTCTATGGCATCCTGGTGGATCTCAAGGGTGTCTGTGCCGTACTCCAGTTCGTATGTGGCCTTGTGTGTCTTGTAGGGGAGTTTGCCGGGTTTCCTGACAAGTATCACCCCTGCACCGAGCTTATAGGCCAGGGCAGCCCCCACTATGAACCCCCTTGCCTCTATCCCCACCACCACATCTATCTTCTTTCCCACATACCTGTGGCCAAGGAGGTCAACGGTCCTCTGGAAGGATGCAGGGTCCCTCAAAAGGGTTGTGATGTCTTTGAAGACGATACCCTTCTTTGGGAAGTCGGGTATGTCCCGGATGGCCTTCTTCAGATCTTCCATACCACCCTCCTCATATAGAGATCTTACGAAAGCAAACCACTATCTATCTTTCTCTTATCCAGTATCTTTCTCAACCTCTCTATGGCCCTTATCTCTATCTGCCTTATCCTCTCCCTGGTAAGACCAAATATCTTCCCAATGGCCTCAAGGGTTTTGGGGGACTGATCATGGAGCCCGTATCTCAGGATGATGACACGCCTTTCTATATCACTCAGCAGGTTAAGCCACTCTTCTATCTTCTCCTTTATATCC
This sequence comes from Deltaproteobacteria bacterium, assembly GCA_015492305.1. Lineage (GTDB taxonomy): Bacteria > Desulfobacterota > GWC2-55-46 > S146-80 > S146-80 > S146-80. The sequence continues at coordinate 3,559 of WGFJ01000039.1, forward strand.
AGATCCTCAACGATCTCTATAGGGCTTGGCATCTTGTCATCCTCGATCACATCCATAAGGGAGTGTTCCCTATCCTCGGGCAGTGGTGTCTCAAGGGAAAGGTTCTTTGAGGTCATGGTCATGAGCTTCCTTATGTATCTCCCTGTAACATGCATGGCCTCAGCGATCTCCCTTATGGAGGGTTCCCGTCCAAGGCTCTTCATGAGTTCCCTCTGGATCTTCAGCATCCTTATTATGTCGTTTGTCACATGAACAGGCAGCCTCACTATGTTTGACTGGTTGGCTATTGCCCTCTCCATCGCCTGTCTTATCCAGTAAGTGGCATAGGTTGAGAACTTGCATCCCTTGCTCACCTTAAACCTTTCAACCGCCTTCATGAGGCCGATGTTGCCCTCCTCTATGAGGTCCTCCAGGGGAAGGCCCTTGTTCATGTACTGTTTGGCTATATTGATGACGAGTCTCAGGTTTGCCTCTATCAGTCGCTTCTTGGCCTCCTTATCCCCCTTTCTTATCCTCTCTGCAAGGGCCCTCTCCTCTTCCCTTGAAAGGAGACTATGGCGCCGCACATCTTTAAAGTATATCCTGATGGATTCCTCCAGGGACTGGGAGTCGAACTCCTCAACCCCTTCTTCAAAGAGACCTTTTCTTCCCAACTTTTATCCCAGATCTTTTGAGGATGGTGGCTTAATTATTAAATATTTATCGAATTATGGCAAGAACAAAAGAGGATTCCTGGCCTTCTTTCCCACCCTTATCTCGAAATAGAGGGCATAGGTGTTGGATAGACGGGAATATCCTACAGTGGCTATCCTCTCGCCCTGTTTCACCCTCTGTCCCGCCTTTACCAGGTTCCTCTGGTTATTGGCATAGGTGGTATAAAAGCCGCCTCTGTGCCTTATCACTATCACATTGCCAAGGCCCCTTATCCCGTCACCGCTGTAGACCACCTCCCCATCATCTGATGCAAGCACAGGGGTCCCGGCCTTTGCGGCTATCTCTATCCCCTTTGATCTGTGGCCCTCGGAATCGCCGAAACCAACGATGACCTTACCCCTGACAGGCCATATGAACCTCCCCTTCTTGACCGCCCTTTCCCTTGGGATATAGGACCTTACCTTCTTCACCCTCCTGGCACCGGGTATGAAGAGCCTCTGGCCAGCCTCTATATGGGAGGGGTCCCTTATGCCATTCACCCTTGCAAGGGTCCTCACATCCACATTGTAGGTCTTGGCAATCCTCCACAGGGTCTGACCCTCTTCAACGGTGTGGTATACACCCTGGGTGGCACACCCATGGACGAGGATGAGAAAGGCAATGCACCGGATTACCCTCTTCATCTGTGGAAGGCAGACTTAGAACCCCTTCCTTTCTATGTATCTGACGGCCTTCTCCACGGCCTCCTTTCCATCCCTTGCGGTATCGATCTCGTCGCTCACCTTCCAGGTATCTATACCGATGACCTTTTTCCCCATCTTGAGGGCAATGGCTATCTCTGAAAGGGTGCCAAAACCTCCTCCAACAGCGATAAGGACCTGAGAGGCCCTTACTATGAGGAAGTTCCTCATCTCACCCATACCGGTTGGAAGGGGAATATCGATGTAGGGGTTGGCATCCTCAGGGCGATATCCAGGCAGTATCCCAACGGTAATACCTCCCGCCCTCTTTGCACCCCTGGCAGAGGCCTCCATGACCCCACCAAGACCCCCATTCACAAGGACCGCCCCGGGGAGCCTTCCTATCTCCCTGCCCACCTCCTCTGCTACCCTGTCGGTGACTGGATGTGACTCGCCTGTTCCGATCACACCTATGATCATCATCCCACAAACCTCAGGACAAGGAAACCACCCAGAAGGAGTGCAGTGACCACAATGGTAAGGAGGTTGAAATACCTATCTATGAAGCCCTTCATCCTCTCCCCATAGAGGTAGATGATGGCACCTAATAGGAAGAACCTTGCCGAACGGCTGAGAAGAGAGGCCCCAAGGAAGGTCAGAAAGTCTATCCTGAAGGCACCGGCAGAGATGGTAAATACCTTGTATGGAAGGGGGGTAAATCCTGCCATCCATATTATCCACATGTCATAAGACCTGAAGAGGTCCTGAAGATAGAGGTACTTGTCCATGGCATGATAGAAGTTGAGGATGGCAATCCCGATGGTCTCGAAAAGGAAGCGTCCTATGAGGTAACCAAAGACACCACCAAGGACAGAACCAAGGGAACAGAGAAAGGCATAGTAGAAGGACCTTGCAGGGATGGAAAGGGCAAGGGCAAAGAGGAGCACATCTGGAGGGATGGGAAATACAGAAGACTCGAAGAAGGCTACACCGAAGAGGGCAAGCGAACCATAAGGCGTCCTTGACCAGCTCAAGACCCAGTTGTAGAGACCCTTCAGCGGATTGTTCACTCCTTCCAAGCGTACTCACCTATGAGTTTTACAAACCTGCAACCACCAAGACCCTGTTTTATGAGGGAGCCGTCCTCCTTCTTTGTCACCTTCAGGAGTTCCTGGGAGAAGGGGGAACCGACGGGTATCACAAGCCTTCCCCCTGGAGCAAGCTGATCGATGAGTGGTTCAGGCAGGTCCGGAGAGGCGGCACTTACCACGATCCCATCGAATGGTGCCTCCTCAGGCCATCCCATGGTGCCATCCCCTACCCTTATTACCACATTGAATATGCCAAGTTCATCAAGGACCCTCCTTGCCCTGGATGCAAGGGAGGAGATGCGCTCTATGGAGAAGACCCTCTCGGCGAGGTGGGCAAGTATGGCGGTCTGATAACCCGAACCTGTCCCTATCTCAAGGACCTTCTCATCCCCCTTGAGTTCAAGGGCCTCTGTCATGAGGGCCACCATGTAGGGCTGCGAGATGGTCTGGCCCTCCCCTATGGGGAGGGGATAATCGCCATAGGCCTGTTCCTGAAGGGCCTCATCAACAAAGAGGTGGCGGGGGATGGTGAGCATGGCCTCTATCACCCGCCTGTCCCTTATACCCCTTGCGATGATCTGTTCTTCAACCATCCTCCTCCTGGAGATATAGAACCTGTCCTCTCCCTTCCTTGCCACTTGATCCCCTACAGGATGAGGCTCCTCTTCAATTCCTCTAATGAAGCATAGTTGGTAAGATCGAGATGGATGGGTGTAACGGAGATAAAACCCTCGTCTATGGCCTTGAAATCCGTATCCTCATCATCATGCCATCTTGTGGAGTTGGCCCCTATCCAGTAGTACTTCTTCCCCCTGGGATCCACCTTCTCCACAACGGCCTCCCCGTAGATCCTCTTTCCCTGCTTCGTGATCCTGTAGCCTTTTATGTCCCCTCGGTTGGGAACATTCACATTGAGGAGGGTATCCCTGGGAAGACCCCTTTCAAGGACATAGGATGCAAGTCTCACAGCGAATCCTGCTGCCTCGGTGAAGTCGCACTCCTCTTCGTAATCCACCACCAGCGACACCGCAAAGGAAGGGATGCCAAGGAGTGTGCCTTCCATGGCTGCCGACACGGTGCCGGAATAGGTAATGTCGTCACCAAGGTTCCCTCCCCTGTTTATGCCTGATACCACAAGATCAGGGGTGAAGTGGAGTATGCCGTTTACGGCAAGGTTTATACAGTCCGTTGGGGTACCATCCACTGCATAGGCCCTTTCGGATATCCTCGTTACCCTCAAAGGGCGATGGAGGGTAAGGGAGTGGCTTGCTGCACTCCTTTCCCTGTCAGGGGCCACCACATAGACCTCTCCCACAGACTCAAGGGCCTTTGCGAGGACCTTCAGACCTTCGGCATGGATACCATCGTCATTGGATACAAGTATCTTCTTCATTGCCGATTCGGATATTATACCTTTTAATTGGAAAGGCTTCAAACCTTTATTGCCTCCCCAACTTGACAGGAGGGAAAGGGGGTAATATATTTTAAGTAGAGGGGACGAAGGCAGAGAAGGAGGTGATGAGGTATGGTAGAGCTCAGGAGATGGACACCATTAAGCCTCTCTTCTCTCCACAAAGAGATAGATGATCTTTTCAGGAGGACCTTTGAAGAGATGACGAGGCTCACACCCTTCTTCAGGGAGGGTTATTATCCAGCAGTGGATTGCTTTGTGAAGGATGGTAAGTTCTGGGTAAGGGTGGAGCTCCCTGGTATAGATCCAAAGGACATCGATCTCTCTGTCGTGGGCAACCAGCTGATCATCAAAGGGAGCAGAAAGGCCCATGAAGAGGTGAAGGAAGAGGAGTATCTCATGAGGGAGCTCTATTACGGTTCCTTTGAAAGGACCGTTACCCTCCCGGAGGGTGTGGAGACGGATAAGATCCACGCTGCTTACAAGGATGGGATCCTTGAGATCTCCATGCCTTGTGAGAGCGCAAGACTCCCCAGGAAGATCCATATAGAGGTCGAAGGGGAGAAAAAGAAGGCTGCCTAAACTGAAAGGCACTGCCTTCGTCCTCAAGGCCCATACTTTCTAAGTATGGGCCTTTCTGTTTCCGTATCCCTTCCTTATGTACTCTATCCCGCCAATAAGACTCAGGGAAAGGACAACAGAGAACCAGGCAAGGGAAAGGCTCATGGCCTTGTAAGGGGCCACGCCGAGTGTAGAGAAGAGGTAGACGAAGATCCCCTCCCTCACCCCTACCCCTGCAAGGGAGATGGGCAGCATGGAACCGAGGATGGCAAGGGGAACGAAGAGGAAGAAATAGGCAGGGACCACATGTATGGCAAGCCCCCTGGAGAGGGATATGAAGATGGAGACCCCTATGACCTGGACAAGGAGGGAGATGAAGAGGGTTGTAAGGATCACACCCTGCTTTCCCCTGTAGAGGTTCAAGGCTGTGGAGAAGGATCTGTAGAGGTCGCTCAGGGCCCTGAGTCCCATCCTCTCAAGGAGAAGGTTTACGCCTTTCTGGACCCTTACATTCCACAGAAAGAGACTTCCCACCAGCACGGAAAGAAGGGTACCGAGGGAGATGAGAAGGACCTCTCTGGAAAGATCAGGCACAAGGGGAAGGGAAAGGAGGATGAGGAACGA
>WGFJ01000040.1 GCA_015492305.1 Deltaproteobacteria bacterium
AAGGTCGATGCTCAACGAGCCCTTCAGGTCCTTCCTGAAGATCCTTTCCCCTATCTCCTCCTGGGTCACCTTGCCGCCCCAGTAGTTTATGACCGATGCAAGTGAGGCAGGTCCGCAGTAGTAGTCGAGCTGGGGATAGAAGGGGACCCCCTTGAGTACAAAGGCACCGGAAAGGGATGGGGATGGGATGAGGAGGAAGAGGGCGGTTAACACCATGACAAGGCCCTTCACTGCTCCCTCCTTATCCTCGTTCCTGCCCTGCCTTCCATGGCCTCTTCGATCAGTTCAGGCATGGTTATGACCACCTCCTTCCCCCCTCCCTCCAGAAACTCGATGGCTGCCTCTATCTTTGGTCCCATACTTCCAGGGGGGAAGTGGCCTTCCCTGTAGTACCTCTTTATCTCTTCAAGACCCACGTCTCCAAGCCCCTTCTCACCCTTCTTCCTGAAGTTTATATAGACCCTGTCCACCTGGGTGAGGTTTACAATGGTCTCTGCCCCCACCTCCCTTGCAAGGACAGCGGTGGCAAGGTCCTTATCTATTACCGCATCCACCCCCTTGAGGGTGCCATCTCTGTTCTCGATGACCGGGATGCCCCCTCCACCTGCCCCTATGACAACGATCCCTTCCATTGCAAGGTGCCTTATGACCCTGCTCTCCACCACCCTCACAGGCCTTGGTGAAGGCACAACCCTCCTGAAACCCCTTCCACTGTCCTCCACCATCTTCCATCCCTTTAGCCTTTCCAGTTCCCCTGCCTCCTTCTCCGTGTAATAGGGGCCTATTGGCTTTGTGGGGTTCTCAAAGGCAGGGTCCTCAGGGGAGACCACCACCTGGGTGATGATGGTGACCACATCCTTTACCCTCTTTGTCTTTACCAGTTCGTTGTAGAGGGTCTGCTGGATCATGAACCCTATCCCCCCTTCAGAGTCGGCATCGCATATGTAAAGGGGCATTGGAGGGATCGTGTTCCTTGCCGCCTCGTTTCTTATGACGATGTTTCCCACTATGGGACCGTTCCCGTGGGTTATGATGACCCTGTACCCCTCGGCTATGAGCCGCGAAACATACGATGCACAGGCCCTTGTGTTGGCAAACTGCTCCTCTATGGTTCCCCTTTCACCCCGCCTTATGATCGTGTTTCCACCTATGGAAAGTATGAGGGGCTTCACCTTCTCCCTTCCAGGAAGCCCTCGATCAGGCCTTTCAGGCCACCGTCGATCTCCTCGATCTCGTACCTTACCCGGTAGACCTCCTTGCCTATGCCAAGTATCCCCTTCAGGTCCACAGGGGTTGCAACGAGGACGATGTCGCAGGGAGTGGCCTCTATGGTCTCCTTCAGTTCCTCTATCTGCTTCTTCGAATAACCCATTGCAGGCAGTATGCCCTTTAGATGGGGGTAGGCCTTGAAGGTCTTCCTGAGGGAGCCTCTGGCATAGGGCCCTGGATCAACGATATCTGCCCCCAACCTCCTTGCCGCTATGGTCCCTGCGCCGTATGGCATCCCGCCATGGGTGAGGGTGGGACCGTCTTCAACGACAAGGACCTTCCTTCCCCTTATCCTTTCTTCTCCCTCAACGGTGATCTTTGATGCCGTGTACACGATGGTTGCCCCGGGGTTTACCTCCTTTATGTCCCTCACCACCCTCTCCACATTCCCCTTTGTTGCCGTATCCACCTTGTTGACAACCGCAATGTGGGCCATCCTTGCATTCGTTTCCCCGGGGTGGTAGAGGAGTTCATGGCCTGCCCTGTGGGGATCGAAAACCACTATGTGGAGGTCAGGCCTTATGAAGGGAAAGTCGTTGTTGCCCCCGTCCCAGATGAGGATGGAGGCCTCCTGTTCTGCCTTCTCAAGGATCTCCCTGTAATCCACCCCGCAGTAGACGGTGATCCCTGCATCTATAAGGGCTTCAAACTCCTCCCTCTCCTCTATGGTGCACCTGGAGAGGTCCTCTTTCCTTTCAAACCTCTCGCACCTGCTCTCAATGAGGTCCCTGTAGGCCATGGGATGCCTTATGACCACCGGTCTTATCCCCTTCTCAAGGAGGATTCCCGCGATATACCTTGTCACCCCGCTCTTTCCGCATCCTGTCCTCACGGCGCAGACCGAGATAACAGGCCTTCTTGACTCAAGCATCGTTTCATCAGGGCCAAGGAGGGTGAAGCCACTTCCAAGGGAAAGGCACAGGGAGGCCCTGTGCATGACATACTCGTGGGATACATCGCTGTAGGAGAATACCACTTCATCAACCCTGAGGTCCTTTATGAGCCTTTCAAGGTCCCCTTCAGGGTATATGGGTATCCCCCTGGGGTAGAGGCTGCCTGCCAGTTCCGGTGGATAGAGCCTTCCCTCGATGAAGGGGATCTGGGTGGCTGTGAAGGCAACCACCTCATAGAGGGGGTTATCCCTGTAGACCATGTTGAAGTTGTGGAAGTCCCTTCCACCTGCCCCCATGATGATGACCCTTTTCTTCATCCCTCTTTGATGGCCTCTTCCAGTATGGACAGGGCCCTTGCCATCTCCTCCTCCCCAACGATGAGGGGAGGGGCAAGTCTTATGATGTTCTTGTTCACACCGCACTCTATAAGTATGAGCCCCCTCTCAAGGCAACGGTTGATGATCCTTTTGAGCCTCTCAGGGTCGGGTTCTTTCTTCCCCTTTACGAACTCTATCCCGATCATGAGACCCCTTCCCCTCACATCCCCTATGGATGGGTGGGTCCTTTTCATCCCTTCAAGCCTCTCAAGGGCAAAGGAGCCAACCCTTTCTGCCCTTTCAAGGAGCCCCTCCTCTCTGATCACATCTATGGTGGCTATTGCAGCGGCACAGGAGATGGGGTTTCCCCCAAAGGTGGTTCCATGGGCTCCGGGGTCCCACCTCTCCATGATCTCCCTTCTCCCGGCAAGGGCGCTAAGGGGCATCCCGGAGGCTATACCCTTGGCAATGGTCATGATGTCAGGGACTATATCGAAGTGTTCGCAGGCAAACCACTTCCCTGTTCTCCCCATGCCTGACTGGACCTCGTCAAGGACAAGGAGTATCCCCCATCTGCTGCAAAGGTCCCTGAGGTTCTTGAGGAAGCCCTTTGGGGGGACCACATATCCACCCTCCCCGAGGATGGGTTCCATGATGATGGCAGCCACCTCCTCAGGGGGGATGATGTGCTTAAGCATCCTTTCGATGTGGAGGTAACACTCCATCCCGCAGGTATCAGGGGCCTGGCCGAAGTAGCACCTGTAGCAGTAGGGATAGGGGGAGTGGTATACGGATGGAAGGAACGGTGGATAACGCCTCCGGTACCTTATGCTCGATGTGGTGAGGCTTGCAGCCCCCATGGTCCTGCCATGGAATGCACCTGTAAAGGCGATTATCCCCTGCCTCTTTGTGGCATACCTTGCAAGCTTTATGGCCCCCTCAACGACCTCGGCCCCTGCATTGCTGAAGAAGAACATCTCTATCCCGGGTGGCGTGATCTCCTTGAGCCTCTCACACAGGTCGAGGAGGGGTCTGTAGTGGAATATGCAACCCGAGTGGATGAGGGCCTCTGCCTGCTCCCTTATCGCCCTTACCACCCTTGGGTGGTTGTGCCCCGTGTTGGTAACGGCAAGGCCTGAGGAGAAGTCTATGTACCTCCTTCCATCGGTGCCCTCCACGTAGAGGCCTTCGGCCCTTTCCGCTACAATGGGTGTGTGGACCACAAGGGCGGGTGTGAGGAGATCCTTTGCCTTCTTCAAAAACCCTTCCATCTCCACCTCCTGCTCAAACTATAACAGAACTGAATCAGGGATATCAAGAAGGCCCTTGATCTTAAGGCTTGTAAATCCTTCCCTCTTTCTGTAGAATATAGACCATGGTCGTTCTTGAGGTGAGGACAACAAAGAGGTGCCAGCTCCTTGAGATAACCGACATGGTTACAGGGGCAATAGAGGAGAGTGGCGTCAAGAACGGGATTGCCGTCATCTACGCCCCCCACACAACGGCAGGGATCGTGATCAACGAGAATGCCGATCCATCCGTTGAGCAGGACATCTCCATGAAGCTGTCAAAGGTCGTGGATGAGAGGGACCCTGACTACAGGCATACAGAGGGCAACTCGGATAGCCATATAAAGGCATCCATCGTGGGTCCATCCCAGTCCATCATCATCCAGAATGGAAGACCCCTCCTTGGCACATGGCAGGGTATATTCCTTGCCGAGTTCGATGGTCCAAGGCCAAGGAAGGTCTTTGTAAAGGTCATTGAAGGCTGATGAACATACTGAGGAGGATAGCCGAGGAGAGGATACGGGAGGCCATGGAGAAGGGTCTCTTCGATAACCTCCCCGGTGCTGGAAAGCCCCTGAGGCTTGATGACGATTCAAGGGTGCCCGAGGATCTGAGGATGGCCTACAGGATCCTCAAGAACTCCGGCTATCTCCCACCTGAGCTTGAGTTGAAAAAGGAGATAGTAACCCTTGAAAGGTTGATAGAGGGCCTGCAGGACGGAGAGGAAAAGAGGAGGAGAAGGAAGGAACTCCAGCTCAAGATACTCAGATTCAATGCCATGAGGAAGACCCCCCTCCACCTGGACGATCCCCTTTACAAGGAAAAGGTCCTCAAGAGGCTGAAAGGATAGTTACCTGTCTATCTGGGCTTTCTGAAGCCTTCCACTGTAGTCCCTGTAGATCACCTTCCACTTTGAAAACATCTCTATGGCTCCACCCCTTCCCCCTGCCTCCCTGTGTCCGAGGCCGCTCCTTTTTGTTCCCCCGAAGGGGAGTTGTATCTCTGCCCCGATGGTGGAGGCATTGATATAGACAAGGCCCGTGTCGAGTTCCCTCTCGGCAATGGCCGACTTGTTCACATCCTGGGTGTAGATGGCGGAAGAGAGGCCATACTCAACCCCGTTCACTATCCTTATGGCATCATCGAGGTCCCTTGCCTTTATCACAGAGACTACGGGTCCGAAGATCTCCTCCTGGGCTATCCTCATCTCCGGTTCCACATCGGCAAATACGGTGGGCTCTACGAAGTAACCCTTGGAGCATTCCCCTTCCCTGTAAGCCCTTCCCCCTGTAAGCAGCCTTGCCCCCTCTTCCTGCCCGATCTTTATGTATCTCAGGACCTTCTCCATCTGGTCCTCGTTTATCAGGGGTCCTACATCTGTTTCCCTCTTGAGGCCGTTGCCAAGCCTCAGCCTCCTTGCGGCCTCAACAAAGAGCTCAAGGAACCTATCGTAGACCCTCTCATGGACCACAACCCTGCTTGCTGCTGTACACCTCTGGCCTGTGGTGCCGAAACCTCCCCATATGGCCCCCTCCACTGCAAGGTCAAGCCTTGCATCATCCATCACGATGATGGCATTCTTCCCGCCCATCTCACAGGATATCTCCTTTTCAGGGTCGCACATCTTCGCAAGCCTTTCCCCTACAGCGGTGGACCCTGTAAAGGATACACCGTCAACACCCGGATGGGTGGCGAGATACTCCCCCACCTCCTCCCCGGTCCCGTGGACGAGGTTTACAACCCCCTCTGGCACACCAGCTTCCACAAGGATCTCCACAAGCCTTGTGGCACAGAGAGGGGTGTAGCGACTCGGCTTGAAGACCACCGTATTTCCGCATATGAGGGCAGGCATGATCTTCCATGCAGGTATGGCTATGGGGAAGTTCCAGGGTGTTATAAGGGCAAAGACGCCTATGGGCACACGGATGGACTTGCAGTCCTTGTTTGGCAGTTCCGAAGGCACGGTCTCACCTGAAAGCCTCCTTCCCTCCCCGGCCATGTAGTAGGTCATATCTATGGCCTCCTGGACATCTCCAAGCCCCTCTGGCAGCACCTTCCCCATCTCCCTTGTTACAAGCCTTCCAAGCTCTTCCTTCCTCCTTACAAGGGTCTCTGCCGCCCGGAAGAGGATCTCTCCCCGCCTTGGGGCAGGGACAAGCCGCCACCTCTCATAGGCCCTCCTTGCAGCCTCAACAGCCCTGTCCACATCCTCCCTTCCCGATTTAGGGAAGATGGCAACCGTGTCGGTTGTATCTGCAGGATTGAGGCTTTCAAGGGTCCTGCCTGTGGAGGACTCCCTCCACTCCCCATCTACAAGGTTCTTTATGACCTCTGCCATGGCAGACCTCCTGTATCTCTTTTCCAAACTATATCAAAAGGTATCCCCTCCTTCAAGCTGCCAGGATCAGGGTCCAACCATGGCCTCTTTCAGGGAATTGTGCTATCATTTCTTAAAAAATCGACGAGGAGGCAGGATGGGAGATAGTCTGAAGCTCATTCCCCTTGGAGGACTCGGGGAGATAGGTCTCAACACAATGATCTTTGAGTTCGGGGAGGATATAATGGTGGTGGACTGTGGCCTCATGTTCCCCGAGGACCACATGCTTGGTGTTGACTATGTGATACCCGATGTGACCTACCTCAAGGAGAGGAAGGACAGGATAAGGGCCTATGTGATCACCCATGGCCATGAGGATCACACCGGGGCACTGCCATTCATCCTGAAGGACCTTCCAGCCCCCATATACGGCACTCCCCTCACCCTCGGTCTCATAGGGGAAAAGCTGAAGGAACACGGCATCGAAGGGGATATGAGGGTGGTGAGACCGAGGGATGTGGTGGAGATAGGGGCCTTCAGGGTGGAGTTCATAAGGGTGAGTCACAGCATAGCAGATGGTGTTGGCCTTGCCGTGACCACCCCAAGGGGTGTCATCGTCCACACCGGGGACTTCAAACTCGATCAGACCCCGGTGGACGGTGAACTGACGGACTACAGCAGGTTTGCGGAATACGGCGAGAAGGGGGTGCTTGCCCTCCTTTCGGACTCAACCAATGTGGAGAAGGAGGGTTACACCCTCTCTGAGAGGGAGGTGGGAAGGGCCTTTGAGGAGATATTCTCCCAGGCCAGAGGGAGGGTGATCGTTGCCCTTTTCTCCTCCAACATCCACAGGATACAGCAGGCCATCGATGTTGCCCACCGGTTCGGGAGGAAGGTTGCCTTGAGTGGAAGGAGCATGGTGGCAAACATAAAGATTGCAAGCAGACTCGGATACCTCAGGATCCCTGAAGGGATCCTCATAGACATAAAGGATGTGGAGGATCTGCCACCCCTTGATGTGGCCATACTCACAACGGGAAGCCAGGGCGAACCCATGTCTGCCCTGGCAAGGATGGCCATGGATGAGCACAAGCAGTTGAAGATAAGGAAGGGAGACACGGTCATCCTTTCTGCCAAGTTCATCCCTGGCCACGAGAAGGCCATAAGCAGCCTCATAAACCACCTCTACAGGCGGGGTGCTGAGGTGTTCTACGAGAAGGTGTCAGAGATCCATGTCTCCGGCCATGCAGGGCAGGAGGAGTTGAAGATCATACTCAACCTTGTGAGACCCAGGTTCTTCATACCTGTCCATGGAGAGTACAGGCACCTTGTGATGCACGCAAGGCTTGCGGAAGGAGTGGGGATACCCAGGGAGAGGATCTTCATCATAGAGGATGGGGATATCCTCGAGTTCGACGGTGAGGAGGCGAGGGTATCTGGCAGGATACCCTGTGGGAAGGTCTTTGTAGATGGAAAGGGTGTTGGGGATGTGGGTGACCTTGTCCTCAAGGACAGGCTCCACCTCTCAACAGAGGGTATCGTTGTTCCCCTTGTTGTGATAAACGAGAGGACCGGGGAGATCGTATATGGCCCTGAGATCGTCACAAAGGGGTTTGTCTTTGAAGAGGAGAGCGGGGAGCTATTGGAGGAGGCAAAGAAGGTGATCCTGAAGGCCATAAACGAGGCGAACCAGGAGGCAAGGACCGAGTGGCTCGAGATAAAGACGGAGATAAGGAGGGCCCTGAGGAGGTTCTTCAACAAGACCATAGAGAGGAGGCCCCTCATCTCACCCCTGATCATAGAGATATAAGGACTTTGCATCGCCTTGTCTTATGTGGTATATTGAGACCATGAAGGTAGTGGAGGTCATAAAGTATCCAAACCCTCTCCTTACAAGGCCCTCCCTTCCTGTGAGGGAGATAGACCCCTCCATCAACGAGTTGATCGACACCATGATAGAGACCATGTATGCCTCAAAGGGCATCGGCCTTGCCGCTCCCCAGATAGGAAGGTTGCTGAGGGTAATAGTCCTTGATGTGCCTGAGGATGAAGAGGGTGAGCAGGGCAAGAACCTCATGGCCCTTATCAACCCCGAAGTGGTTGAAGGACGGGGAAAGGTGGAGATTGAGGAGGGTTGTCTAAGCGTTCCAGAGGTGAAGGTGAAGGTGCCAAGGTATGAGGAGGTGGTTGTAAAGGGCCTTGACAGGGAGGGAAGGGAGATCTTTGTGGAAGGAGGGGGCCTTCTTGCCGTTGCCCTGCAGCATGAGATAGATCACCTCAATGGCAGGTTGATAGTGGATTACCTGAGCCGTATCAAAAAGGACATAGTGAGGCGGAAACTCAAGAAACTCTATGGGGGATGAGAGATTGAGGGTCCTCTTCATGGGGACCCCTGAGTTTGCCCTGCCTTCTTTAAGGGCCCTTATCGAGAAGGAAAAAGTCGTTGCCGTTGTCACCCAGCCGGACCGGCCAAAGGGACGGGGGAAGGTCCTTACCCCCCCTCCTGTGAAGGAGCTGGCTGTGGCTCATGGCATACCTGTTCTCCAGCCCCACAGCCTCAGGGACGGGAAGACAGTGGCCGAGATAGGCAGTTACAGGCCAGACCTCATTGTTGTAGTTTCCTATGGCAAGATCCTGCCAAAGACCATCCTTGAGATCCCGCCCTATGGGTGCATAAATGTCCATGCCTCCCTCCTCCCCAAGTACAGAGGGGCTGCCCCTATAAACTGGGCCCTTATAAACGGGGAGGAAGAAACGGGTGTGACGATCATGCAGATGGATGAGGGCATGGATACAGGTGACATCCTCCTGCAAAGGGCCATACCCATCGAAGAGGATGATGATGTGGAGACCCTTTCCAGGAGACTCTCCCTTCTTGGGGCAGAGCTCCTTGTGGAGGCTATCGACCTTCTCAAGGAAGGAAGGCTATCACCCGTCCCCCAGGATGGGGCAAAGGCCACCTATGCCCCTTTACTGAAGAAGGAAGATGGCCTTATCCCCTGGACATGGGATGCATGGAAGATAAAGGACTTTGTCAGGGGCATGAATCCGTGGCCAGGGGCCTACACCTTCTGGAAGGGGAAGAGGCTGAAGATCCTCAAAGGGGTCCCTCTGAACGATGGAGAGGGTGAACCGGGAGAGGTGATCAGGGTCTCCAGGGAGGGTATAGATGTGGCAACAGGGAAGGGGGTCTTCAGGGTCCAGAGGCTTCAACCGGAGGGCAAAAAGGAGATGAAGGCCTCTGAATTCATACAGGGATACAGGATCCATGAGGGAGAGAGGTTTGGAAGAGAAGGGTCTCATCAGGATAGAGAGGGAGTCTGACAGTATACCTTACAGGCCGGGGAAGGGACTATTCATAGGGCTCATGCTCCTTTCGGCCCTGGCCTTCCTTGCTTTCCTCACCGTTGCCTGGTGGATCCCCACCGTGGGGCTCGATAGGATCCACCCTTACCTGCCCAAGGTTGTGGGGGTGGTCTTCGTCGGTGTCCTTGCCTTTGTCATCTTTGGAACCCTTGCCATAACGGTCACCATACTCCGGGGCAGGGACCTCTTCCACTCCTACAGGATGAGGGGAATACTCATCAAACTCTTTTTGCCCCTTATGGTGATGATAGGCAAGGCCCTTCGCATTCCCAGGGAGGAGGTGCAGAGGTCCTTCATAGAGATAAACAACCAGCTCGTTCTGGCAAACAAGCACAGGTTCAGGCCTGATGAGCTCCTTGTCCTTATGCCCCACTGCATCCAGTACCTGCACTGCAAGATAAAGGTCACCTTCGATATCGCAAACTGCGTTATGTGCGGCAAGTGCGAGATCAAGGATCTCAACGAGCTTGCAAGGGAGTTCAATGTGAAGATCTTTGTCTCGAGCGGAGGGACCATGGCAAGGAGGTATGTGAAGGAGAGAAGACCTGCTGCCGTTGTGGCGGTGGCCTGTGAGAGGGACCTTACCTCCGGTATCCAGGATGCCTACCCCCTTCCTGTGATAGGGATAGTGAATAAAAGGCCCCAGGGTTACTGCATCAGCACAGGTGTTGATGTGGATGAGGTGAGGGAGGCTATCAGGGCCCTGCTTGGTCATTGAGGATCCTGCAAAGCCCTCCTGGCTAAAGACCTTGACATATCAAAAAGATATGTGATAGATAGTGTAAAATCCTTCCATTTAAAGGGGTTATCATGCCTAAAAAGGTGTTACTTGCCGACGACAGTGTCACCATCCAGAAGGTTGTATCCATCACATTGGGCGGAGAAGACATAGATCTTACCGTTGTGGGTACCGGGCAGGAGGCCTTGAGCAAGGGAAGGGAGTTGAGGCCTGACCTCATGATCATTGATGTCTCCCTCCCGGATAAGGATGGATACAGGGTCTGTGAAGAGATCAAGAAGGACCCGGCCCTTTCAGGCACCCCTGTACTCCTCCTTGCGGGCACCTTTGAACCCTACGATGAGGAGAAAGGGAAGGAGGCCGGGGTGGATGACTACATCATCAAGCCCTTTGAGTCGCAGGAGCTTATAGACAAGGTGAGATCCCTCCTTGAGAAGGAGGTTGCGGCCCCGGCAGGACTGGAATTCACAGGGCTTGAGGAGGAAAAGGGTGTTTCCGGGGCCCCTGAGGAGGAGACCTTTGAGCTTGCAGGGACATCCCTCCTTTCCGAGAAGGAGGAGGGTCTGGAGGAGGCAGAGGAGGAGTGGAAACTTGAAGACCTTATCGAGGTAGAGGAGGAGGCGCTGGCAGAGGAGGAGAAGAAGGAAGAGGAGTTTGAAGACCTCCTTTCCGAGGAGATACTTGAAGAACCTGTCGAGCCAGAAGGTGCAGAGAAGGAAGAGGAACTTGAGCTTGGGCTCGAGGAGAAGGGCCTTGAGGAAGAGCTTGAAGAGATAGAACCCCTTGAGGAGATAGAGCCTTTGGAGGAGCTTGAAGAAACGGCACTCAAGGAAGAGGGCATAAGCCTTGAAGAAGAAGGGGCTGAGGAAGAGCTTGCCCTGACAGGTCAGGAGGAGGGCGAGGAAGAGAGGGCCGAAGAGGAGAAGCTGGAAGGCATAGAGGAGGAGATATCCCTTGAGGGCCTCGAGCTTGAGGAGGGCTTTGAGGTGGAAAAGGAGGGTGAAGAGGAGGCAAAGGAGGCAGAGTCTATCCAGGAGACCGTCCTTGAAGGGCCTGGTGTTGAAGAAGCTGTCAGGGCTGTTGAGGAAAGGCCCCTTGAAGAGGCTGTGGAAGAGAAGGTGGCCCCTGAAGCCCCTTCCGGTGAGGCAGTCTCCCCTGAAGCGGTGAAGGAGAGTATCGATCAAACGGTCAGGGAAGTGGTGGAAGAGATTGCCTGGGAGGTGGTGCCAGACCTGATAGAGTCCATAATCAGAGAGGAGATCGGGAAGATAAGGGAGGCCTTGCTCAAGGGTAAGTAGAGGGTGAGGGTCTTTGCCTTTTCCATGCTCTCTTTAGAAGGGATTCTTGCAATCCCTTTTTTTAATTTCAAGTGAAGAGGGGTCCTATGGAGATAAAAAAGGTCTATGATCCAGGGTCCATAGAGGAGAGGTGGTACAGGTACTGGATAGAGAAGAGGCTCTTTGTTGCCGATCCCTGTTCTGATAAGCCGCCCTTCTCCATGGTCATTCCCCCACCGAATGTTACAGGTTCCCTCCACATGGGTCATGCCCTGAACAACACCCTCCAGGATGTGCTTGTAAGGTATAAGAAGATGGACGGTTTCAATGTCCTCTGGCTGCCAGGGACGGATCACGCCGGTATAGCCACCCAGAATGTGGTGGAGAGGATGCTGAGGGAGAAGGGGATCTCCAGGGATGACCTCTCGAGGGAGGAGTTCCTCCAGGAGATATGGAAGTGGAAGGATCTCTACGGAAAGAGGATCATCCACCAGTTGCAGAGACTCGGGGCCGGTTGTGACTGGACAAGGGAGAGGTTCACCATGGATGAGGGCCTTTCAAGGGCTGTGAGGATCGTCTTCAACAGGCTCTTTGAGGAGGACCTTATCTACAGGGAGAGGTACATGGTTAACTGGTGCCCCCGGTGCGGGACAGCCCTTTCTGACCTTGAGGTAGAGCACCGGGAGGTAAGAGGCCGCCTCTACTACATAGATTATCCCCTGAAGGATGGCAATGGCAGCATAACCATCGCAACCACAAGACCGGAGACGATGCTCGGCGACACTGCAGTTGCCGTCCATCCTGAGGACGAGAGGTACAGAAGGTTCCATGGCAAGGAACTCATCCTCCCCCTAACAGGCAGGGTCATACCTGTGGTAACCGACGACTATGTGGATGCCTCCTTCGGTACAGGGGCACTGAAGATAACGCCTGCCCATGATCCAAACGACTTTGTCATTGGTAAGAGGCATGGTCTACCCCAGATAACGGTGATAGGCAAGGATGGCAGGATGACCCCTGAGGCAGGGGAGCGCTTTGCAGGGCTTGATCGCTTCCGGTGCAGGGAGGAGGTTGTGGAGGCCCTCAAGGCCCTTGGACTCCTGTCAAAGGTGGAGGAACATACCCACGCAGTGGGTCACTGCTACCGGTGTGACACGGTCATTGAACCCCTCATAACCCTTCAGTGGTTTGTGAAGATGGCCCCCCTTGCTGAACCTGCCATAGAGGCTGTGAGGAGTGGAAGGATCAGGTTCATCCCCAAGGGATGGGAGAATACCTACTTCAGCTGGATGGAGGGGATCAGGGATTGGTGTATCTCCAGGCAGATCTACTGGGGGCACAGGATACCTGTCTGGTACTGCGGGCATTGTGATGGTGACAGGATAATCATGGATGTAAAGGGAGAAGGTGAGTTCACCTACTCCGACCTGAGGAAGAGGTTCTCCCATGAAGAGATCCTCTCCATGGTAAAGGACTACAGGATCGAGGAGATGGGAAGGGATTCCATGATCCCCTCCGAGTCCGCTCCTGAGGCCTGTCCAAGGTGTGGAGGAAAAGAGCTCGTCCAGGACCCTGATGTCCTTGATACCTGGTTCAGCTCTGCCCTGTGGCCCTTCTCAACCATGGGATGGCCGGAGAAGACGAAGGAACTTGAGGTCTTCTACCCCACCTCAACCCTTGTCACAAGCTTTGACATCATCTTCTTCTGGGTGGCAAGGATGATCATGATGGGCCTCAAGTTCATGGGTGATGTCCCCTTCAGGGATGTCTACATCCATGCCCTTGTAAGGGACATCCATGGCCAGAAGATGAGCAAATCAAGAGGCAATGTGATCGACCCCCTTGTGATGATGGAAAGGTACGGGACCGATGCCCTGAGATTCACACTGGTGGCCCTCGCAGCCCAGGGAAGGGATATAAGGCTCTCAGAGGAGCGGATGGAGGGATACAGGAACTTTGTGAACAAGGTGTGGAATGCCTCCAGGTTCGTCTTCATGGGCCTTGATGGATACAGGGGTGAGGAAGGGGAGATGGGGTTGATGGAGAGGTGGATCCTCTCAAGGCTCCAGAAGGTCATCGAAGAGGTGAGGACCTCCCTTGATGAGTACCGGTTCAACGATGCTGCCTCCACCCTCTACCAGTTCCTTTGGCACGAGTTCTGCGACTGGTACATAGAGGCATCAAAACCCATCCTCAGAGGTGAAATGGGTGAGGAACGGAAGAGGGGGACCCAGTGGTGTCTCCTCCACACCCTTGGAACCATATTGAAGCTCCTCCATCCCTTCATGCCCTTTGTGACGGAGGAGATATGGAACGGCATGGGCAATGAGGGGAGCATAGTCCTTGAGAGGTACCCCCTACCGGATCCCTCCCTTGTAGACGAGGAGGCCCTCGAGGAGGCGTCCTTCCTCATGGAGGTGGTGAAGGGGGTCAGGAACGTAAGGGTCGAGGCAAGTATCCCCCCCACAAGGCCCCTTGAGATCCTTTACATGGGGAAGGAAGGGGATAGGTGGCTTGAGGTCCTCAAGAGGGAGGAGTGGCTTCTCAAGGCCCTGGCCAGGGTCTCCTGCCTCACACCTGTTGATAAGCGGCCCTTCCCTGCTGCCCCCCTCATCCTCAAGGAAGGTGACCTCTTTGTCTCCCTCAAGGGGGTGATCGATCTTGAAGGGGAGAGGAGGAGGCTGGAGAAGAAGAAGGCATCCCTCTTGGAGGAGCTTGCCCTTGTGGAGAGGAGGCTCTCCAACAAGGACTTCCTGAACAGGGCACCCAGGGAGGTGGTGGAGAGGGAGAAGGGAAGGCGTGAGGACCTCTCAAGGAAGATAGCAAAGATCCAGGAGCAGATGGAGTGGATAAGGGCGGTATAGATGACCGCTGGCTTGCGTGGTTTGTGGACTGTGCCCTTGATGAGGATACAGGTGGGAGGGATGTCACAACAGAGGCCCTTTTCCCTGAGGGAAAGATGGCAAAGGCCCACATCCTTGCCAAGGAGGACCTGGTCCTTGCCGGTCTTTCCGTGGCAGAGAGGGTCTTCAAGGCCCTGGACAGGAGGGCAGGATTCCATGGGAGGGTGAAAGATGGTGATTCCCTCAGAAAGGGGACGGTGATAGCCGAGGTTGAGGGGGATGTAAGGGCATTGCTTGCTGCAGAGAGGGTTTCCCTCAATCTTCTCCAGAGGCTTTCCGGAATAGCCACCATCACAAAGGCCTTTGTCGACAGGGTGAAGGACCTCCCTGTGAAGATAGTCGATACCCGGAAGACAACCCCCCTCTTGAGAAGACTGGAGAAGTACGCTGTCAGGGTTGGAGGGGGGTACTCCCACCGCTTCGGCCTTTACGATGGTATCCTCATAAAGGAGAACCACATAAGGGCCTGTGGTGGTGTTGGTGAGGCGATAAGGAGGGCGAGGGAGAGGGGGCCCTTCGGCATGAAGGTGGAGGTGGAGGTGGAGTGCCTTGAGGAACTGGAAGAGGCCCTCCGTCACCGCCCGGACATCGTCCTTCTCGACAACATGGATCTTGAGACCATAAGGAAGGCTGTGGAGATGGTCAGGGGAAAGGCCCTCATAGAGGTTTCAGGGGGTGTGACGATAGAGCGTGTAAGGGAGATAGCACAGACAGGGGTGGACCTCATATCCATCGGTTCCATCACCCACTCTGCGAGGGCCGTTGACATATCCATGGAGATCATCGATGAGGGAAGGGGCTAAGGGGAGGGCTGACCCTGTGGAGGAGAGGATCCTCCGTCTCCTCATGGAAAACAGGGGCAGCTATGTATCGGGGCAGAGGATTGCGGACTCTGTCGGTATATCCAGGACAGCTGTATGGAAGCGGGTAAAGAGGCTCAAGGGACGTTACGGGGACCTCATTGAATCCAGGCCCTCCTCCGGTTACAGGCTGAAGGAGGACTACACCCCCCTTGATGGACTGGATCTGCTCATCCCACCTGAATCCACCATAGGACACCCCCTCTTCATCTACCAGGAGGTTGCATCCACAAACGATATCGCCTGTGATCTTGCCCTGAAAGGTATCAGAGAAGGGGCTACCGTTGTTGCCGATGCCCAGACAAGGGGAAGGGGACGCCTCGGGAGGGAGTGGTTTTCCCCGAGAGGGGTGAACCTCTATCTCTCCACCATCCTGAGACCCCCTATCCCTCCCTGGAAGGGGCCCCAACTCGTCTTCCTTGGTGCCATGGCCGTGGTCCGGGCTGTGGAAGGGCTTGGTCTCAGGGTGGAGGTCAAGTGGCCCAACGATATACTTGTAAAGGGCAGGAAGCTCTCTGGCATTCTCACGGAGATGAGTTCTGAACCTGAAAGGATAAATTTTGTCATCCTTGGCATCGGGGTGAATGTGAACATGGAGGAAGAGATGTTGCCACCGGAGCTGAAGGGTAGGGCCACCTCATTGAGGGGGGAGACGGGGAGGGTCGTTGACAGGGCAAGGTTTGCCGCCTCCCTCATACACCACCTCAACAGGTACTACAGGCTCTTCCTGGATCAGGGCTCTGCCCCCATCCTTGATGAGTGGAAGGGCTACTCCTTCCTTGATGGAAGGGAGGTTGAGGTCCTTGGTCCCGGGTCCGTGTTGAGGGGGATTGTCCTTGGTGTGGATGATGATGGGGCGTTGCTATTGAGGACCTCTCATGGAGTTGAGAGGATCATATCAGGGGATGTTACGCTGAAGGGAGGCCTTGAGGATCAGCCATGCTACTTGCCATAGACATAGGGAATACCCACACCGTTATAGGGCTTTTTGAAGGGGAGAGACTGATAAAGAACTTCAGGATCGGAACCAAGAGGGGAAGGACCGCCGACGAATATGGTATAATATTCCTGCAACTCTTTCATATCTGGAGGCTTGAGGTTAACAACCTTGAGGGGGCTGTCATCTCCTGCGTTGTTCCTGAACTGCTTGATGCCTTTGTGGAGCTCCATCTCAGGTACTTCTACATCGAACCCCTTGTTGTTGACCATGAAAAGGCCGGGATCACGATCCTCCTTGAGAACCCCAAGGAGGTGGGTGCAGACAGGATAGTCAACGCCGTGGCCGGTTATGAACTCTACAGGGATGCCCTGATCATAGTGGACCTTGGCACAGCCATAACCTTTGACTATGTCACAGAGAGGGGGGAGTACGCCGGTGGTGTGATAGCCCCTGGTGTTACGGTTGCTCTTGATGCCCTGTTCCACAGGACCTCCAAACTTCCAAAGGTGGAGCTGAGGAGACCCGAGAGGGTGATAGGGAGGGATACAGTTTCAGGGATGCAATCGGGCCTGTTCTATGGTTACCTCTCCTTGATAGACGGGGTGGTGGAGCGGATGATAAAGGAGATCGGGAGGAAACCAAGGGTTATTGCCACAGGGGGACTTGCAGGTCTTTTTGAGGGTCCTTCCGCCTTTATAGAGAAGGCGATACCGGACCTCACCCTTCAGGGGTTGAGGATGATATACGAAAGGAACATGCAATAATAGAGAGGGGAGGTATTTTCAATGGGCAGAGAGATAGGAAAGATAAGGAATGTTTCCATAATAGCCCACAGCGGTGCCGGCAAGACGACCCTTGGGGAGGCTATCCTCTTCAATGCTGGTGCAACAGAGAGGCTTGGCAGGGTGGATGATGGAACTTCGGTGCTCGATTTCGAACCCGAAGAGATAGCAAGGAAGATGAGCATAAGTGCATCCCTCCACCACTACGAGTGGAACAGACACCACATAAACCTCATAGATACGCCTGGTTTTGCAAACTTCCTTACCGAGACAAGGAACGCCCTCAGTGTCTCTGGAGGGGCTGTGGTGATACTCAGTGCCATATCAGGTGTGAAGATACAGACCGAGAAGATATGGCAGTTTGCCGATGAGTATGAGATCCCCAGGATCGCCTTTGTGAATAAGATGGACAGGGAGAGGGCAAGCTTCCTGAGGGCCGTTGATGACATGGAGAAGGCCTTTGGAGCCAGGGGTATCCCGATCCAACTGCCCATCGGTGCAGAGGATGGGTTCAGGGGTGTGGTGGATCTCATCGAGATGAAGGCCTACATCTACAA
>WGFJ01000041.1 GCA_015492305.1 Deltaproteobacteria bacterium
CCCTTGCCTCCTTCTCAGATCCCGTGGAGGTAAGGTTTACCGCCCAGGTCCCTGCCCTTCTGGTCTCCTTTCTAACCCTTTTCTCTCCGATCTTCTTTGAGACCCTTTTCTCTTCCACCTTCTTTGGGGTTTCAGGTCTCTCCGGGGCTTTGATCTTCCCCTTTTCAACAGGCTCGATCCTTGGTTTCTCCACCTCAGGGGCGGTCTTTGCCTTTGCCTCCTCCCTGACCTCCTTTTCAGGGACCGGCTTCTTCTCCTCCTTCAGTGATGCCTCTATCTCCGGGCCCGGTGGCTCTATCTTCACCCTCTTTATGATCCTGAGGGGGCCCTGGGAGATCTCTTCCTTAACAGGGTAGAGGAGGTAGACTGCAGCCCCCCCTACCAGGATGAGCAGGAAAAGGAGCAGAAATATCCTCTTTTTCATCTTCAAAGACCTTTCCGTTTCTTTGAGTATCCTGGATCTGTGGGTTTAATAGAAATGTTAATAGGAATGCCCTGTTTTGTCAAACACAATTCCTCTGGGCAAGGGCCTTTTCGAGGTTGTCCTTCATGGTGAAGACTATGAGACGTTCCCCTGTGTCTGTGCTTATGTCGGTGTGAAGGCTTACCACCTCCATGCCTGTAACCCCTTCTATGGCCTTGTAGAGGATGGAACTCACGCTTTCAAGGAGGTTGGCCTTCAGCTTCTTCAGAAGGTCCACCCCGTCCTCGCTCTGCAGCAACAGCATCTCCCCCCTTGTCAGTATTCCCCGGAGCCTTACGATGATCATGTCTTCCACTATGTAGGTCTTTACCTCTGTGGGGCCTCTTCCCATGTACTCCTTTTCGAATCTTACAATGATATTGCTGATCTCGGCCTCCACCATGCCCTTTGTCTTCCTAACCATTGCCTTTCCCGCTTATAAACAGGTTTATAAGGGTGTGACCTTCTGCGATGAGGGGTGCCCCTTCCATCCGCTCTGTGAAGTAAGGGTAAGGGGACCTGTTCACAGGTGGGTATATGACAAAGGGAACGGGTTCACCCACATGGGTCCTGAGGCTCAAAGGGGTCCAGTGATCTGTCAATACCATCAACCTGAAGTCCCCTTTCAAACCCTGCAGGACCCTTCCAACCACCTCTCTATCGAAGTCTTCAATGGCCCTTATCTTTGCTGCCAGATCCCCGTTATGGGAGGCCTCGTCAGGGGCCTCCACATGGACAATCACAAAGTCCCTGTCCTTCAGGGATCTCAAGGCATACTCGGCCTTCCCCTTGTAGTTTGTGTCTATGTAGCCCGTGACCCCTGGGACATCTATCACATCAAGACCTGCATATATCCCTATACCCTTGACGAGGTCCACAGCCGAGATCACGGCACCCTTCAGGGAGAAACGATCTCTCAAGGTGGGCAGCTTCGGGGCCTTCCCTTCACCCCAGAACCAGAGGGAGTTTGCCTCCTTCAGTCCCCTGGCCCTCCTTTCCCTGTTTACAGGGTGATCCCTCAGGAGGTCCATGGATGAGTCCATGAGATCTCTCAGACGCTCAGCCCCCTCACCCCTTGGAAGGTAGGGGGATATATCCTTCCCCATGATGTCATGGGGGGGAACAGTCTTGAGCGAAGTGGGTCCCCCTTTCCACACCATGAGGTGTCTGTAGCTCACCCCGGGGTAGAAGTGTATGGGGTCCCCTCCAAGGTTTCTTTCCACCTCCCCTATCAGGACCCTTGCTTCATCGGTGGAGATGTGCCCTGCACTGAAGTCATCCATTATGAGCCTTCCATCCTGTCTTGAGAGGGTCACAAGGTTACACCTGAAGGCCACATCCTCGCTGCCCAGTCTCACCCCTATGCTTGCCGCCTCAAGGGGTGACCTTCCCGTGTAGTAGAGCCTCGGGTTGTAACCAAGGATGGTGAGGGTTGCAACATCGCTTCCAGGGTGGAAGCCTTCAGGGATGGTCTTCACAAGACCGGCAGTGCCCTCCTTTGCAAGGTGGTCCATGTTTATGGTGCAGGCTGCTTCAAGGGGGGTCTTGCCTCCCAGTTCCTTCTGGGGGTAGTCTGCCATCCCGTCCCCTATGAGGATCACGTATTTCATAATTCAAGCACCTCTATTATGGCCTTTACATCCACATCCCTTGTTATGGGCCTTTCGGAACTCTTTATGGCCGTATCCGGGTCCTTCAGACCATGGCCGGTGAGGGTGCAGACAATCACATCCCCCTCCTTGAAGATCCCCTTCTTATGCATCTTTATGAGGCCAGCCACCGAGGCCGAGGATGCCGGTTCGCAGAAGATCCCCTCCTTCTCGGCAAGGAGATGGTATGCCCTGAGGATCTCCTCGTCTGTTACCGCATCTATTATCCCTCCTGATTCATCCCGTGCCTCAAGGGCCTCTTTCCAGCTTGCAGGGTTGCCAATCCTTATGGCTGTGGCTATGGTCTCGGGGTTTTCTATCACATGGCCCTTCACGATAGGGGCTGCCCCTTCGGCCTGGAACCCCATCATCCGCGGGAGGTTACCTATCAGGCCCTTTTCCCTGAATTCCTTGTAGCCCCTCCAGTAGGCGGTGATGTTTCCTGCATTCCCAACGGGAAGGAAGTGGTAGTCAGGTGCCTTTCCAAGCTGCCTGCATACTTCAAAGGCGGCTGTCTTCTGCCCTTCTATGCGGTAGGGGTTTATGGAGTTTACAAGGGTGACAGGGTATCTTTCAGAGACCTCCTTTACGAGTTGCAGGGCCTCATCGAAGTTGCCCCTCACCTGGATCACCTTTGCACCATGCATGATCGCCTGGGATAGCTTCCCAAGGGCGATCCTCCCTTCCGGTATCAGAACGTAGGCCTTAAGACCTGCCCTTGCTGCATAGGCACCTGCAGAGGCGGATGTGTTTCCCGTGGAGGCGCATATTATGGCCTTTGAGCCCATCTCACAGGCCTTTGAGACAGCCAGGGTCATCCCCCTGTCCTTGAAGGAACCTGTGGGGTTGAGTCCCTCGTACTTGAGGTATATGGAGAGGCCCCTGTCTATGGCCTCACCGAGGTTGACGGCCTTGATCAAAGGGGTGTTACCCTCAAGGAGGGTAACGATGCTCTCCTCCTGTACAGGGGGGAGGAAGTCCCTGAATTCCCTTATCACACCCCTCCAGGGTCTTTCCCTTTCTCTCACATCAGCCTCCAAGGGTATCTTCTATCCTTATGGAGAGGGTCTTGCCCAGCACCACATCGAGCCTGTCGATCTCCTCCAGGGCACTGTAAAGGGCCTTTGCCGGTGCATGATGGGTTGTTATGACAACAGGTACAGGCTCTCCGACCCTCCTGCCCTTCTGGATGACCGAGGCTATGCTTATGTCGTGCCTTCCGAGCACCCCTGATATCTTTGAAAGGACACCTGGCTTATCAACGGCTGTGAATCTCAGGTAGTAGGGGAGTTCCACCTCCCCGATCCCTTTGAGCTTGAGATCCCTCCTCTCCTCCATGTAGGCAAGGGGTGGGACCCTCCTCCTTATGCCACATTTCATGTTCCTTACCAGATCCACTATGTCAGAGACCACTGCACTTGCAGTGGGCATCATACCCGCCCCCTTGCCAAAGAGCATGACAGGACCCACTGCATCACCCTCTAAGAATATGGCATTGAAGACCCCATCCACCCCTGCAAGGGGATGGTTTATGGGTATCATGGTTGGGTGCACCCTCACCTCTACGGTCCCTTCTTCCTCCTTTGCTATGGCCAGGAGCTTTATCTTGTAGCCGAACTCCCTTGCAAACTCTATGTCAAGGGATGTGATCTTTGTTATGCCCTCTGTGTATATGTCGTCTGCTGTAACAGGATAACCGAAGGCGATGGTGGCAAGTATTGCAAGCTTGTGGGCCGTATCGATCCCCTCCACATCAAATGTGGGATCAGCCTCTGCATAGCCTGCCTCCTGGGCCTCCTTGAGGGCCTTTTCATACTCACAGCCTTCATTTGCCATGCTGCTCAGTATGTAGTTTGCAGTCCCGTTGATGATGCCATATACGTTCCTTATCCTGTTTGCCACGAGGCCTTCCTTTATGGCCTTAATGACAGGTATACCGCCTCCGACACTTGCCTCAAAGGCGATATCCACCCCCTTCTCTCTGGCCCTCTCGAATATATCCCTGCCAGAGGTAGAAAGGAGGGCCTTGTTTGCCGTTACAACCCCCTTCCCCTCCTCTATGGCACCGAGTATAAAGGTCTTCGCAGGTTCGTAGCCTCCTATGAGTTCCACCACAATGGATATCTCCGGGTCCCTTATGATCTCCCATGCATCGGTGGTGAGCCTTATCCCTTCTGTGGAAACCCCCCTGTCCCTTTTGATGTCAAGGTCTGCTATGGCCTTGAGCTCTATATCCACACCCACCCTGTCCTTCAGGACCTGCCTGTTCTCCTGAAGGACCTTTACAACCCCTGTGCCCACGGTACCGAAGCCTATAAGACCTATCCTTGCCTTCTCCAACTTTACACCCCTCTGTTAAAGGCCTTTCTTATTCCCCTTACAGCCTGCTTTATCCTGTGCTCATTCTCCACCAGGGCAAACCTCACAAACCCTTCCCCGTATTCCCCGAAGCCCACACCAGGGGAAACAGCCACCTTTGCCTCCTTCAGGAGGAACTTGGAGAACTCGAGGGATCCCATAGAGGAGAAGGGTTCAGGGATCTTTGCCCATACAAACATGGTCCCCTTCGGCTTTTCAACCTCCCATCCGATCCTGTTAAGACCCTCCACCAGTGCATCCCTCCTGTTCCTGTAGGTATTGACCGTTTCTTCCACACAGTCCTGAGGCCCGTTCAGGGCTATGATGGCTGCTATCTGGATGGGCTGGAATATCCCGTAGTCGAGGTAGCTCTTGAGCCTTGCAAGGGCGGATATGATCCTCTCATTTCCCACGGCAAACCCCACCCTCCAGCCAGGCATGTTATAGCTCTTTGAGAGGGTGAAGAACTCTACACCTATATCCTTTGCCCCTGGCACCTGAAGGAAGCTCGGGGCCTTATAGCCATCGAAGACTATATCTGCATAGGCCAGATCGTGGATGACGATCATGTTGTGTTCCTTTGCGAAATCCACGACCTTCTCGAAGAAGGAGGGCTCAACCACCTCGGTTGTGGGGTTGTGGGGGAAGTTGAGGATGAGGAGCTTTGGCCTTGGCCATGTCTGCTTTGTTGCTGTGAGCAATTCGTCAAAGAAGTCCCTGCCTGGAAGGAGGGGGATGCTGCGGAGATCCCCACCTGCAATGATGACCGAGTAGGCATGGATGGGATATGTGGGATTCGGGCAGAAGACCACATCTCCGGGACCCACTATAGCAAGGGCAAGGTGTGAGATCCCCTCCTTTGAGCCTATGGTGACTATGGCCTCCCTTTCAGGGTCAAGATCCACATTGTATCTTCGCCTGTACCAGTCTGTTATGGCAAGCCTGAGCTTGTATATCCCCTTAGAGGCAGAGTATCTGTGGTTATGGGGTTTCCTTGCGGCCTCAACGAGCTTCTCAACCACATGGGGCGGGGTGGGCTGATCAGGATTTCCCATCCCGAAGTCTATGATGTCCTCTCCGGCCCTCCTTGCCTTTATCTTCAGGTCATTCACTATGCTGAAGACGTAAGGGGGCAGCCTCTTTATCCTGTAGAACTCCTCCATCTCACCTTCCAAAGGTCCTGGCTCCTTACCAGATCCTTTCACAGGGATTCTGATTGTAAAGACGAGCCCTTCAAGTCAGGTGTAAGAACCGGAAGGGCCAAGGGCGTTCCATACTTTTACCATTTTTTGGAGATTCTTACAAGAGTGCCTTCAAACCTCCACGGCCCTGAGTCCCTTGTATATGTAATCCAGGCCTGAGAGTACGGTAAAGAGGGCCGTTGTTGCAAAGAGGATGGGCATCATCCCTGATTCAGGGGTGGCAAGGGAAAGGAGGACCGTCATGAACTGGAAGAAGGTGGTCACCTTGCTGATGAGTGATGGCCTCACCTCGATACCCTCCCCCTTGATCATGAAGATGACCAGGAAACCGCCTACTATGATGACATCCCTGCTTATAACGACAACGGTCAGCCAGTCAGGTATAAGGCCCTGGATGGTGAGCACAAGATAGGCGGTGATGGCAAGGGTCTTGTCTGCAATGGGATCCAGGTAGCGGCCCACCTTTGTCTTCTGATCGAGCATCCTTGCCGCAAGGCCATCGAGTCCGTCTGTAAGGGCAGCGATGAGGAAGACCCAGAGTGCAGCCTCCATCCTGCCGTCCATCATGAGTATCACAAAGACAGGTACAAGGAGGACCCTCATGAGGGTGAGTGTGTTCGGTAGGTTCACCATGACGGCAAAGGGATGGATCTATCCCGGGTAGTCAGGAAGGGTTGACAGAGAGACATCCACAACACGTTCCACATAGGGCTCGAAGGGACGGTATCTTGCAAGCCTTACCTTATCACCTTCAAGGTCCACCGTCGTGTGATCTACCTCGTTGTGTGAGGTCCAGAGGATCTTGCCATCCCTTCCATA
>WGFJ01000042.1 GCA_015492305.1 Deltaproteobacteria bacterium
AGCTCTTCCTTACAGCTTGGACACCATGTGGCCCAGAAGACTATGAGGGTCTTCTTGCCGGCCATATCCTTGAGGCTTACCTTCTTCCCTTCAAGGCTTGGCAGGAGGAAGTCAGGGGCCTTTTCCCCTTCCTTGAGGAGCCTTGGTCCCTGTTCCCCCTCCTGGGAACACCCGGCCATCGATAGAAGAAGCAAGATCACAAGGGCAAAGATATGGGAGCCCTTTCTCATGGAACCTCCTTTAACCTCTAAGTCTTAGAGGTGACTCTTACTTAGAAGGGTTCTTTAGGAAAGGATGTTTTCTGGAGGTGGTCCTTCAGGACCTTCCGAGGGGATGGGGATTGTAAGGCCTTCTTCACGGGGAAGAAAGGAAAGATAGGTGGAATGGATCTCATTGGATACAAGAGATGGAAGGTAGGTCAGGTCCACACCGGGGTTTGAGGAGTGATGGTTCTTCCCTTCCTCGCAGATGCACTTGGAAGCAGTGTAGGAATGGTCCTTATGGAAGACCTTTTCGGCTCTTACATAACAGGAAAGGGAAGCAAGGAGGACCGTAACGGAAAGGACTGAAACAATGAAGGACTTCATACCCACCCCTTATAGCATGGCTTTCTCTGATAGTCAAGAGCTTCTCTCCTTGACAGCGTAGAATTGTGAGCATACATTATAGGTATCGAAAACCACAAAAGAGGCATTGCCTCGGAGTAAGGAGGAGTCATGGGAAAGATAATAGGAATCGACCTCGGGACAACAAACTCTGTTGTGGCTGTGATGGAGGGTGGCGAGCCGAAGGTCATCGTAAATGAAGAGGGTAGCCGCTTGACCCCTTCTGTTGTTGCCTTCACAAAGGATGGGGAAAGGCTTGTCGGTCAGACTGCAAAGAGGCAGGCCATAACCAACCCTGAGAACACCATCTTTTCCATAAAACGGTTCATGGGGAGGATGTACGACGAGGTTACGGAAGAGATGAAGATGGTGCCCTACAAGGTGGTCAAGGATGAGATGGGAAGGGCCGTTGTGGAGGTGATGGGGAAGAGATACACCCCTCCTGAGATCTCTGCCATGATCCTTCAGAAGCTGAAGAGGTCAGCAGAGGCCTACCTTGGTGAGCCTGTGACCGATGCGGTCATTACCGTTCCTGCCTACTTCAATGACAGCCAGAGGAATGCCACGAAGGATGCAGGCACCATTGCAGGCCTCAATGTGAGGAGGATAATCAACGAGCCTACCGCTGCATCCCTTGCCTATGGACTGGAGAAGAAGAAAGAAGGCCTTGTGGCCGTGTACGATCTTGGAGGAGGCACCTTTGACATATCGATCCTTGAGATTGGAGAAGGTGTCTTCGAGGTGAAGGCAACAAACGGCGATACCCACCTTGGAGGAGACAATATCGACCAGCGGATAATAGACTGGATCATCGAGGAGTTCAAAAAGGATCAGGGTATAGATCTCAGCAAGGACAGGATGGCCCTCCAGAGGTTGAAGGAAGCTGCGGAGAAGGCGAAGATAGAGCTTTCCTCTGTGAAGGAGACGGACATAAACCTGCCCTTTATAACTGCCGATGCCTCAGGGCCGAAGCACCTCTACATGAAGCTCACCAGGGCAAAGCTGGAACAGCTTGCAGAGGATCTCATCATGAGGACCATACCACCCTGTGAGCAGGCCCTGAAGGATGCAGGTCTCAAACCATCGGACATAGATGAGGTGATCCTCGTTGGCGGTATGACCCGTATGCCCAGGATCCAGCAGCTTGTTACCGAGTTCTTCGGAAAGGAACCCCACAAGGGCATAAACCCCGATGAAGTGGTGGCCATAGGTGCTGCCATCCAGGCAGGGGTCCTTGCAGGGGAGGTGAAGGAGATAGTCCTCCTCGATGTTACGCCCCTATCCCTTGGTATAGAGACCCTTGGTGGTGTCATGACGAAACTCATACCCAGAAACACCACCATCCCCACCCGTAAGAGTGAGATCTTCACCACAGCCACCGACAACCAGACCAGCGTGGAGATCCATGTCCTACAGGGTGAAAGGGAGATGGCCGCAGACAACAGGACCCTTGGAAGGTTCCGCCTTGAGGGCATACCACCGGCACCAAGGGGGGTGCCCCAGATAGAGGTGACCTTCGACATAGATGCCAACGGGATACTCCATGTCTCGGCAAAGGACCTTGCCACAGGTAAGGAGCAGAAGGTGACCATAACGGCAAGCAGCGGTCTTACCAAGGAAGAGGTCGAGAGGATGGTGAAGGAGGCCCAGGAGCATGCGGAAGAGGACAAGAGGAAGAGGGAGCTTGTGGATACCCGGAACCAGCTTGATTCCCTCATATACTCCACCGAGAAGGCCTTTAAGGAGCACAAGGACAAGCTATCGGAAGAGGACAGAAAGGCCCTTGAGGAGGCCCTTGAAGAGGGCAAGAAGGCCATGGGTGGCAACGATATAAACGAGATGAAAAAGGCCATGGAAAGGATAACGAAGGCATCCCACAAGATGGCCGAGTTTCTATACCAGAAGGCAGGTGCCGGAAAGACTCCCTCTGGTGAGGGTGAGGGGAAGGATGTTGTGGAAGGAGAGGTGGTCGATGAAGAGAAGAAGGAAGGGGAGGGCTAAGATCCCTCCCCTTTGTGTCCCGGACCCTGCGGTCCGGGATTTTTTATTTATCCATCCTGGCGGGATACCGATAAAGAAGAAAAGGCTTTACCCTTTACAGGGGTCCTATATTCTGGTAAACTAAGCGTAAATGAAGGATGACCGCTTCAGAGACATTGAGGAGATGTTTGAATTGGAAGAGTTCAAGGGAAGATTAACCACGCAGGGTCTCAGGGTTCTGGAAGAAGCCATAGAGGAATCCAGAAGGCGGCAGCACTATTACCTTGGAGCTGAACACATCTTCCTCTCCTTCACCAAGGTCGAAAAGATCTTCTTCTACGAGGTGATGGACGATCTCAATGTGGATGCCCACCAGGTCATCACCTTCCTCAACGACCATATGAACATGTCAAGGCAGTATATAGGGGTTGGCCTCAAGGTCTCGCCCTCTACAAAGACCATCTTCAAGCTTGCCTGGGAAGAGGCCCAGAGGTGGGGAAGGCACGAGATCGATTCGACAGACCTCTTCATGGCCATCTTCCAGGAGAGTCAGAGCCTTCCTGTGAAGATCTTCAAGAGCTTCGGCCTTGATCCTGACTATGTGATACGGAGGATAGCCTTAAAGATAAGGACAAAGGAAGAACTGGAGGAGGAACTCCGGAAGAAGTATGAGCTTCCGCCCAACCTCAAGCACTTCGGTGTGAACCTGAACAAGCTTGCCCGTTTTGACAAGCTCCCTCCCATAATCGGAAGGGATGAGGAGATAGAGCGGATGATGGAGATCCTCTGCCATGTGGACAGGCCCAATTCGGTGATGATCGTTGGTGAGCCGGGTGTTGGGAAGACGGCCCTTGTGGAAGGCCTTGCAAGGAGGCTTGAACTTGAGCCCCACAGGGTTCCAAAGAGGCTGAGGGGCAAACAGATCGTGAACCTCCAGATGAACTCCGTTGTGGCAGGGACCATCTTCAGGGGTATGTTCGAGGACAGGGTGGAAAAGATAATAAAGGAGATCAGGGAGAGGAAGAACTACATCCTTTTCGTGGACGAGGCCCATACCCTCATCGGGGCAGGATCGGCCATGGGTGTCCCCTCCGATGCTGCAAACATATTCAAGTCGGCCCTGGCAAGGGGTGAGGTGCAGATGATAGGGGCCACCACCATGGCAGAATACAAGGAGTTCATAGCCGAGGACGAGGCCCTTGCGCGGAGGTTCAGGCTGATACAGGTAAAGGAGCCGGACCTTTCCGAGACAAGGATGATCGTTTACGGGCTGAAACCAAGGCTTGAGAGGAACTACTCTGTCACCATCTCGGATGAGGCCATCGACACGGCCCTGGAGATGTCGAATCGCTACATGAGGTGGCTCAGGCTTCCGGAGAAGGTCATCTCCTGGCTTGATAATGCCTCTGTGAAGGTGGAGATAAACAAGGTGCCCAAGGTTGTTGAGCCTTCCGATGTCATCGAGGTCATCTCCCAGGAGACGAGGATACCCGAAGACATGATCTACAGGGACACTACAGAGAGGTTAAGGGACATAGAGGCTGCCCTCAGGAAGAGGGTGGTAGGTCAGGAGGAGGCCATAGATGCCCTGGCAAGGAGGCTCAGGCTCAACAAGGGCCCCCTGAAGGAGAACTACTGCAGACCAGATGGGGTCTTCCTCTTCCTTGGTCCCACAGGTGTGGGCAAGACAGAGCTTGCCAAGGCCCTTGCAGAGTTCCTCTTCGGGGATGAGAACAAGATGATAAGGCTCGATATGTCCGAGTACAAGGATGCAGGCCTTGGCGTGGATAAGCTCATCGGCATGCCAAGGGGAATCGTTGGTTCCGAGAGGGGAGGGATACTGACGAACCAGATAAGGGACAATCCCTACACGGTTGTCCTCCTTGACGAGATAGAGAAGGCAAACCCCTATGTATTGAACCTCTTCCTCCAGGTCTTTGATGAGGGATGGCTTACCGACGGAAGGGGCAAAAGGGTCTACTTCAGCGATGCTGTGATCATCATGACCTCAAACCTTGGGGTGGATGAGTTCAAGAAGTTCACCCAGCCCCTTGGCTTCCTTTCCAAGGATGCCGACCTTGAGGCCTTCAGGAAGAGCGTCCTCAAGGCGGTGGAGGATGCATTCTCTCCTGAGTTCCTGAACAGGATAGACGAGGTCGTCATCTTCTCACCCCTTACCCACGAGCAGGTAAAGGAGATAGCAAGGCTGTACCTTAACAGGCTGAAGGAGACCCTTGAGAAGCACGGAAAGAGCCTGGAGGTTACAGAAAAGGCCCTTGATGTCATTGTCGAGAAGGGCTACAGTGTGAAATACGGGGCCAGGTTCCTGAAGAGGAAGATAGACGAGCTTGTCAAGATCCCTATAACCCTCCACTGGCACGAGGGGAATCATTTCAAGGTGAAGGGTGCAAGGGGCGAGATAGAGGTTAGCTGGAAGGGTTGATGTTTAAGAAGATCCTTGTTCCCCTCGATGGCTCCCCCAATAGTCAGAGTGCTGTAAGATACGCCCTCTGGCTTGGCAAACACCTCAAGGCAAGCCTTATAGGGGTTCATGTGGTCGATGTGGTGGCCCTTGAAGGGCCGCTCCTCCATGACCTTTCTGGTTCGCTCGGCTTCGAACCCTATCTCAACTTCTCAACGAGGATGAGGGAGATACTGGAGAGCAAGGGAAAGGAGATCCTCTCCTCCTTCGAGGAGGAGTGCAAGAAGGCCGCTATTCCATGTGAGACCTTCCTTGACTTCGGGATAGTCACAAACGAGGTCGTGGAAAGGGCAAGGCTTTCTGACCTTGTTATAATTGGAAGAAGGGGAGTCAACTATGCCTTTGATGATGGACTCCTTGGATCCGTCACAGAGGGGGTCATAAGGAGGTCGCCGAGACCTGTTATGGTGGTTCCCCAGAACTTTATTGAGGTGAAAAGCCCCCTCCTCCTCTACGATGGAAGCCCGAATGCAAGCAAGGTGATGAGATCAGCGGTGGAGATCTGCAAGCTCCTTGGTCTGGGGCTTAAGGCCATAACCGTCTCAAAGGCAGAGGGAGAGGGCAGGAAGAGGCTGGCAGAGGTTGAGGACTATGCCAGACCCTATGGGATAGATCTACAGACAGAGGAGGTAATCGGTAACCCTCCGGAAGACATCGTCTACTACTGTGAGGAAAGGGATCACGACCTTGTCTTCATGGGGGTTACAAGCCATAGCAGGATCGTGGAGATGGTCCTTGGAAGCACCACAGAGTTTGTCATGAGGAGACTGAATATCCCCATATTCCTTGAGAGGTAGACCATGAGGCTGGATAGATTCACCATAAAGGCTCAGGAGGCCCTTCAGGAGGCAAAGAACATATGCGAAAGCCATGAGCACCAGGCAATCGATGTGGAGCACCTCCTCCTTGCCCTGGTGAGGCAGTCAGAAGGTATCATACCGCCCCTCCTGCAAAAACTTGGAGTCGATCCAAGAGAGGTGGCTTCAAGGCTGGAAGAGGCCCTCAAGAAGGTCCCGAAGGTCTACGGGGTCTCTGAGGTCTACCTTTCCCCAAGGCTTTCCAGGGTGATAGAAGAGGCCTTCAAAGAGGCTGAGAGGTTGAAGGATGAGTACCTCAGCACAGAGCACCTCTTCCTTGCCATTGTCTCGGAGAAGGGCGGTGAGGCGGCAAGGATACTTTCAGACCTCGGTGTCACCAGGGATGAGACCCTCAAGGCCCTTGCCTCCATAAGGGGTTCCCAGAGGGTTACAGATCAGACCCCTGAGGACAAGTATCAGGCCCTCAAGCGGTATACGAGGGATCTTATAGAACTTGCCAGGAAGGGAAAGCTCGATCCTGTCATCGGGAGGGATAGCGAGATAAGGAGGGTCATACAGGTCCTTTCAAGGAGGACCAAGAACAACCCTGTCCTCATAGGTGAGGCAGGGGTGGGCAAGACGGCCATAGTGGAGGGCCTTGCCCAGAGGATTGTGGCCGGTGATGTGCCGGAGACCCTGAAGAACAAGCGTCTCCTTGCCCTTGACCTCGGTGCCCTTATTGCAGGTACCAAGTACAGGGGGGAGTTCGAAGACAGGCTAAAGGCCCTCCTCAGGGAGATAAACGAATCGGAAGGGGAGGTGATCCTCTTCATCGATGAGCTCCACACCCTGGTCGGTGCAGGTGCGGCAGAGGGAGCAATGGATGCCTCGAACATGCTCAAACCTGCCCTTGCAAGGGGGGAGTTGAGGTGCATCGGGGCAACAACCCTTGATGAGTACCGAAAATACATCGAAAAGGATGCTGCCCTTGAGAGGAGGTTCCAGCCCATCTATGTGGGTGAACCCTCTGTGGAGGATACGATAGCCATACTCAGGGGACTCAAGGAGAGGTACGAGGTCCATCACGGTGTGAGGATTGCGGACTCTGCCATCATAGCCGCTGCAACCCTCTCCCACAGATACATTACCGACAGGTTCCTGCCGGATAAGGCGATAGATCTCATCGATGAGGCGGCGGCAAAGCTGAGGATGGAGATAGACAGCCTTCCAACAGAGATAGATGAGATCGAGAGGAAGATAACACAGCTTGAGATAGAGAGGCAGGCCCTGAAGAAGGAAAAGGACAGGGCCTCCATGGAGAGGCTCAGGAAGATAGAAGAGGAACTGGCGGCCCTGAAGGAGAAGAGCAACCAGCTGAAGGCCAAGTGGCAGAACGAAAAGGAGGTTATCCAGAAGATCCGAAGCCTCAAGGAGGAGATAGAGAGGGTTAAGATAGAGGCCCAGAATGCGGAGAGGGCTGGAGACTATGACAGGGCTGCAGAGCTCAAGTACGGAAGGCTTGTGGAACTGGAGAAGGAATTGAACGAGGCCCAGGAGCGACTGAAGGAACTCCAGAAGGGTCAGAGGATGCTCAAGGAAGAGGTGGATGCAGAGGATATAGCGGAGATCGTTTCAAAGTGGACAGGCATCCCTGTATCAAAGCTTATGGAAGGGGAGAAGGAGAAGCTCCTCCACATGGAGGAGAGGCTCAAGGAGAGGGTGGTGGGCCAGGACGAGGCCATAACCGTCATTGCCAATGCAGTAAGAAGGGCAAGGGCAGGGCTCCAGGACCCGAACCGTCCCATCGGCTCATTCATATTCCTTGGGCCGACCGGGGTGGGAAAGACCGAAACAGCAAGGGCCCTTGCAGAGTTCCTCTTCGATGACGAGAGGGCCATGGTAAGGCTCGACATGTCGGAGTTCATGGAGAAGCATACCGTATCCCGTCTTATAGGTGCCCCCCCTGGCTATGTGGGATATGAAGAGGGGGGATATCTCACGGAGGCGGTGAGGAGAAGGCCCTACTCTGTGATCCTCTTCGATGAGATAGAGAAGGCCCATCCGGATGTCTTCAACATACTCCTCCAGATACTGGATGATGGAAGGCTTACCGATGGTCACGGTAGGACGGTGGATTTCAGAAACACCGTCATCATCATGACCTCCAACATAGGGAGTCAGTACATCACCGATCTTGGTGATAAGGACTACGAGGAGATGAGGAGGAGGGTCCTTGAGGCCCTGAGGGCAACCTTCAGGCCCGAGTTCCTCAACAGGATAGATGACATAGTCATATTCCATAGCCTCACCAAGGAGCACCTCAAGAAGATCGTGGATATCCAGTTGAAGCGGATCAGGGCCCTGCTGAAAGAGAAGGGACTTGACATCGTCCTTACCGACAGGGCGAAGGAGGTCATAACGGAGAGGGGCTATGATCCTGTCTACGGTGCAAGGCCCCTGAAGAGGGTCCTCCAGAAGATGGTCCAGGACAGGATTGCCCTTGAGATACTCAAGGGTACCTACCTGGAGGGTGATCTGATAGTGGTGGATGCCGATGAGAAGGGGGAGCTTGTCTTCAGGAAGGAGAGGAAGGAGGTTGAGGCAGCTGCCAGTTGATGCCTTGACACCGCTTCCCCAGGGGCATAGATTATAAGTAGAGAGATCAAGCAATCAAGGAGGTGATACTATGGCGATCGTGAGATGGGATCCCTTCAAAGAGCTTCTCACCCTCCAGGAGAGGATGAACAGGCTCTTTGATGAAGTCCTTCCCAGGACAAGGGAAGAGGAAGGTCTTGGGAAAGGGGTGTGGTCCCCTGCTGTGGACATATACGAGACCGAGGACAGCATCGTCCTCAAGGCAGAACTTCCAGGGATAAAGAGGGAGGACATATCTGTGGAGATCAAGGATAACGTCCTTGTCCTGAAGGGGGAGAAGAAGTTTGAGAGGGATGTGAAGGAGGAGAACTACCACAGGATGGAGAGGTCCTACGGGGCCTTCCAGAGGAGCTTCACACTCCCCAACATCGTGGATAAGGACAAGGTGAAGGCAAGGTACAAGGATGGTGTCCTTGAGGTGATCCTGCCAAAGGCAGAAGAGGCAAAACCAAAGCACATAAAGGTTGAGGTTCAGTAGGTTCCTTTGTCACCATCCATGGTGGAAGAGGGTTCCAGAGGTTTCAAGGTAAGGGACAGAAGGAGGATAGGAAGGGGGGAGCCTGAAAAGGAGAAAGATCCAGGGGAGGAAGGGCTTCCCTCTGCAGATTTTTCCATCTTCATCTCCTCCCTTACAACCACAGCCCTCTATCACCTGGGAGATCTTCCAAATCCAGAGACAGGGAAGGTGGAGAAGAACCTCTCCTTGGCAAGGCATACCATAGATACCCTGGCAATGCTCAAGGAGAAGACAAAGGGTAACCTCACCAAGGAGGAAGAGAGGCTCATCGAGGACTCCCTCTACATGCTCAGGATGAGGTACCTTAGAGAGGTTAAATGATCCCCTTCCGAAAGGAGCAGATATGAAGATACCAAAGATACGGTCTGGTCTTTTGACCCTTTTGCTTGCTACCCTTATGGGGGTTGGCCTCGGGGTCCTTACCACTGCATCCTTCAACCTTACATCCTCCACAAAAGCCGAGGTCTTCTGGAAGGAGGGCAACAGCAATCCACCTTCCACGAGGCTTCCCGACTTTGTGGATCTCGTCAAGAGACTCAAGCCAGCGGTGGTCAATATAAGTACCACCCAGGTCGTGAAGGAATCTCCCCTTGCTCCCTTCTTCAGGAGTCCCTTTGAGGACTTCTTCGGGGAGGACTTTTTTGAGCGCTTTTTCGGACAGAGGCCACGGGAGTTCAAGACCCAGAGCCTCGGTTCAGGGTTCATTATCAGCAAAGAGGGATACATCGTTACAAACAACCATGTGGTGGAGAATGCAGAGGAGATCGTTGTGATCCTTGCCTCTGGCGATGAGTACCCTGCAAAGATCATAGGAAGGGATAAGAGGACGGATATAGCCCTCATAAAGATAGAGCCTAAAGGCGATCTCCCTGTGGCAGTCCTCGGTGATTCAGATGCCCTGCAGGTTGGGGAATGGGTTCTTGCCATAGGAAACCCCTTTGGCCTTGGTCATACAGTTACGGCAGGTATCGTCAGCGCCAAAGGAAGGGTGATAGGGCAGGGACCCTATGATGACTTCATCCAGACCGATGCCTCCATAAACCCCGGCAACTCCGGAGGACCCCTCTTCAACACGAGGGGCGAGGTGGTAGGCATCAATACTGCCATCATTTCAGGTGGACAGGGCATAGGCTTTGCCATACCCATAAACATGGCCAAGTGGGTGGTATCCCAGTTGAAGGAGAAGGGTAAGGTTGTGAGGGGATGGCTCGGTGTAAGCATACAGGAGGTGACCCCGGAGCTTGCAAGGTCCTTTGGCCTCAAGGAGAAGAAGGGTGCCCTTGTCTCTTCCGTCTTTCCCGGAGAGCCTGCTGACAGGGCAGGGATAAAGGCAGGGGATGTCATCATCGAGTTTGATGGCAAAGAGGTGAAGAGCTACCATGACCTTCCAAGGATGGTGGCAAGCACCCCTCCGGGTAAGAAGGTGGATGTCAAGGTGATAAGGAACGGCAAGGAACTCACCCTCCATGTTGTCCTTGGGGAACTAAAGGAGAAGGAGCAGGCAGGGCTTAAGGGGGAGAGGGGCAGAAGGCTTGGCATCATGGTGAGGGAGATCTCCCCTGATCTGGCCGAGAGGCTGGGCCTTGAGGATACTGAAGGGGTGATCGTTATCAGGGTGGTCCCCGGGAGTCCTGCTGACAGGGGAGGCCTCAGGAGGGGCGATGTGATAAAGGAGATAAACAGGACCCCTGTAAGGGATATGGACGATTACAGGAGGCTCATGGGGAAGGTCAAGAAAGGGGATGTGGTGCTCTTCAGGGTAATAAGGGGTGGTTCAAGCCTCTATGTGGCTGTGAGGGTGGAATAGGTGCATGCCCCTGAAAGGGAAGGCCTCAAGAAGGGTAACCGTTGCAATTACAGGGGCAAGCGGGGCTGTCTACGGCATAAGGCTTGTCTCTTCACTCCTTGAAGAAGGCTGTGGTGTAGACATCATCCTGTCCCCTGCAGGCAAGAAGGTCCTGAAAGAGGAACTGGGCCTTGACTGGGAGGGGGAAAGGGAAGAGACAGAACAGAGGATAAGATCCTACTTCAGGGGTTATGGAGACCTCATCTCCTATCATGCCCATGATGATCTCCTTTCCCCTTTATCGAGCGGTTCCCATGGGAGGAGGGAGATGGTCATATGCCCCTGCTCCATGGGAACCCTTTCGAGGATATCTCACGGTGCCTCAACAAACCTCATCGAAAGGGCTGCGGATGTTGTGATCAAGGAGGGGGGGAAGCTCCTCCTTGTCCCAAGGGAGACACCTTTAAACCCCATACATCTTGAGAACATGTTGAAGCTTGCAAGGATAGGGGTTATAATCCTACCTGCCATGCCTGCTTTCTATCACAGACCTGAAGGGATAGATGATCTCATCGATTTCCTTGTGGGAAAGATCCTTGATAGATTGGGTATAAAGAACCATCTATACCAGAGGTGGAGAGAGGTCAGGGATGCTTGATATCAGGGTTATAAGGGAAAGGCCGGAAGAGGTGGAGAGGAGGCTTTCCACAAGGGGCATCAAGGTGGACATAGGGAAGGTGCTCCGTGTGGATGAGCAGAGGCGAAGGGTGATAAAGGATGTCGAGGAACTGAAGGCAAAGAGGAATGCCGTATCAAAGGAGATAGGGAGGCTGAAGAGGGAGGGAAGGGATGTTTCCTCCTTGCTCAGGGAGATGGATGAGGTGGCAGAGAGGATAAAGGATCTTGATGAGAGGAGAAAGACCCTGGAAGGGGAGCTGGAAGGCCTCCTTCTAAACATCCCCAACCTTCCTCATCCAACCGTTCCTGTCGGCGAAGACGAGAGGGACAATGTGGAGGTGAGGAGATGGGGTGAGATAAGGGACTTTCCCTTTGAGCCAAGGGATCACTGGGAGATAGGTGAGGCCCTTGGTATCCTCGATTTTGAGAGGGCCACAAAGCTCGCCGGCGCAAGGTTTGCCCTCTACAAAGGGCTTGGAGCACTCCTTGAGAGGGCCCTCATAAACTTCATGTTAGACCTCCATACAAAGGAGCATGGCTACCTTGAGGTCCTTCCTCCCTTCATGGTGAACAGAAGGTGCATGGTAGGGACCGGACAGCTCCCCAAGTTTGAGGAGGATCTCTTCAAGATAGAGGGGTGGGACTTCTACCTTGTGCCTACCGCTGAGGTCCCTGTTACCAACATATACCAGGATGAGATCATAGAGGGGGAGAGGCTTCCCCTTCTCCTTACAGCCTATACCCCCTGTTTCAGGAAGGAGGCAGGGGCCTATGGTAAGGACACAAGGGGCCTTATAAGACAGCACCAGTTCAACAAGGTAGAGCTCGTGAAGTTTACGGATGAGGAGACCTCTTACGATGAACTCGAGAGACTGACCAGGGATGCTGAAGAGGTCCTGAGGAGGCTAAACCTGCCATACAGGGTTGTGACCCTTTGCACAGGGGACCTTGGCTTTTCCGCTGCCAAGACCTACGATATAGAGGTGTGGTTACCAAGCCAGGGAAGGTACAGGGAGATATCATCGTGCAGCAACTTCGAGGACTATCAGGCAAGGAGGGCCAATATAAGGTACAGGCCAAAAGGAGGGGGTAAGCCCAGGTTTGTCCACACCCTGAATGGTTCCGGCCTTGCCGTGGGAAGGACCGTTGTTGCCATCCTTGAGAACTACCAGGAAGAGGACGGAAGTGTCACCATCCCTGAGGCCCTCAGACCCTACATGGGTGGTGTGGAGAGGATCGGATGATAAGGGCTTACAAAGGCATATACCCGAAGATAGACCCCTCTGTCTATGTGGATGAGACGGCCGTTGTCATAGGCGATGTGGTGATAGGGAGGGATTCCAGTGTGTGGTGCAATGCGGTGATAAGGGGTGATGTGAACTACATACGGATAGGGGAGATGACCAATGTCCAGGACAACTCCGTCCTCCATGTGACAAGGGAGACCCATCCACTCATCATAGGTGACAGGGTCACCATAGGCCACAATGTGACCCTCCACGGCTGTACCGTAAAGGGTAGATGCCTCATAGGGATGGGGGCCATAATCCTTGATGGTGCAGTGGTGGAAGAGGATGTGATCATAGGTGCGGGGTCCCTTGTTACAGAGGGCAAGGTCATGCCTGCGAGGACACTCTGTCTCGGTGTCCCTGCCCGTCCTGTAAGACCTTTGAGGGATGAAGAGATCGAGAGGATATGGAGGTCCTCTGAGAACTACAGGGACTATGTCAGGGGCTACAGAGGAGAGGGTGTATAGTTCCATAGATGTGGGGACCAACACCTTGAGACTCCTTATCGCAAGGGTTGGACCCTCCGGGATCCATCCCCTCCTCAAGGAGAGGGTGATCACAAGGCTCGGTGAAGGCTTCGACCGGGAGATAAAGGAAAGGGCAGCAGAAAGGACCATCCGTGCCCTCAAGGCGTTCAGAGAGAGACTCAAGCCCTACCCTGTTGAAGGGATAAGGGCTGTTGGAACAAGCGTTTTGAGGAGGGCGAGGAACGGGAAGGAGTTTGTTGAAAGGGTCCTGAAGGAAACGGGTATCACGATAGAGGTCATATCCGGTGAGGAG
Source organism: Deltaproteobacteria bacterium (assembly GCA_015492305.1). Classification (GTDB taxonomy): domain Bacteria; phylum Desulfobacterota; class GWC2-55-46; order S146-80; family S146-80; genus S146-80. The sequence goes on from WGFJ01000042.1 coordinate 13,570, forward strand.
GAGGCCCTCCTTTCGGCAAGGGGGGTGCTATCGGTAATAAGGGATGGGAGGGTCCTCATCTTCGATGTGGGAGGTGGAAGCACGGAGTACATCTTCTATAACGATGGTGTGGAGGGCTGTTTCAGCATCGATCTCGGGGTCGTCTCCTTAACCGAGGCCTTTCTCACCTCCGATCCACCTTGTGGAGAGGATCTGAAAGGGATGGAGAGGGAAGTGGAGGGGAGGTTGAGGGAGTTCCATTCCTCCCTTGAAGTGAGAGGGGTTGTTCCTGGAAGTTACACCGGGGGGAAGGCCCTTCTCGTTGGGACGGCAGGTACCCCCACAACCCTTGCAGCCATAGATCAGGCCCTTGAGGAATACGATCCTGAGAGGATAAATGGATACGACCTTTCCTACTCAACCATTGAGGCCATATACAGGAGGCTTATCTCCCTTCCCCTTGAGGAAAGGAGGGGGATAGTTGGCCTTGAAAGGGGAAGGGAGGATGTGATAATACCAGGGGCGATGGTGGTTATGAAGACCATGGAGGTCTTTGGTTTCGACAGGATGAAGGTAAGTGATGCCGGTCTCCTCGAAGGGATAGTCTACAGTATGGTGGAGCCAGAAGCCACTTGAGGTCCCTTCCTTCCACCCCATCAGGGCCTTCCGGAGATCTTGACAAAGGAGGTCTGAGGTGAAGAAAATAATACCCTTACTGCTCCTTCTTCTGTTACCATACAATGTCCATGGTGAGGGACCCGAAGCTGTGAAGAGGTTCAAGATCCATGTGGTTAAAAGGGGGGAGAACCTCCACCTCATAGCTGCAAGATACTACAACAATGCCAGGTTGTGGAGGCTTATATACAACGTGAACCAGGACTCCATCAAGGATCCAAACCTCATCCATCCGGGGGATAAACTCCTCATTCCAGAGCTTGAAGATTAGGGGGGTCTATGGAAAGGGATGTAAGAGAGGCACTCACCTTTGATGATGTACTGCTATTACCTCTTTACTCAGAGGTGCTTCCAAAGGATGTGGATGTAGCCACAAGGCTGACCAGGAAGATAACCCTCAATATCCCCATCCTGAGTGCCGCCATGGACATGGTCACTGAGTCGAGGATGGCCATAGCCATGGCCCAGGAGGGGGGCATTGGTATCATCCACAAGAACATGTCTCCTCAGGATCAGGCCCTTGAGGTGGAGAAGGTGAAGAAGTTTGAGAGCGGCATCATCCTCAATCCCGTTACCATGAGCCCTGATCAGACCCTTCTTGAAGCCCTGAGGTGCATGAGGGAGAGAAACATATCAGGCCTTCCCATAGTTGAGGGAGACAGGCTTGTCGGTATCCTTACCAACAGGGATCTCAGGTTTGAAAAGAGGCTTGACAGGCGGATAGCCGAGGTCATGACAAGGGAGGTTGTCACAGCCCCGGAAGGCACCACCCTTGAGGAGGCAAAGGATATCATGCAGGCCCATAAGATAGAGAAGCTTCCCATTGTGGATGAGGATATGAGACTGAAGGGGCTCATAACCATAAAGGACATAGAGAAGATGGAACGCTATCCCAATGCCTGCAAGGATGAACTTGGAAGGTTGAGGGTTGGGGCCGCTGTTGGTGTTGGGGCTGAAACGATGGAGAGGGTCTCGTGCCTCATTGATGCAGGGGTGGATGTGATAGTCGTTGATACCGCCCATGGCCATACAAGGGGTGTGATAGAGACGGTAAAGAAGATAAAGGGGAACTGGCCAGATATAGACCTTGTTGCCGGAAACGTGGCCACAGCAGAGGGGACCCTTGCCCTGATAGAGGCAGGTGCAGATGCGGTTAAGGTCGGGATGGGGCCCGGGTCCATCTGCACCACAAGGGTCATTGCAGGTGTGGGTGTCCCCCAGATAACGGCTATAATGGAATGCGGGAAGGTGGCAAGGGAACGGGGCATACCAATAATCGCAGATGGGGGGATCAAGTATTCAGGTGACATAACCAAGGCCCTTGCAGCAGGGGCTGAATCGGTCATGATAGGCAGTCTCTTTGCCGGCACCGATGAGAGCCCGGGTGAGACCATACTCTACCAGGGTATGACATACAAGGTTTACAGGGGCATGGGTTCCATAGGGGCCATGAAGAGGGGAAGTAAGGACAGGTACTTCCAGGAGTATGTGGAAAGCGAGGCAAAGCTGGTACCAGAGGGCATAGAGGGGATGGTGCCCTACAGGGGCCCCCTTTCCACAACGGTCCATCAACTCGTTGGGGGCTTGAGGACAGGGATGGGATATCTTGGATGCAGGGATATAAAGGAGCTCCAGAGAAAGGCAAGGTTCATAAAGATCAGCCATGCAGGCCTTAAGGAGAGCCATGTCCATGATGTCATCATCACAAAGGAGGCCCCAAACTACAGGCTTGAAAACATCTGACCCCTTGTTCGATGAAGGTAGAGGAAAGGATCATCATACTCGATTTCGGTTCCCAGTATACCCAGCTCATAGCAAGGAGGGTGAGGGAGAACAGGGTCTACTGTGAGATACATCCCTACAACCTTCCCTTGAAGAGGATAGAGGAACTGGAACCTAAAGGGATAATACTTTCTGGAGGTCCTTCCAGTGTCTACGACAGGGATGCCCCCCTCATTGAGAAGGACCTCTTTGATATGGGTATCCCTGTCCTGGGTATATGCTACGGTGCCCAGCTCATTGCCCATCTCTTCGGAGGCAGGGTGGAGAGGTCTTCAAAGAGGGAGTACGGGAGGACGGCCTTCATAATCGATGATACACGGGACCTCTTCAAGGGTTTCAAAAAGGGCGAGGAGATAGAGGCATGGATGAGTCATGGTGACCGTATAGAGATCCTTCCAGAGGGGTTTGAGGTGATAGGCCATTCAAAGGACTCACCTGTTGGGGCCATAAGGGGAAAGGATGGAAGGATCTTCGGGCTCCAGTTCCATCCTGAGGTGCACCACACCCCCAGGGGCAAGGAGATAATAAGGAACTTCCTCTACGAGGTATGCCGTGTCAGGGGCCTCTGGGAGATGGGTTCCTTCATAGAGAAGACAGTGGAAGAGATAAGGGAGAGGGTTGGGGATGGGAGGGCCGTATCCGCCCTGAGCGGTGGGGTGGACTCTGCCGTTGCATCCCTCCTCGTCCACAGGGCAATAGGGGATAGACTGACCTGCATCTTTGTGGACAACGGCCTTCTGAGGAAAGGGGAGAGGGAGAGGGTAGAGGAGACCTTCCGGAAACACTTCCACATGAGGCTTATAACCGTTGATGCAAGGGAGAGGTTCCTTGAGAGATTGAGGGGGGTGGAGGATCCGGAGGAGAAACGGCGGATCATAGGCAGGGAGTTTATAAGGGTCTTTGAAGAGGAGGCAAGGAAGCTCACAGGTGTGGAGTATCTCGTCCAGGGTACCCTCTACCCAGATGTGATCGAGAGTGTGTCCTTCAGAGGTCCCTCTGCCACCATAAAGACCCACCACAATGTGGGAGGCCTTCCGGAGGAGATGGGTCTCAAGCTCATAGAGCCTTTGAGGGAGCTCTTCAAGGACGAGGTGAGGGAAGTGGGCAGGGCCCTTGGCCTTCCTGACGAGATAGTGGAACGCCAGCCCTTTCCTGGTCCAGGCCTTGCCATAAGGATCATAGGGGAGGTTACAGAAGAAAAACTCCGTCTCTTAAGGGAGGCGGATGCCATCGTCCTTGAGGAGATGAAAAGGAGTGGCCTTTACAAGGAGGTCTGGCAGTCCTTTGCAGTCCTTCTGCCCATAAAGACGGTGGGTGTTATGGGGGATGAGAGGACCTACGAGAATGTCATTGCCCTCAGGGTGGTCAGCAGCACCGATGGCATGACCGCAGACTGGGTGAGGCTTCCCTATGAGTTGCTCGACAGGATTGCAAGGAGGATAGTGAACGAGGTAAAGGGGATAAACAGGGTCGTCTATGATGTGAGCAGTAAACCCCCAAGCACTATAGAATGGGAGTGAGATATGAAGAAAGAGGAGGAAAGGATAGGTCTTAAGAGGTGTACCATATACCTTGAGGATGAGCACCTCGAGATCATCGATGACCTTGCGAAGGAGTATACCCGAAAGCTTGGTCAGAGATGGACAAGGAGTGCTGTGGTAAGGCTTGCTGTGAGCGACTTCTTGACGAAGATAGGTAAGATCGCATGAGCCACTCCGACTTTGTCCATCTCCACCTTCACAGTCAGTACAGCCTCCTTGATGGGGCCATAAGGTTTGAGGAACTCCTTAAAAAGGCCAAGGGGTTCCGCATGCCTGCCGTTGCTCTAACAGACCATGGGAACATATTCGGTGCCATAGAGTTCTACACAAAGGCCGAAAGCCACGGTCTCAAACCCATCATCGGTTGTGAGATATACCTTGCCCCTGGAAGCAGGTTTGAAAAGGACCCATCTTCAGGGGAGAACGCATACCACCTCATACTCCTTGCAGAGGACATAAGGGGCTACAAGAACCTCTGCAAGATCATCACCACCGCATACCTTGAGGGTTTCTACTACAAACCCAGGATAGACAAGGAATTCCTTGAGGCCCACAGCGAGGGCCTTATCGCCATGAGTGCCTGCCTCCATGGTGAGATACCCCATTCCATCCTTGCAGGGGACATGGACAGGGCCCTTTCCCTTGCTGGATGGTACAGGGAGGTCTTTGGAGACAGGTTCTATCTCGAGGTGATGGACAACGGGATACCTGAGCAGGGGAAGGTAAATGAGGGGATCTTTGAGATCGGAAAGAGGCTTGACATACCTGTTGTTGCAACAAACGACTGCCACTACCTGAACAGGGAGGATGCAAGGGCCCACGATGTCCTCCTCTGCATACAGACGGGAAAGAATGTGGACACACCAGGGAGGTTGCGGTTCAAGACAGACCAGTTCTATCTCAAGTCCCCTGAGGAGATGTTCGCATCCTTCAAGGACCACAGGGATGTGCTCCTCAGGACCATCGAGATCGCAGAGAGGTGCAACCTTGTGTTCCGTTTCGGTGAGCACCACTTTCCCATCTTCCCCGTCCCTCAGGGGGAGAGCCTGGATACCTATCTCGAGAAGATGGCAAGGACAGGCCTTGAGGAGAGGCTTTCCGGGGCCGGGGAGGAGAAGAGGAGACTCTACTACAGGAGGCTCGAGAAGGAGCTTGAGATAATAAAGAAGATGGGCTACTCCGGTTACTTCCTCATCGTTGCAGACTTCATCTCCTATGCAAAGAGCAGGAACATACCTGTGGGCCCCGGGAGGGGATCTGCCGCTGGAAGCCTTGTTGCCTATGCCCTGAAGATCACGGATATAGATCCCATAGAGCATGGCCTCATATTCGAGAGGTTTCTCAACCCGGAGAGGGTGAGTCTCCCGGACATAGACATAGACTTCTGCATGGAGAGGAGGGATGAGGTCATAGCCTATGTGGCTGAGAAGTATGGAAGGGAGAATGTGGCCCAGATCATAACCTTCGGTAAGATGCAGGCAAGGGCCGTCATAAGGGATGTGGGAAGGGCCTTGAACCTCCCCTACAACGAGGTGGACAGGATAGCCAAACTCATCCCGTCTCTTCCAAACATCACCATAGATGGGGCCCTGAAGGAGGAGCCAAGGCTCTCAAAGGCCTATAACGAGGACAGGAGAGTGAGGGAACTCATCGATATTGCAAGATCCCTTGAAGGCCTTACCAGGCATGCCTCAACCCACGCCGCAGGGGTGGTTATATCGAACAGGCCCCTTGTTGAATATATGCCCCTGTACAGGGGACAGAAGGACGATACCATAACCACCCATTACGCCATGAACGATGTGGAACGGCTCGGCCTCCTCAAGTTCGACTTTCTTGGTCTGAAGACCCTTACCGTCATAGACAGGACCCTCAAGCTCATAAAGGAGAGACAGGGAAGGGAGCTTTACATAAACACTATCCCCCAGGATGACCCTGCCACCTTCAAGCTCCTAAGTTCAGGGGCAACAAACGGCATATTCCAGCTCGAGGGCTCCGGTGTGAGGGAGATACTCAAGAAGCTGAAGCCCGAGACCTTTGAGGACCTCATAGCGGTTGTTGCCCTCTACAGGCCTGGCCCCCTGGGAAGCGGGATGGTGGATGAGTTCATAGAGAGGAAGCACGGAAGGAAGGAGATCACCTACGAGGTCCCCCAACTGGAGGGGATCCTCAAGAACACCTATGGGGTCATCGTCTATCAGGAACAGGTGATGGAGATAGCCACAAAGCTTGCCGGTTTCACCCCTGGTGAGGCCGATATCCTCAGAAGGGCCATGGGAAAGAAGAAGCCCGAGGAGATGGTGGAACAGAGGGACAGGTTTCTCAAGGGGGCGAGGAAGAACGGGATTCCCCTCAAGAAGGCCGAAAGGATATTCGACCTCATGGCCAAGTTTGCAGGCTATGGCTTCAACAAGAGCCACAGCGCTGCCTATGCCCTCATTGCCTACCAGACGGCCTACCTCAAGGCCCATTATCCCCTTGAATTCATGACCGCCCTGCTTACCCACGATATCAACAACGAAAACAAGGTCATCAAGTACATAGGCGAATGCAAGGAGATGGGGATAGAGGTGCTTCCCCCCAATGTGAACGAGAGCTTCAGGGACTTTACCATTGTCAAGGACAGCATAAGGTTTGGCCTTGCAGCGGTCAAGAATGTCGGTGACTCTGCAATAGAGTCCATCATAGAAGCAAGGGAGAAGGAAGGCCCCTTCACATCCCTTCTTGATTTCTGCTCAAAGGTGGATCTGAGAAAGGTGAACAAGAGGGTGATAGAGAGCCTCATAAAGAGCGGTGCCTTTGATTTCACCGGCCTAAAGAGGTCCCAGCTCATGGCCATCCTCGACAGGGCCATGGAGATGGGTGGAAGCAGGCAGAAGGACAGAAACAAGGGACAGATAAGCATATTCGAGACCCAGTCAGGTGGAACGGTGCAGCTCCTTGATGTCCCTGATATAGAGGAGTGGCCAGAGCATCAGTTCCTCTCATACGAAAAGGAGGCCCTCGGCTTCTATATCACAAGGCATCCCCTTGAGGGCTACAGGGAAGAGATAGAGAGGGTGGCAAATGCTGACTCCGAGTCCTTAACCAGCATGGAGGACAGGGATGAGGTAAGGCTCTGCGGTATAGTCAGTTCCCTCAAGGAGATAAAGACAAAGAAGGGAGACAGGATGGCCTTTGTTACCCTTGAGGACAGGAAGGGCTACGTAGAGGTGATAGTCTTTTCCGATCTCTACAGGGTCTCTAACGAGTACCTCTTGAGTGACACGCCCCTTTTTGTTTCAGGGACGATCGATAAGGAGGAAGAGGGGGCCAAGGTGATTGCAAGGGAGATCCTGCCCCTGAGTGAGGCCCTCAAGGCTAAAGGGCCTTCACGGATCAACCTCGTTATAGATGCTGACAGGACGGATAGGGAAAAGCTCAGGAGGTTGAGGGAGATCTTCATGATGCATCCAGGGGAGTGCGAGGTCTTCCTTGAACTGAACTTTCCAGAGAGGAGGACCGTCATTGCCCTCCCAGGACATCTGAGGGTAGAGCCAACAAGGGAATTTATGGAAGGGCTGAAGGGCCTCCTTGGTTACGATCCCTTTCAACCTCAAGGGAGGGATGGTGAACTATCTTGACTTCGAAAGGCCCATCGTTGAGGTTGAGGAGAAGCTGAAGGAACTGAAGACCTACTATCCCCACAGGGAGAGGGAGATAAGGAGGCTTGAGAAGAGGCTCTCGAAGCTCAAGACCGAGATCTTCTCCAACCTTTCGGCCTGGCAGATAGCCCAGGTTGCAAGGCATCCTCACAGGCCCTACACCCTTGATTACATCTCAAGGATACTTGACGACTTCATTGAACTCCACGGAGACAGGACCTTCAGGGATGACCCCTCCATAGTGGGTGGTCTGGGAAAGCTTGATGGGGAATCGGTAATGGTCATAGGCCACCAGAAGGGGAGGAGCACAAAGGAGAAGGTCTTCAGGAACTTTGGCATGCCCCATCCAGAGGGATACCGGAAGGCCCTGAGGCTCATGAAGCTGGCAGAGAGGTTTGCAATGCCTGTTATAACCCTCATCGATACACCCGGTGCCTATCCAGGGATAGGGGCAGAGGAAAGGGGACAGGCCGAAGCGATAGCAAGGAACCTTGAGGCCATGTCCCTCCTTAGGATACCCATGGTCAGTGTGGTCATAGGTGAGGGTGGGAGTGGAGGGGCCCTTGCAATCGGTATGGGTGACAGGGTATTGATGCTTGAGTATGCCATATACTCTGTTATATCCCCTGAGGGGTGTGCAGCGATCCTCTGGAAGGATGGGACAAAGGCAGAGCTTGCTGCAGAGGCCCTCAAGATGACGGCAAAGGACCTCCTCCATTTCGGTATCATAGACGGCATAGTGAAGGAACCACCAGGTGGTGCCCACAGGGATCATGACGAGGCTGCAAGGCTCCTCAAGGAGGCCCTTAAGGAGTCCCTGGATGCCCTCAGGGGAGTTTCAGGAGAGGAACTGATCCAGAAGAGGTACCAGAAGTACAGGAGCATGGGGCGGTTCATTGACACTCACGGAAGCGATACTCTTAGGGATAGTTGAGGGTCTCACGGAGTTTCTCCCGATCTCCTCTACAGGGCACCTCATCCTTACTGCCCATATCCTTCGTATACCCCAGACAGAGTTTGTAAAGTCCTTTGAGATAGCCATACAGCTTGGTGCAATCCTTGCCGTCCTTATCCTTTACCTTGAGAGGTTCCTCAAGGACTTCAACCTCTGGAAGAGGATAATCGTTGCCTTCATCCCCACCGGCCTTGTGGGTTTTCTCTTTTACAGGATCATAAAGGGCCTTCTAATAGGCAATGACCTTGTTGTGGTACTCTCCCTCTTCGCAGGGGGGATTGTGCTGATCCTTGTTGATGGCTATTCCTGGAGGTGGAAGTCCTTTTCCGACCCTGACGAGCTTTCACTCAGGGGTGCCTTTCTCATAGGGCTCTTTCAGTCCATGGCTGCCGTTCCAGGGGTTTCACGGTCTGGTTCCTCCATAGTTGGGGGCATGATTGCAGGTCTTTCAAGGAAGGGGGCTGCAGAATTCTCTTTCGTCCTTGCCGTTCCCACCATGGCCGCTGCAACAGGCTATGATCTAATGAAGAACGGTTTCTCCTTCCTCCCCTCCCAGTGGATCCTCCTCCTTGTGGGCTTTGCTACAGCCTTTTTCACTGCCATGATTACGGTGAAGCTCTTCCTTAGGTTCCTTGGCTCCCATGGTTTCACCATATTTGGCGTATACAGGATCCTTGCAGCCCTCCTTTACGGCCTTGTCTTTCTTTAGTGAAGCCCTGTCCAGGCTGGTTGCGATATCAGATTCCCCTTACCACCACCTGATGTCGAAGCGGTCAAGGTTCATCACCTTGTTCCAGGCACGTCCAAAGTCCTGCACGAACTTCTCCTGATTGTCGTCCTGGCCGTAGAATTCGGCCTGGGCCCGAAGCTGTGAGTTCGAGCCGAAGACAAGGTCCACCCGGGTGGCGGTCCACCTCGGCTTGCCCGTCTTTCGGTCGTAGGCCTCGAAGATCTCTTCGGAGACGGGTCTCCACTCCACACCCATGTCAAGGAGGTTCACAAAGAAGTCATTGGTGAGTACCCCCGGCCTTGGGGTGAAGACCCCGTGGGTGGTTTCCCTGTAGTTTGCCCCGAGGACCCGCATCCCGCCGATGAGGACCGTCATCTCCGGCACGGTGAGGGTGAGCAACTGGGCCTTGTCTATGAGGGCCC
>WGFJ01000043.1 GCA_015492305.1 Deltaproteobacteria bacterium
ACAGGGAGATGGCACAGGAGCGGTGCCACCTTACAGCAAGGCAGGCCGGCACCATTGCAAGGCTTGCAGGGGTGAAGAGGCTGGAACTCTTCCACTTTTCACCAAGGTACAAGGACGAGGAGGAGGAGATTGTCAGGGAGGCCATGGAGGCTTTCAAAGGGGTGGGTGCTATCTTCTGACCCTTCCAGCCACATATCCCAGGACAACGCCGATGAGCAGGACTATGGGCATGAAAAGGGCCTGGGACATGCTCACCTGCCAGAGGAGGAACCTGAGTGTCACGACCTGTGTATTCTGGAAGAGGAAGAGGAGGAAAAGGGCTATGAAAAAGATAAGGATTATGGTCTTTGCCTTCATCGTCCCTGCCAGATCTTTCATGCATACTTAAGAGGGCAGGACAAACCCCACCAGAGAGGGAAATTTACCACACAACCAGAGATCTTGGAAGGAGAAAATTGCAGGGCTTTCAATAGGGCCTTCCCATGGCCCTCAGGATGGCAAGACTCAGGCCCTCCCAGTAGGTTATGAGAAGAAGGGAGAGGATGAGCATGAGGATGAAGGGGAGAGAGGCAAGGGCAACCCTCAGGATACCTTTATTGAAGCGGTAACTCGATATGAAGAGGCCCATACCGAAGGGAGGGGTGAGGTAGCCTATCTGCATATTGGCAAGGAAGATGATCCCCAGGTGGATGAGGTTCACTCCGTAGGCCTTTGCCATGGGAAGTATGAGGGGGACAACCACAACAAGGGCAGAAAAGATGTCAAGGAACATGCCAAGGCCAAAGAGAAAGAGGTTGAGGAGGATGAGGAAGGAGATCTTACCCCCTGCAATAGCCCTGACGGATTCGAAGATGAGGGAAGGGAGGTCGATGTCTATGAAGTAGCTGGTTGCAGCCATTGCAGCGGCAACGGTGATGAGTATCCCCCCTGCCATCACCATACTCTCCCTCACTATCCTGCCGTGTTCCTGCCAGGCTATATCCTTCGTGATGAAGACCTCAACGACAAAGGCCCAGAGGGCTGTGATGGCCGCTATCTCACTGACGGTGAAAAGGCCTCCGTATATGCCCGCTATCACAAAGAGGGGAAGGGGGACCTCCCACCTGGCATCCCACAGGGCCTCAAAGAGTCGGGTCCATGAAAAGGGTGTCCTCTCGATGCCACTCCTCTTTGCCACATATATGCTGAAGAGGGACAGGATGAGGATCATGAGTATCCCCGGCGCAAGACCTGCAATGAACATCTCCGTTACAGGGACCTTTGCCACAATGGCATAGACTATGATGGGCACGCTCGGGGCAAAGAGGAGTCCGAGGCTTCCCCCTGTTGTAACAAGACCAAGGGAATAGTCATCCCTGTATCCGTCCCTTAAAAGGGCAGGGTAAAGCAGGGCACCGAGGGCGGCTATGGTAACCCCTGTTGCCCCTGTGAAGGCGGTAAAGAGGGAGGAGGCAAGGATGGAGACTATGGCAAGCCCTCCGGGTATGGTGCCAAAGAGGGCCCTTGAAAGCCTCACAAGCCTTTGAGGGGCATTACTCTCACCAAGGATATAACCTGCATAGGTGAACAGGGGGATGGTAACAAGGACCTGATTGCCTGAAAGGCGGAAGAGGTCTGTCCCTGCAACGGATATGGAGACACCCTCACTGTGCCATCCATGGAGGGCTATAGCGGCAAAGACCGCATAGAGGGGGGCACCAAGGAAAAGGGCGATGAGGATCAGGAGAAGGGTCATCCCCTGCCCCTCCACAGATCAAGGATGGAGATCAGGGTCAGCCGGATGGATCTCAGGGTAATGAGGCCAAAGGAAAGGGGCATGATGAGGATGGAAAACCACAGGGGAAGGCCGGGAACTATGTAACCCCCCTGGGGGTTCTCAAACTCAAGGTGGAAGACCCTGAAGGTGGCATAGGTGAGTAAGGCCGCCACAAGGGCCGTGAAGGCATTCACAGAGATCTCAACAAGGCCCTTTCCCCTCCCCTCAGGGAGTATCCTCCTCAAGGCATCAACACAGATATGCCTCTCTTCACCTGTGGCAACAACAGCACCTGCAAGGGTAAGCCATAGAAGGAGGTGTCTCAGGAGGGGATCAGCCCATACAAGACCGGTGGCAAAGAGGTTCCTGAGGATGATCTGAAGGAAGGTAAGGAGTGCCATACCGAGGAGAAGGACCGTGAGGACCCCGTCCTCCACCCTCCTTATCAAGGAAGGCAGCCTCCCCTCACTCAACCCTTCCCTTCCTGTACTCATTGAGGTATCGCTTAAGCTCCTCCAACCCTTCCCCTGAGAACTCCCTGCCCACAAGCCGGGTGGTGACCCTTTCCACCGATTCCTTGAGTCTCATCTCCTCCCCCTTATCCACGGGCAGAAACTTCACCCCCCTTTTTAGAAGCACCTCCTTTGCCTCCCTGTTCTTCTCCCTTATATCCCTCCTGAGTTCCTCGAAGTACCTGGCCACTATCCTCTCCACAGTGGCCCTGTCCTCAGGGGGTATCCTTTCATACGCATCCCTTGTGATCAGGAAGAGGCCGTAGGAGTAGAGAAGGGGGAGTTCGGTAATGTATCTCACACCTGTATGCCACTGGAGTGCTATGGCCCCTACAAAGGAGTTTGCCACCGTGTCTATCTGGCCTGTCTGGAGTGCAATGGGCACATCCGAAAGGGGAAGGGGGATGGGGGATACCCCCATTGCCCTGAAGTAGGTCTCGCTTATCCTGTCGCCTTCAGGGATCCACACCCTCCTCCTTCTCAGATCGGCAAGGCCCCTCACCGGTTCTGCGGACATGATGTAGACAAACCCCACCTCTATCCAGCCAAGGACCTTGTAGCCCTTCTTCTCAAGGGCCCTCTGAAACTTCTTCGAGATCTTTGAGAAGACAAAGTCCACCTCCTCATAGCTCTTGAACATAAAGGGTATCCCCATGAGGAGGAGATCCCTCTCAAGGGGAGCAAGTTCCCCTGCCGTGAACTCCCCTCCATGGATCTCGCCTGTCCTCATCTTGAGGATGAGGTCCCTTCCCGTCCCCTTCACCCCTCCGTAGTAGACCTTGAACCTGACCCTTCCCCCTGTCTCCCTTTCTATCTCCCTGAACATCTTCTTTATTATCCTGGCAGAGCCGAAGGTCTCAGGGGCCTTTGTGGCCACCTTGAGTCTAAGGCCGTAAGCAGGCTGGGAAAGGAAGACAACCATGAGAAAGGCCATAAGGATCCTGTACATACTGCGCCCTCTAATCGAAGTATTCCTCCTCAAGGGCCTGCTTCATAAGCCTTTTCGCCTCGTCCCTGGCAAGTGTGTTTATAAGGGTAAGCTCTGGAACGGTATCAACGGGAAGGGACGAAGCCTCCTTGAGGAGCCTGAAGAAGAGGTCCTTCTTGTAAAGGGGCCTTGCATAGTACCTGGCGTAGAAGACATAGGAAGGGATGTACCTCTTCTCCCCAAGGTCAAGGGCCCTTTCGAACTGGGACCGCGCCTCCTCAGGCCTTCCGCCAAGTGAAGGGGGAAAGATGGAAAGGAGGACCCCCATAAAGGCATGGGGGGCACCGTAATAGTAGGCATCGTCGATCTCTATCACCCTCTCCATCATGGCCCTTACCTTCGGGAGATCGGCAACGGCATCAAGGGAATCAGCATGTGCCTGGATCCACTGGGCCCATATGCTTGCAGTGTGGAAGAGGTAGGGCAGATCCTTCCTCTTCAAGGAGGAGAGGTAGCGAAGGAACTCCTCATATGGCCCCTCCCGTGCCGCTTCAAAGCCCTTTCTCTGGAGTTCCATGGATCTGAAGGCATAGTCCCTCGCCTTGTCCACGAGGAGCCGGAGTCTCTCCTGGTCCGTAACAAAGGCACCTGCATAGGCTGAGTAAGACCTTGCAGCTGCAAGAAGGAGGTCCTTGTTCTCAGGATTGCTCTCTATGAGGCCGTCAAGGAGTATCAGGTATGCCGGAAGCCCCTCCTTCACCAGTACAGGGTCCTTTTGCTCGAGGAAGGATCTGGAAAGGTCTGCAAAGAGTGGCTGAGAGACATAGACAAACATCTTTCCACAACCTGAAACAAGGAGGCCTAAAAGGGCTGTAAAGAGCCATCCCAACCTCATACGGCTAAAGGTTAACTTTATAATCACCTGTTGTCAAGGAGATGGATCGATAAGGGGAGTGTATCAGGGAATAGAAAAGGCCCCAGAGACCTCACATAACGATCCTGTTCTTGCCGCTCCTCTTTGCCTGATAGAGGGCCTCGTCTGCCCTCTTCAGAAGGTCGTAGACATCTGAAACCCCCTCACAGGGGTAGCAGGAGACCCCGATGCTCACGGTCACATCCCTGTCAATCTTGAAGTCGTAACCCTCGATGATCCGTCTTATCTTGTCCGCCACCTCAAGGGCATCCTTCCCCTCGCAGTGGGAGAGATAGCCTATGAACTCCTCCCCCCCGTATCTTGCCCATACATCGGTTGTCCTTGTCTGGTTTTTAAGGATCCGGGCAAGTTCCTTCAGGACCCTATCCCCCTTCTCATGGCCAAAGGTATCGTTTATGGCCTTGAAATCATCCACATCCATGATCAGCAGGGAAATGGGGAAGTGGTACCTTCTGGCCTCCTCAAAGGCCCCCTCAAGGCGCCTGAAGAAGTAGCGCCTGTTGTAGAGCCCTGTGAGGGGATCTGTGATGGAGAGCCTCTCCATCTTCTTGTGGACCATGGCATTTTCAAGGGCGATTGCCACCTGGGCAACAAGGTGCTCAAGGTGCAGGATCTCATCCTCGCTGTAAGGCCTCAAGCTCCCTATGGCCATCACTCCGAGGAGCTTCTCCTTGTAACACATGGCAAACCAGACCACCACCTTTGGTGTTACCTTGGCAAACCCCAAATCGAGGTGGAGGCCCTCTCCAGGGATATCCTTGAGGAAGATGGTCTTCTTCTCAAGGGCACAGCGGCCAGGTATCCCCTCACCCACCCTCAGGATCCTCAACTCATCCTCACCCACCCCATAGGAGCAGATGGGCCTCAATACCTCCTCCCTCTCATCGTGGAGGTAGACAATACCCAGATGTGAATCCGTCAACTCCACCACCTTGGCAAGGGCGGTCCTGAGGATGGTGTCAGGATCGAGGGAGGTGATGAGGAGTTTTGTGAGTTCGTTGAATCTGGCAAGCCTTCTCTCCCTCAACCGGATCGACTCTATCATCTGGTTCAGGTGGAATCCAAGCCTTTCAAACTCATCGTTGGTGCTCAGCTCAACCCTTACCTCCAGGTTCCCAGAAGCCACATCTTCCATGGCCCTTGTCATGGCGTTGACAGGCCTCACTGTATCCCTGTATGCCACTGCGGCAAAGACAAGGCTTACCGCTATCCCCAAGAGGGTATAGAGGAGTATCTGCCTGTTGATGGTCCTGATACCCCTCTTTATCTCCCTCCCGTAGATGGCAAGGGCAAGGCCCCCTATCACCTTCCCCTTTCCATTGAGGATGGGATCTGCCGCAACAAAGATCTCGGCCCCTCCTATGGAGGTCTTACCGCGGAAACCCTTGTTTTTGAGGATCGGATCCGTTACCTCCTGGGGGAGACGGATCAAGGGCGTGAATATGCTTGTAGGTAATCTGGTAGCGGTTATAACCCTTGAATTACGGAAGATGGAGGCAAATATGGCCGACTCCATCGTGAAGTACTGATAGATGGCATTGGGAAGCCATGAGTATCCGTCAAGGAGTATGCCTGTCACAAAGGCACCTATAGACTTTCCATCCTCCACAACAGGGGTCACAACAAGCTGCATGAGGCCCTCTCGCTCCACACGGGAGGCAAGGGCACGACTCTCCAGGTTCAGTATATCCCTATCCACTATCTCTGTAGTCTGAAGTACCTCCCCGGTCCTCAAGGCCCTGGATATCATCCCGTTGATCTCAAGGATATCTCCTGTCCTTCCATTTCTCCTTCCTATTACCCTTCCCCTCTCATCCACAACCGCCCAGAAATCCACATAGGGTCTGTTCACCGCATAGCCCTTGAGGAGTTGCTGGAGGAAGAGGCTGTCCTTGTTGCGGATGGCCTCTCTCACATATCCCTCACTTGCGGCCTGAAGCATGCCGTACTTCATCTGGTCCATCCTCGAGTAGTAGACCCTCCATGCCCCGCTGAGCTTGGATTCAAGGCCTTCCAGACCTTTCTTCTCAACCTCTGGGGTGAAGATGTATGTGGTGAAGTAGAGGATCCCCCCTGCAAGGACACATATAACCACAAAGAATGCTATGAGGCTCTTTACCCCTATAGGGAGGTAGAACCTCCAGGGACCACTGACAACCCTGTAGACCTTTCTTTTCGTCATGGTATCTCACCCTTATCGGAAGGAAGGGGCATCTCCTTTAGCCCCGTGAGTACACAAAGGAGATGCCTGCCTCCAAAAGGGCTTGCACCTTGAAGGTGGATATAGTAGAATGGGGCCATGAAGAGGCTGGCTACCGTCCTGATCACTTCATGCCTCATCCTTGCCCTCCATGGCACGGCCCTCTCCATAGAGTGCATCCCTCCTGAAAAGGCCACAGAGACAGCCATCCAGAAGATGCTGAAAGACATCTTCCCCTACAAGAGGGTCTGCAAGACCCCTGTAAAGGGGGTTTATGAAGTCATCGGCAAAGGCAACCGCATCATCTATGTGGACCCTGTTTCCGGATCGGTGCTCCTTGGCATCCTTGTTAAGGACGGGAAGAACCTCACCCAGATGAGGCATGATGCCCTGATTGAAGACTTCGTGAAGTCCCTTCCCCTTGAGAAGGCGGTAAAGATGGGAGAGGGGCCGAAGGTGGTGATCGAGTTCAGCGATCCCGACTGTCCCTTCTGCCGGAAGGCCCACAAATACTTCAGCACGAGAAAGGATGTAACCCTTTACACCTTCCTTTTCCCTATCACAAGTATCCATCCCCAGGCCTACAAGAAATCCCTTCACATCCTCTGCTCAGAGGACCCTGCGAAGGAGTACGACAGGGTCCTTTCCGGCGAATACGACCAGAAGCTTGATGCCCTGAAGCCCTGCGAGGAGAAGGCATCCACCCTTGAAGAGCACATGAAGCTCGGGGAAGAGGCAGGGGTGGAAGGCACCCCCTCTTTCTTTATCAAGGGCAGGTTCGTCAGGGGTTTCAACCAGCCCCTTATCGAACAGCTTCTTGAGTAGAATGCCTCCCGAAGGTTGCCCTTATGTACCTTATCACCTGCCACACCTCTTCCTCACTCAGCCTGTCCTTCCAGGCCGGCATGGGTAACACCCTGCCCTTTGTGCCGTTCCATATGGAGTAGAAGAGCATCACATCCGGTTTGTACAGCCTCTCACCCTTTGCAAAGGAGGGTATCACGTCAGGTATCTCTGCAAACCCGTCAATGCCATGACAGTTCCAGCAGTAGGTCTTGTAGATATCTTCCCCCGCATCTCCTCCATAGGCGGGAAAGGAGAGTATCCCAACAAACAGGGCCATCAGAAGCAACCTCTTCAACACGGCCTTCACCTCCCTTCGAGGAGAGTCTTCAGGGCCTCTATCCTGTCTCTGAAACTATGGCCCGCCATCCTCTGGAGGAGGTCAATGGCCTTTCGAGGCCTGTAGCCTGCCCTCTCAAGGTAGGTTACTGCAATCCTGTCGGCCTCTAACTCGGATCTCATCTTCTCCTCTCCTGTCAGCCCGCTGAAACCAAGGACCCTTGCCCTCTCCATATCCAGGTGGGCCATCTCATGGGCAATGATAAAGGCAAGTTCGTCTTCATCATGCACGATCTTTAACAGTCCTGATGTTACCGCAATCCAACCATCATCATAGATCCAGGCGTTCATGTAATCGCTCTGGATGACCCTGACACCTTTCACCCTCCCCCCGTTGGCACGAAGCAGGTTATCCACCACCCTTTCCACCCCAGAGGCATCAAAGGCATGGGAGGGGGTGGAAAGAAGAACCATCATCAGAAAGAGTACCGTCTTCACCATGTACCCTCTCATCTCCGGACCCCTACTATATATCGGAAGGATCCCTTACTTTGATTAGATGCAATAAATGTGCCAGATTTGGGATAGGAAGGTCAGGGGGCCTTTATCTCTTCTATCCCCCTTTCGGAGTAGATAAACCACCTCTTCACCCTCAAGGTGGGGCAACACATGGGATCATCTTCATCGTGGGTGATCATGTCCACGAATATCTTTTCGCCTCTGATACCTATGGATCTCACATCCACCCTGTCACCAAGGAGCTTCTGGGCCGTGTAGGCAAATCTTTCCCCCCTTTTCAGAAGCACCTGAAGACTCACGAACACAGCGGTGCCACCGCAGTTCGTGCTTACCACAGCCACTTCATCTTCAAGCCCGTCCCCATTTACATCCCCTGTAATGTACCCCTCAAGCTCAATGGATGGATTTATGGGACGTGTCCCCTCAATGGATGGGATCTCTATGGTCTCTGAATACCTTCCATCCTTGAGTCTTACCACCTTGTCAAGGCAATCAAAGTAATACTCACCATTGAGAAAGACCTCTTCAGGGATCTCCTCCCTCTGCCCGCACCCGAAAAGGAGCAAGGAAAGCAAAAGGACAAGAATGGATAAACCTCTCTTCATGGTCAATAAGGTGAATGGTCGAATATCACCACATCCCCTGTTACAGGGGACCGGTATACAAGCCTCCTTGCCTTTCCGTGAAGGGCATGGGCTATCTTGAGGTAGAGCCACACAGGGGCAGGCCCTGTAAGGACAACCTCCCTGCCCTCACCTGCAAGGGAAAGGGCCTTTTCGATGTACTCGTCCATCTCCGAGAGGAGAGCCCTCTCCCCAAAGAGGGTGCTTAGGTCTATAATGCACTGGTCTTCC
>WGFJ01000044.1 GCA_015492305.1 Deltaproteobacteria bacterium
CATATAGATGTCCCTGTTGTGGAGGAGGAAGGCATCTGCAATGGACGAGAGCCTCTCAAGGGCCTCTTCATTCCCTATGGCTATGGGTTCCTCCGAGAGGTTTCCGCTCGTCATGACGAGGGCATCGAATCGCGGTCCAGGAGAAGGGGGATAATAGAAGAGAAGGTAGTGGAGGGGTGTGTAGGGAAGCATGATGCCAAGGGAATCGTTTCCAGGGGCGATGGCCTGCGATGGTCCATCCCCCTTCCTCTTCATGATGACAATGGGCCTTACAGGTCCCCTGAGGAGATCCTGGTCCCCCTCCAGGACCTCGCAGAACCCCTTTGCCCTCTCAAGGTCAGGGACCATTATGGCAAAGGGCTTGTTGCTCCTCCTCTTCCTCTCCCTCAACCTCTTTACCGCCTCCTCGTTACTGGCATCACAGGCAAGATGGAAGCCGCCAAGGCCCTTTATGGCCACTATGGCCCCCTCCTTCAAGAGCCCTATTGTTGATGCAATGGGATCATCGACCTCCCTGCCATCCATCACAAGCCATACCCTTGGCCCGCAGACCGGGCAGGCATTGGGCTGGGCATGGAACCTCCTGCTTGCCGGGTCCCTGTACTCCCTCTCGCAGGCCTCACACATCCTGAAGGCCCTCATGGTGGTGTTTGGACGATCGTAGGGGATGGAGTAGGTGATGGTGTACCTTGGCCCACAGTTGGTGCAGTTTATGAAGGGGTAGAGGTATCTTCTGTCCCTCTCATCGAAGAGTTCCCTGAGGCAATCCTCACATATGGCTGTGTCAGGGGGCACAACGGTGGTGACACCCTTTGCCTTGAGGCTCTCCCTTATCTCAAAGCCCTTGTATCCCACAGGGGGAAGGACCCTGACCTCCATCCCCTTCACCACAGCCAGAGGGGGGGCCTGCTTCCTTATGCCTTCTATGAACCTATCAAGGTCCTCTCCCTCGGCCTCTATCACCACCCCATCCGAATCGTTCAGGACAAAGCCCCTTATGCCGAGGGAGATGGCAAGGTTGTAGACAAAGGGTCTGAAGCCAACCCCCTGGACTATACCGTAGACCCTGATACTTGCCCTCTTCATGAGCCTTCTGGAGACGATCTGTTAAAAGGAAAGGGCCTTTGAAGGGGTGGAGGGTGCAGGGAGGTGCTCAAACAAGCCTTTCGTAGAATTCCTTCCTCCTGTCAAGGAAGATATCGTTTTCAGGGGTTATGAGCTTATCCCTTGCCTCCTCAGGGCTGATATCAAGGACCCTGACCTCCTCCCTGTCCTCCGGGGCCCTGTAAAGGATCTTCCCCCTGGGGGAGACTATCTGACTCTTCCCTATGAAGTTCAGGGCCTTGCCAGGGATGCGTTCCTCCCTCCCGATCCTGTTGGCAGTGACGGCAAACACCCTGTTCTCAAGGCACCTTGTCACCATGGCATCAGGGCAGTGGGGAAGGACAAGGTTGGATGGATGGCAGATGATATCTGCACCTTCAAGGGCAAGGACACGGGCTGCCTCGGGAAAGAGCCAGTCGACGCAGATCATAAGACCCACCCTTGCCATACCTATGTCAAAGACAGGGAACCCGTCCTCACCAGGGGCAAACCACAACCTCTCCATACTGAAGAGGTGTATCTTCCTGTAGACCCCTATGAATCCCTCAGGCCCCACAAGGACAGCGGAGTTGAAGAACCTGTCCCTCACCTTTTCTGCGATGCCGAAGACAAAGTAGGTCTTCCTCTTCCTTGCCTCGTAGATAAAGGCCTCTGTTGTGAACCCCTCCGGGACCTCCTCGGCAAGGGCCTTTACCTCGTCCCTGCTTGCAAACTGGTAGCCTGTATTGAAGAGTTCTGGAAGGACCATGAGGTCTGCCTCACAATCACCCATAAGGGAAAAGGCCCTTTCCACATTCCTCCTGACCCTCCCGAAGTCAGGTTCCATCTGGAGGAAGCCCACCTTCAAAGGCCTGCCACCTCCTTCACCCAGTCTATCCACCTCTCAAGGCCCTCGCCCGTCCTGCAGGAGAGTTCGAAGAAGGTAAGGTGGGGATTCACAACAAGGGCGTTGCCCTTCACGGCCTCCACCGAGAAGTCTGTGTAGGGGAGGAGGTCGATCTTGTTTATCACAAGGGCCTTCGACTTCCTGAATATGAAGGGGTACTTGAGAGGCTTATCATCCCCTTCTGTGGCACTTATGATGGTGACCACCACGTCCTCGCCAAGGTAGAAGTCAGAGGGGCATACAA
The DNA here is from genome assembly GCA_015492305.1 of Deltaproteobacteria bacterium. GTDB lineage: Bacteria > Desulfobacterota > GWC2-55-46 > S146-80 > S146-80 > S146-80. Next base: position 2,235 of record WGFJ01000044.1, read on the forward strand.
GGTTACCCACATTCTCTATTATCAGGAGTCTCGGTGCCACCTCATCTATCCAGTCAAGGCAGTGGTGGATCATGTGGGCATCGAGGTGGCATGCCCTCCCTGTTGTGATCTGTCTCACCGGTATGCCGAGCCTCCCGATCCTCCTTGAGTCATTATCGGTTGCAAGGTCCCCTTCTATCACAGCCATCCTCACCCTCTCCCTCAGGGCCTCCAGGGTCCTCTCCACAAGGCTCGTCTTCCCCGCCCCCGGGGAGCTGACAAGGTTGAGGACAAATATCCCCTTCTCCACAAAGTGAGACCTGTTTTCCCTCGCAAAGCGTTCGTTTTCAGCGAGTACCTCTTCCTCTACAAGGATATCGTGCATAAGGACCCTCCGGAAAAGCTATATTAAAAGATCGGGCGGTCCTTTTCAAGGAGTAAACCGATCAGCAGATCCTTGGAAGGTTGTACTCTGCAGGGAGCTGGAGGACCCTCCTTGTGCCATAGGCGGTCTTAAGGTAGACACCTCCCTTCCCCTTCCCGATCACCTCTCCTATGAGGGAGGCACCCCTTCCCAGGGGATGGGACCTGAGCCTCTTAAGGACCTCTTCTGCCCCTTTCCGGGCCGATACGATCACAACCCTCCCTTCACAGGCAAGATATAGGGGGTCTATTCCGAGGATCTCGCAGAAGCCCTGTACCTCCTCCCTGATGGGCACATCGACCTCCCTTACCTCCATCTCCACCCCGTCCTCTGCGATCTCGGCAAGGACCCCTGCAAGGCCACCCCTTGTTGGATCCCTCATGAACCTTATGGCTTCACCCAGGGAAAGGACCTTCCCTATGAGGTGGTTGAGGGGAGCGCAGTCACTCTCTATCTCCAGATCAAAACCAAGGTCCTGCCTCTTTGCCATTATGGCTGCACCGTGATCCCCCACAGTCCCGCTCACAATGATCACATCCCCCTCCTCTATCCTCCCTGTGGAGAGATCAATGCCGTCCTCAAGGACCCCGATACCGGAGGTATTGATGAAGATGCCATCCCCCTTACCCCTCTCCACCACCTTCGTATCCCCTGTCACCACCTTCACCCCTGCCTCCTCACAGGAGACCTTTATGGAGTGGACGATCCTTCTGAGATCCTCCAGGGCAAAGCCCTCCTCAATGATGAGGCCAAGGGACAGGCTGAGTGGCCTTGCACCCATAACGGAGATGTCGTTTACAGTCCCGAAGACAGAAAGCCTCCCTATGTCACCGCCCGGAAAGAATATGGGATCCACCACATACGAATCGGTTGTAAAGGCGAGCCTTGGACCTGATATGTTGAGGATGGCCGAATCTGTGAGGGGATGGAGGAACTCGTTTCCAAGCTCCTTAAGGAAGACCTCCCTTATCAGTTCCCTGGTCAGCCTCCCGCCACTTCCGTGGCTCAATGAGATCAATCCCATGTCTTAGAGATACCACACAAGAAAGGGCCTTTTCAACGGTATCCTTCCAAAGGTCTTGCCATCCACCGGTAAAAGGGGTAAGATATGGCCCAAGACCACAAGGAGGTGCATCACATGCTAAAAGGCCCCACCAAGAGGTATCTCAAACACCGCCCGGTATGCAAGGTGACCTTCAAGCTACCGAAGAAGGCTGCCCCCAGGGCAAAGAAGGTAACCATCGTGGGTGAGTTCAACAACTGGAACAGGGAGGCCACCCCGCTCAAGAGGCTGAAGAATGGCGACTGGTCTGTAACCCTTGAACTGCAACCCGGAAGGCAGTACCGCTATCGCTATCTCATAGATGACTCCTTATGGGAAAACGACTGGTTTGCAGATAGGTATGTGCCCAATCCCTACGGTGGAGACGACTCCATCATAGAGGTTTAGGCCTGCCCTGGCAGGGAGCCGAGCTTCCTCAGGAGGGCAACCTCTATCCCTGTATCCTTGAGGTCCGAAACGAACCTCCTTGGATCGAGCCTCTTTGTAAAGAACCTTGGGTCCTTGGTGGCAAAGAGCCCCTTTATCTCGGGTTCCGGTTCGTAAGGAGGGGTGTAGTGGACAGGTATGAAGAGGCCTGGGTGGAGGACCTTCACTGCCTCAACCATCTCATCCGCATCTATGGCACCGATGTTATCCGCCACAGAGAGGATAGCCACATCAAGGCCCTTCAGGGCCATCATCTCTTTGGTCCTGCCCGTGTCCCCTGAAAAGTATATCCTCTGACCCTCCACCTCCATGAGGAAACCGCAGCCCTCCCCCTTGATGTGGAACCCCCTTTCCGTATAGGCCTCAACAGCGGTTATCCTCACCCCTGCAAGCTCTATGGTCTGACCCATCTTTATGGTCCGGACCCTCTTTATGTCCTGGGCGCAGTACTGGATGTAGCTCGGGTGGAAGGCCACTATCTTCGTCCTCTCCGTCCTTATGGGTGCTACAAACTCGGGGAGGCAGTGGTCCACATGGTGATGGCTTATCACGATGAGATCTGCCGGGGGAGGGTCCTTGTCAAGGTATACTGGGTCTGTATAGATAACGAATCCCTTCTCTGTAGTGATCCTCACACATGACTGGCATATCCACTCGTACCTCACACCCCTAAACAGGACAGAGTCCTTAAGGTCCTCTGGTTGAGAGCCTTTCAATGGGAGACCTCGATCTCGTTCTTCACATCATCCACCCCCCAGATATACCAGGCATCATCTTCTGCTGCCTCCCTTTCTATCTCGTCTATAACCGTCCCCCTCAGTGTTACCACCCAGTCCTTCACAGTCACGGTTATGCTGGTATGATCAACTATCCTGTCCTTCTCAAGGGCATACCTCACCGCCTCTGCAACCTCAAGATCAGAATCCTCTTCTGGCGGATTCACCTCAAGGCTGTTTATCACATCCCTCACACCCGGGACCCACCAGGCTATGAGACCTGCAATCCTCTTCTCCATCAGGGAGTGGACCGTGCCTTCAAGGTCTACAACACCCCCTTCTACCTTCACATCGATGGCACCGGCATTGATGGCTGCCTCTTCCTCAAGGCCGTCGTAGATGTGCTTCCTTATCTCCTCATCACCCATATGCCTTGCAGGGATCACCCTTAACCTGTCTATTATCCCCATGGTGCCTGCCACCTCCATGGCGGCCTTGAGGGCCTTCTTCTTGTGGGCCACCCTTTCAACCTCCCCCTCTATGACTATGGCATCCCCTTCAAGGCCGATATGCAGGGGGGTCTCATTGAGGTCTATGTGGGTGGCATGGGTTATGGCACCTTTCACCTTGTTGATGATCTCCTGCTCCATATACCTACCTCCTTTCTCATCCTTTCTTCATCCTTGCCATATCCTCCAGGGCCCTTGCTATCCTGTAAAGTAGCCAGAGCCCGATGATCACCACACCAGCCTTGATCAGCATCCACAGACCCAGAAGGACCGGCATCATACCGGTCCAGCCGTGCATCTGCCCACCCCACATCATCTCACCCCCTCTCTAAGGCCACTTCCCTCCTTGCCATCCCTGTCTCCTGGGCAGCCCTTATCACGCTTGCAGCAACGGCCCTGGCCACCCTCCTGTCAAAGACAGAGGGTATGATGTATTCCTCGTTCAGTTCATCATCCTTTACCACACCTGCTATGGCAGAGGCTGCGGCAAGTTTCATCTCGTCATTCACACCCCTTGCCCTGCAATCAAGGAGCCCCCTGAAGAAACCCGGGAAACAGAGGACATTGTTTATCTGGTTCGGATAATCGGACCTCCCTGTTCCAACGACCCTCACATTCTCAGGGACCTCTTCCGGCATGATCTCAGGCTCAGGGTTTGCAAGGGCAAAGACAATGGCCCCATCCTTCATCCTCTTCACCCATTCGGGCTTGAGGATGGCAGGGGCAGAAAGACCTATGAACACATCCGCCCCTGCAACAGCCCTGTCAAGGCCACCCCTCAAACCCTCCCTGTTCGTGTGTTCAGCGTACCACTCCTTCACAGGGGTCAGATCCCTTCTACCCCTGTGGATGATCCCCTTCCTGTCCACACCTATGATCTCCCCCACCCCTGCCCTGAGGAGGAGCCTTGTGGTGGCAATACCCGCTGCCCCCACCCCGGATACGACAACCCTTATGGAGGAGAGTTCCTTACCCACCACCTTGAGGGCATTGATAAGGGCAGCAAGGACAACCACGGCTGTGCCGTGCTGGTCATCATGGAAGACGGGTATGTCAAGCCTCCTGGAGAGGGCCTCCTCTATCTCAAAGCACCTTGGTGCCGATATATCCTCAAGGTTTACCCCGCCAAAGGGTGTGGATATCCTCTCAACGATCTCCACTATCTCACGGGGGTCCTTTGTGGAGAGGCAGATGGGGAAGGCATCAACCCCACCGAACTCCTTGAAGAGCATGGCCTTACCCTCCATTACAGGAAGGGCAGCCTCTGGCCCTATGTCACCGAGGCCAAGGACTGCAGAACCATCTGTGACTATGGCAACGGTGTTCCTCTTTATGGTGAGTTTGAAGACCTTCTCCCTCTCCTCCTTGATGGCCATGCTCACCCTTCCAACCCCGGGGGTGTAGACGAGGCTCAGATCGTCCCGTGTCTTTATCCTCATCCTTGGTTCTATGGTGATCTTTCCGCCGAGATGGGCAAGGAAGACCCTGTCAGAGACACTGACGACCTCAACCCCTTCTATCTCCCTCAACCTCTCCAAGATCCTCTTCTTGTGGGCTATATCAAGGGCATATACGGTTACATCCCTGACCACCCTCTTTGTCCCTGCCTTCACTATGTCTATGGCCCCCACACTGCCACCCATATCCCCTATGGCGGTCATCACCCTGCCAAGCATGCCGGGCCTGTTGACTATCTCAAGCCTTACTGTGAAGCTATAGCTTGGTCCAACAGCCATCACTCTCTCTCAATGGCAGGGATCCCGGGCCCTGCAAGCCCTTCCGGATCAAGGAGCCTCTCGGCCTCATCGGGTGAGAGCAATCCCTCTTCAATGGCTATATCCTTTATGGATCTACCCTTTAAAAGGGCCTTTTTCGCAATCTCGGCAGCCTTGTTATACCCTATCCTGGGAGCGAGAACGGTTACAAGGGCAAGGCTCCTCTCTGCCCATAAGCGGCACATCCCTTCCTTTGCCCTTATACCCTTCACACAC
>WGFJ01000045.1 GCA_015492305.1 Deltaproteobacteria bacterium
CCTTGTGAGCACATCCCTTCCATACCTGATCTGGGGGTTCAGGATGGAAGACCTTATCCCCTTTCCCCCTTCCAGATCGAGGAGGGAAGCAACAAGGGTGGTGGTGCCGATATCAAAGGCTATACCAAGACCTCTTCCTGCCAAAGGGACACCCGGGTATCAAGGGATGGGGGCATTGAGGAGGAGATACTTTATATCCTCATCCTCGAACCTCAGTCCAAGCCCTATGAAGGGGCTTTCAAGCCCTTCTTTGCTCGCTATGTCCGTATACCCACCGGTAAGGAAGAAGTACTTGTTGAGGTAGTATGTTGCAGAGGCCTTGAGGAAGGGTCCACGGTCATCATCGAAGTCCGAGGCCTCGAAGGTGAGCCTCAGCCTGTCCCTGAACATGTAGTAGTCAAGGCCGATGCCACCCTCAGATTCTATCAACCCTCCCCTCACGGTAAGGTTCTTGAACCTCTTTGCTATCTGGGCGCTGAAGGTCACCTTATCAGCAGGTTCCCTCAGGCCCTTCTCATGGTATCTCACCCTGTTCCTCGGATCATCCACGACCTCAAGGAGGTAGTACTTATCCGCCCTTGGCTGGATACGAAGGGATACATAGTTCTTGCTATCCCCTGCATCGAACAGGTATTCACCCCTTGCGCTTATGAAGGTCTTGTATCGCTCACCCTGTCTGATGTACTGATTCACACCGCCCAGGGCCTTGTTCAGGTTCTCAACAGTGGTCTCGTCATTTACAAGCCTTCCGATGGTCCCTTCACCTTTGTTTATCTTTTCCGCCACATCCCTCACAGCAACAACCGCCTCCTCAAGCCTTGGCTTCACATCTGTTGCAAACTCCTCAAAGGCCTTGAGGGTCCTGTTCAGGTTCTCAACGGTCGTTGCATCATTTACGAGTCTGCCAATGGTCCCCTCTCCTTTATCCACCTTCTCTGCAACACTCCTTATGGCATCTATGGTGGCATCGAGTTTGGGCGTGACCCTTTCTGTGAAGTCGGTAAAGGAGGAAAGGGCCTTCTCAAGCCTTACAGAGGCAACCCTCAGGGTGGAAAGGGTCTCCCTCAGGTTCCCCCTGTTCTCCTCTATAACCTCCCTCAGGGACCTTGAGGCCACCTTGAGGTTTTCCATCACCGCAGGGCCCTCCTCCTTGAGGATCCTCGAAAACTCTTCAAGGTTTGTGGAGATCTCCTCCGTATTCTCCACTATCCTCCTCAGCCTCGCCTCACCTTCCTTTCCTCCAAGGACATCGGAAAGGGACTCGGTAACCCTCTTTACATCCTGGGAGATGGTGCTCAACTGGGAGACGAGCCTTTCGAAGTCGGCATAGGTGATGGTCTTTTTGATCTCACCACCCGGTTCGATGGGAGGGGTCCCTGGCCTTCCCGGGATCAACTCAACGAACTTCTCCCCGAGGAGGCCCTGGGTCTTTATTACGGCTGTAAAATCCTTTCTTATCTTTACCTCCGGAAATATACGCAGGACCACCCTTGCCTTTGTGTCCTCGAGCCTTATCTCCTTCACCCTTCCCACCTCAACACCTGCAACCCTCACCGGTGCATCCACATCAAGGCCGCCTACATTGTCAAACCTCACCACCAGATCATAGCCCTCCCCCTTCCCAAGCCTTATCCCTCCCACCTTCAGGGACATGTAGACAAGGAGGATAAGGCCAAGGAGGACAAAGAGACCGACCTTTGCCTCCGGGCTGAGACGCATATCCTATGCCACCTTTATGGGACCTTCTGCCCTGCCCTCAAGGAACTGTCTCACCACAGGGTTTGATGTTCTCCTTATCTCCTCAACGGTCCCGCATTCTATTATCTTACCCTGATGAAGCATGGCAACACAATCGGCTATCTTGTAGGTAAGGGGGATATCGTGGGTTATGACCACATAGGTGGTGTGGAGGTTCCTCTGGGTATCGAGGATGAGCCTTGCAATGGCATCGGACATGATGGGATCAAGCCCTGTAGTTGGCTCATCGAAGAGGACTATCTCAGGGTCCATGGCTATGGCCCTTGCAAGGGCAACCCTCTTCTTCATCCCGCCGCTAAGATCGGCAGGCATCATCTTCTCAACCCCCACAAGCCCCACAAGGCGCAGCTTCTCCCTCACAACCGCCCTTATCTCCTCCATCGGGAGGTCGGTGTGCTCCACAAGGGGGAAGGCCACATTCTCCTCCACCGTCATGGAGTCGAAGAGGGCAGAACCCTGAAAGAGCATCCCGAACCTCCTCCTTATCCTGTTGAGTTCCTTTTCGTCGAGTTTCGTTATGTCTATGCCATCCAGGTATATGCTGCCTGAATCTGGTTTCAAAAGGCCTATTATGTGCTTAAGGAGGACACTCTTCCCCTCTCCACTCCTTCCGATTATCACCGTGATCTTTCCCCTCTCGATCTTGAGGTTCACACCATCAAGGACCTTCTTTCCATTAAAGGACTTCTTCAGATCCACTATCTCGATCATGAGGAAAACATGATAGAGGTAAGGAAGTAATCAAAGACCAGTATGAGTACACTGGAAAGTACCACCGTGACCGTCGTTGCCCTTCCCACCCCTTCTGCCCCACCCGAGGCATGGTATCCGTTGTAACAGGCCACAAGGGTGAGGATGAGGCCGAAGAAGACGGACTTTATGAGACCGTTGAATATGTCCTCCACCTTTACGAAGTCCATGATCCTCCCTATGAATGTGCCGGGGTTTATGTTGAGGACCCTCACCCCTATGACATATCCCCCAACTATGCCCACAAAGTCGGCTATAACGGTGAGGACCGGAAGCATCAACACCCCGGCAAGGAGCCTTGGGGTAACCAGGTATTTTATGGGGTTCACGGCCATTGCTGCAAGGGCATCTATCTGCTCTGTAACCCGCATGGTCCCAAGTTCGGTTGCCATGGCAGACCCTGCCCTCCCTGTAACCATAAGGCCTGTGAGGACAGGCCCGAGCTCCCTTGTCATGCTCAGGGCCACCGTGGGACCAACAAGGCTTTCCGCACCGAACCTCCTGAGGGCATTGTAGCTCTGAAGGGCAAGGACCATACCCGTAAATGATCCCGTGAGGATGACAACAAACATGGACTTGACGCCGACGAATTCCATCTGTCTGAAGAGGTTTCTGAACTTGAAGGGAGGGACAAAGAGCCACATAAAGGCCTGGAAGAGCATGGTCCCCATCCTCCCTGTGTGGAGGACAAGGCCCTCTGCAAGCCTTCCGAGGTATTCAAGGATCCCTGTCATATGTATTCCCTTGGCACCCTTGGCCCTATCCTGCAAAGGGCCTCGTAGGATATGGTCCCTGAGAGCCTTGCAAATTCCTCTATCCTTATCTCCTCTCCACCCTGCCTCCCCACAAGGACCACCTCCTCGCCGATCCCCACCTCACCTATATCGGTAAGGTCTATCATGGTTAGGTCCATACACACCCTTCCAACCACAGGGACCCTCCTTCCCCTCACAAGGACAAAGCCCCTGTTTGAAAGGGCCCTCGGGAAGCCATCCCCGTATCCGATGGGTATGACACCTATGAGGCTCTCCCTCCTGGTGACAAACTCCCTGCCGTAGCTTATGGGCATACCCTCCGGGACACGCCTTACCTGAAGTATGGAGGTAACAAGCCTCATCACGGGCTTCAGATCCACCTTCCCCCTCAGGGACTCATCAGGATAGGAACCGTAGAGCATTATACCCGGCCTCACAAGGTTGTAGTGGGCCTTGAGGTTGAATATGGCGGCACTGTTGGAGATGTGGATATAGGAAGGATGAAAACCGCAGGCCCTTATGGTCTCAAGGGTCCCTTCAAACCTTTCGATCTGTTCCCTTGAAAAGGCACCTTCCTCATCCTCTGCCTCCGAGAGGTGAGACATCACCCCCTCAAGGTACAGGTAGGGGTAGGAGGAAAGATCCCTGAGGAAGGATGGGACATCTTCAGGCATGATACCAAGCCTTCCCATACCTGTATCCACCTTGAGATGTATCCCTATCCTCTTGCCCTCCACCTCACCGGCCCTGTTGAGGAGGGGCAGATGGGACCTGTGGAATACCACAGGGGTGAGGTCGAATCTTGGCAGGACCTCCACCTGGGACTCAAAGAACCCGCTCAGGACAAGGATAGGGACCTTTATGCCTGCCTCCCTCAGTTCCACCCCCTCTTCACAGAGGGCAACGCCAAAGAGGTCGCAGCCCAGGGATTCGAGCCTCTTTGCCACAGGCACCACCCCATGGCCATAGGCATCGGCCTTGACAACGGCAAGGACCTTCACCCCCTGGGGAAGCCCCTTCCTTATCTCTCTGTAGTTCTCTTCAAGGGCGCTGAGATCTATGATGGCCCTGGTGGGTCTTAAGGGAAGCCTCTCTGTGGTTATGGCAACCATCTTATATGCGGGACAGGATCTCTTCCAAGGCCTCCACCACCCTGTCACCCATCTCGCTGCAACTCACCATCTTCGTACCTTCACTGTAGATATCAGGGGTCCTGTATCCCCTCTCGAGCACCTCCTCCACAGCCCTCTCAATGGCAAGGGCCTCCCTGTCCATGGAAAAGGCATACCTTAGCATCATGGCAGCGGAAAGGATGGTAGCAAGGGGGTTTGCCCTGTTCTTTCCCGCTATGTCAGGGGCACTGCCGTGGATGGGCTCGAAGATGCCCACCCCTCCACCGAGGCTTGCAGAGGGAAGCATGCCTATGGAACCCGTAAGCATGGCGGCCTCGTCTGAGAGGATGTCACCGAACATGTTGGTCGTGAGGATCACATCGAACTGGCCCGGCTCCCTTATCAGTTGCATGGCACAGTTATCCACATACATGTGGTTGAGTTCTATCCCCTCGTATTCCCTGTGGACCCTTGTAACCACCTTCCTCCACAGCTCTGTTGATTCCAGGACATTTGCCTTGTCCACAGATGTGACCTTCCTCCTCCTCTTTCCTGCCACCTCAAAGGCAAGCCTTGCGATCCTCTCAACCTCGTGGTCGTGGTAGACAAGGGTGTTGAGCCCCCTTTCTCTACCATCTGGAAGCCTCTCCACCCCCCTTGGTTCGCCGAAGTATATACCCCCTGTAAGCTCCCTCACCACAAGGAGGTCTATCCCTTCGATCACCTCCCTCTTCAGGGGAGAGGCATCGATAAGGGGGGAGAAGACCTTTGCAGGTCTGAGGTTCCCGAAGGCACCGAGCTCCTTCCTCAGGGCAAGCAGTGCCCTTTCCGGCCTCACCGAGTAATCGAGATCCTCCCACTTTGGACCACCAACGGCACCAAGGAGCACGGCATCACTTTTCTTTGCAAGGTCAAGGACCTCCTCCTTTATAGGGACCCCATAGGCATCGATAGAGGCCCCACCTACAAGGGCCTCCTCGAAGCTGAAGCGGTCCCCAAGGGGTCTGAGGACCTTCAGGGCCTCCCTTACTATCTCCGGTCCTATGCCATCACCAGGAAGGACGAGGACCTTACAGGCCATCCCTGTCCTCCTTCTGACCATCGGAAAGGATGGGGTCCACCATCTTCCTCACCGTCTCAAGGAAGGTCTCTATACCCCTTTCTGGTATTATGACCATGCTCCTCCTGTCGTTTGAGAGTTCTGCGATCTGAAGGAACCTGCCTCCCCTGTTTTCCTTCAGATCGATAAAGAGGGTCTTGTTCTCTATGTGGAGCTTGTTCGTGTCTATGAGCCTGTTCCTCTCCTTCATCTACCCCCTACCTCCAGACGCTGTTTTACCCACTCCATAAGCCCTCCTGCCTTGAGAAGGGATTCCATGAAAGGCGGTATGGGCCTTGCCTTGAAGGTAAGACCCTTGGTGATGTTCCTGATCTCCCCCTTGCCGAGATCCACCTCCACCTCATCCCCTTGATCTATGCCCTCTACAGCCTCCTCGCATTCAAGGATGGGAAGGCCCGTATTGAAGGCGTTCCTGAAGAAGATCCTGGCAAAGCTCTTGGCTATGACGCAGCTTACACCGGCGGCCTTGATAGCTATGGGGGCGTGTTCCCTTGAGGAACCACACCCGAAGTTCTTGCCCGCCACTATGATATCCCCTGGCTGCACCTTCTTTGCAAACTCCGGATCGGCATCCTCCATGCAGTGCTTTGCAAGCTCCTTTGGATCGGAGGTGTTCAGGTATCTGGCAGGGATGATCCTGTCTGTGTCGATGTCCGGACCGAACTTCCAAGCCCTTCCTCTAAGCTTCATCTATACCTCCTTAACCACTTCTTCTGGATGGGCTATGTAGCCCTTTACCGCAGAGGCAGCTGCAACTGCCGGATTCGCAAGGTAGACCTCACTGTCTGGATGACCCATACGGCCTACAAAGTTCCTGTTCGTTGTGGCCACAGCCCTTTCACCCTTTGCAAGGATCCCCATGTGTCCACCAAGGCAGGGACCACAGGTGGGAGGGCTTATAACCGCCTTTGCCTCAAGGAAGATCTCGAATAGCCCCTCTTCCATGGCCTGGTGGTAGATAAGGGGGGTAGCAGGTATGATTATGAGCCTTACATAGGGGGCCACCCTGTTACCCTTGAGCACCCTGGCTGCTATGCGAAGGTCCTCTATCCTCCCGTTGGTGCATGACCCTATGACGACCTGGTCGATCTCTATCCTTCCCACCTCACTTATCCCCCTTGTATTCTCCGGAAGATGGGGGAAGGCAACCTGGGGCTCTATCCTGGATACATCGTACTCCCTCACATCCACATAACTCGCATCTTCGTCGCTCCTGTAAAGCCTGTAAGGCCTCTTTGCCCTGCCCCTGACATATCCCTCTGTAACCTCATCGGGTGCAATGATCCCGTTTTTGGCCCCCGCTTCTATGGCCATGTTGCAAAGGGCAAAGCGGCTATCCATCGATAGATCCCTTATGGTTTCACCTGTGAACTCCATGGCCCTGTAGAGGGCACCATCCACCCCGATATCACCTATGGTGTAGAGGATAAGATCCTTACCGCTCACCCATTCTCCGAGTTTTCCGTAGTAGACGAATTTCATCGATTCAGGGACCTTGAACCAGGCCTCTCCGGTGACCATGGCTGCTGCAAGATCGGTGGATCCCACCCCTGTTGCAAAGGCCCCAAGGGCTCCATAGGTGCAGGTGTGGCTATCGGCACCTATCACAAGGTCCCCTGGGACCACTATCCCCTGTTCCGGAAGAAGGGCGTGTTCTATCCCTATCTCCCCACCCTCAAAGTAGTGGATTATGCCCTGCTCCCTTGCAAAATCCCTCAGGACCTTGCACTGCTCGGCAGACTTTATGTCCTTATTGGGGGTGAAGTGATCGGGCACAAGGACCACCCTCTCCCTGTCGAATACCTCCCTGGCCCCGATCCTTCTGAACTGCCCTATGGCTATGGGTGCGGTGATGTCGTTCCCAAGGGCTATATCCACCCTTGCCTGTATGAGGTCACCTGGAAAGACCTCCTTTCTGCCGGCGTGGTCTGCAAGGATCTTTTCCGTTATGGTCATGCCCATAGAATCCCCCTTAAAGACTTACCTGGAATCGTTTCTTCTTGTACTCGAGCTTGTTCAGGGCATTTATGTAGGCCTTTGCACTGGCCACGATGATGTCCATGTGGGCACCCTGACCTATCACGGTATGGCCCTTCTCCTCGAGCCTCACCGTGACCTCTCCCTGGGCATCGGTCCCCCCTGTTATGGCGTTGACCGAGTACTTGAGGAGTTTGCTCTTTGTCTTTGTGATCCTTGCAATGGCCCTGTAAACCGCATCTACAGGGCCAACGCCGTAATCTGTATCCTGCACCATCTTGCCATCCATCTCGATCTGGACCGTTGCCGTGGGGATCACGTTTGTACCACTCACCACATGGACATAGAGGAGCCTGTACCTGTCAGGGATCCTCAGTATCTCGTCAGCCACAAGGGCCTCTATATCCTCATCAAAGATCTCCTTCTTCTTGTCAGCAAGTTGCTTGAACCTCTCAAAGGCCCTGTTGAAGTCCTCCTCCGAGAGTTCGTAGCCAAGGCTCTTGAGTTTTTCCCGAAAGGCATGTCTGCCCGAGTGCTTGCCCATTACAAGGGTGCTCCTCGGTATGCCAACCGATTCGGGTGTCATGATCTCATAGGTAAGGCGTTCCTTCAAGATGCCATCCTGATGTATCCCTGCCTCATGGGCAAAGGCATTGGCCCCCACTATGGCCTTGTTTGGCTGCACCACCATCCCTGTTATGTGGGTTATGAGCCTGCTCGTTGGATAGAGGTACTCCGTTTTCACCCTTGTATCCAGGTGGAGGAGGTCCTTCCTCGTCTTGAGGATCATCACTATCTCCTCAAGGGATGCGTTGCCTGCCCTTTCACCGATGCCGTTTATGGTGCATTCCACCTGCCTTGCCCCTGCCTGGATGGCAGCAATCGAGTTGGCCACTGCAAGGCCAAGGTCGTTATGGCAGTGGACGCTTATGGTGGCCCTGTCTATGTTTCTCACCCTCTCCTTGAGGAACCTTATAAGGTCACCAAACTCGGTGGGGATGGAGTAACCCACCGTGTCCGGGATGTTTACAGTCCTTGCACCTGCCTCTATGACGGCCTCTATCACCTCGGCAAGGAAGTCCCTGTCGCTCCTTACAGCATCCTCTGCGGAGAACTCGACATTCTCCGTATAGGACCTGGCATGCTTCACAGCTTCAACGGCCTTCTTCAGGACCTCATCCCTTGAGAGCCTGAGCTTGTACTTCAGGTGGATATCAGAGGTGGCAATGAAGGTGTGGATCCTCGGGTTCCTTGCCCCTTTAAGCGCCTCCCAGGCCCTGTCGATATCCCTGAAGTTTGCCCTTGCAAGGGCTGCTATCTCCACGGTCCTTATGGTCTCGGCTATCCTCTTTACCGCCTCGAAATCCCCCTCTGAGGCCATGGGGAAGCCCGCCTCAATGACATCCACATTGAGCTTCTGGAGCTGCCTCGCAACCCTGAGCTTCTCCTCCACATTCATGCTTGCACCAGGGGACTGCTCCCCATCCCTCAGGGTGGTGTCAAATATCTTTATCCGTTCCTTCTTCATGGTCCTTCGGCTTACCCCCTTTCTTTTCTCTCCTTTCCCCTTTCTTCCTCAAGAGGATGAGGGGCCCTGAAAGGACATAGGCCAAGGAGATAAGGAAGAGCATTATATGGGGCTCAAGGGCCACAACGATAAGGAAAAGGACACCGATCACAAGGAGGCCAAAGGGTCTCCTTTCCCTTATGTCGAGATCCTTAAAGCTATAGTATTTTATGTTACTCACCATGAGAAAGGCAAGCAAATAGGTGACTATAAGGATGGTTACATGTTTCGTCACACCTGTCCCCCCTGTATAGGAAAAGAGGAGGACCGTTGTGGCTATGAGGCTTGCAGCTGCCGGTATGGGCAAACCGTTGAAGACCCTGCTTTCTACCGTGTTTATCTGGATATTGAACCTTGCGAGCCTCAAGGCACCGCACACAACGAAAAGGAAGGCCGCAAGCCATCCGAAGCGTCCGTAAGGCCTCAGGGCCCAGGTGAAGATAAGGATCCCCGGGGCAACCCCGAAGGATACAAGGTCTGCAAGGGAGTCGTATTCTATGCCAAACCTGGTATTGGTGTTTGTAAGCCTTGCTATCCTGCCATCCATGGCATCGAGAAGGACCGATATGAGGATAGCCACGGCACTGGCATAGTAGTTTCCATCAAGGGCCGCCACAATGGAGTAGAAACCCCCAAAGAGGCTCGCAGAGGTTATGAGATTCGGGACAAGGTAGATCCCCCTCTTGACCCCGCCTTCCCTCACCATTCAGGTCTCCAGAAAACCTATTATACTCTTCCCCCCGTAGACCCTGTCCCCCCTCTTTACCCTGAGCTCTGTGTGGAGGGGGAGGAAGAGATCCACCCTCGACCCGAAGCGGATAAGGCCTATCCTTTCCCCTGTGGATACCCTGTCACCTTCCCCTTTGTAGCTAACGATCCTGCGGGCTATGAGACCGGCTATCTGGACCATCCCTATCTCTTCCCTGCCCGTATCGATGAGGTAGAAGCACTGCTCATTCTCAAGGGATGCCTTATCCCTGTTTGCGGAGATGAACCTTCCAGGATGGTAGGATCTCTCCCTAACGATCCCGCCTACAGGGGCCCTGTTCACATGGACATCAAAGAGGGACATGAATATGCTCACCTTTATAAGGTCCCTTTTGAGATACCTCTCCTCAAAGACCCTGTCTGCAAAGAGGACCCTTCCATCTGCCGGTGAAACAATCACCCCCTGCCGGGATGGAACCCTTCTTTCAGGATCTCGGAAGAAGTAGAGGGTAAAGGCAGTGCCTGCAAGGGAGAGAAGGGCAAGGATCTTTAGACCTGAAAGGAGGAAGAGGACAGCAAGGATCGCCGGAAGCAGGATGAAGGGATAACCCTC
>WGFJ01000046.1 GCA_015492305.1 Deltaproteobacteria bacterium
AGACCGTACTTTATCAGATCCTCGGGCTGTACATCCTGGATGATCTCATCATACCTCATCTCTGAGTAACGCCTCACATCGGACCCGAAACCTATGCTCCGGACACTCTTCCTCTTTTTGATTATCTCCTCTATCCCGCTGAAGGCCCCACCGCATATAAAGAGGATGTTTGTGGTATCTACCTGCAGGAACTCCTGCTGGGGATGCTTCCTTCCGCCTTTAGGAGGGACATTGGCCACAGTCCCCTCTATTATCTTGAGGAGGGCCTGCTGCACACCTTCACCGGAGACATCCCTTGTTATAGAAGGACTGTCGCCGGACTTCCTGGCGATCTTATCCACCTCGTCAAGATAAACGATACCCCTCTGTGCCCTCTCTATGTCGTATTCCGCATTCTGGACAAGGCTGAGGATGATGTTCTCCACATCCTCCCCAACATAACCTGCCTCTGTAAGGGTCGTTGCATCAGCGATGGTAAAGGGGACATTCAGTATCCTTGCAAGGGTCTGGGCAAGAAGGGTCTTACCAGAACCCGTTGGACCTATGAGGAGGATGTTGCTCTTCTGGAGCTCAACCCCATCTATACTTACCCTGCTCTCTATCCTCTTATAATGGTTATGGACAGCCACCGAGAGGATCTTCTTTGCCCTCTCCTGACCTATGATGTATTCATCCAGCACAGCCTTTATCTCTGCGGGCTTTGGTATGGTGACCTCTCGCCTTGCAAGCTCCTCCCTTTCATACTCTTCAGCAATGATATCGTTGCACAACTCCACACACTCATCGCATATGAACACCGTAGGCCCTGCTATGAGCTTCCTCACCTCGTTTTGACTCTTACCACAAAAGGAGCAGAGAAGATTTCCTCCCTGTCCTGAGTCCTTCTTTGCCATCTTACCTCCGTTAAGCCTTTCTTTTTTCTATGACATCATCAATTATACCATATTCCTTTGCCTGTTCTCCAGTCATAAAGAAATCCCTCTCTGTATCCTCCCTTATCTTTTCCACCGGCTGCCCTGTGTGCTTTGCAAGGATCTGACTCAAGACCTCCCTGATACGGAGTATCTCCCTTGCCTGTATATCTATGTCCGTAGCCTGTCCCTGTGCCCCTCCAAGGGGTTGATGGATGAGTATCCTTGAGTTCGGAAGGGCAAACCTCTTCCCCTTCTCACCCCCTGAAAGGAGCAAGGCCCCCATACTTGCAGCCTGCCCGACACATATGGTGGATACAGGGGGCTTTATATACTGCATGGTGTCATATATGGCAAGACCGGCACTCACAAGCCCTCCGGGGGAGTTTATGTAGAGGTAGATATCCTTGTCAGGGTCCTCGGACTCAAGGAAAAGCAGCTGGGCAACCACCAGGTTTGCCACCTCATCGGTTATCTCCGTTCCAAGGAAGATGATCCTGTCCTTGAGAAGCCTCGAATAGATGTCATAGGCCCTCTCCGTCCTTCCAGTCTGTTCTATCACCATTGGAATAAGCGGCATATCCTCTCTCCTTAATATCGGTTTTTTCAGGCCTTTCTTGAGGCCTTCGACTCTATGAACTCAAAGACCTTGTCCTCCAGGATCTCCATCCTGAGGCCTTCTAAAAGCCCTCTTTCCTGGTAGAGCCTCTTCAGGGTCCCAGGGTCCTGACCATGTCTTTCTCCTATCTCCTTGATCCGCTCCTCAATCTCCTCTTCAGAGACCTCTATCCCCTCTTTCTCGGCTATGGCCTTGATGATGATACTTGCCCTGACCTCCCTCTCGGCCCTTGCCTTACAGGTACTCCTTAACTTATCCATGTCCTCCGGCGTCCTTCCCTGCCTGTAGAGGACCTTCAGGATCTGATTGAAGAGGTGTTCCTCGTACTCCCTCAGGTATTTGGGCGGCACCTCAAAGGTGTTTTTTTCAATAAGCCTTTCTATGATCTCATCACGCACCCTCTTTTTTTCTGCCTTTTCCTTTTCCTCAAGCAACTCCTCCCTTACCTTTTCCCTTAACTCCTCCATGTCCTTAAGGCCAAGGTCCCTTGCAAACTCCTCGTTTGGCTCTGGGAGTATCTTCTCCTTTATATCCTTAAGGAGGACCCGGAAGGTCCCCTTCTTTCCTGCCAGCTCCCTGTTCCCATAGTCTTCAGGAAACTCCACCTCTATCTCCTTCTCATCACCACACCTCATGCCTATGAGGCCCTTTTCAAATGACTCAAGGAGGTTTCCTGAACCTATTACCACCGGGTAGTCCTTTGCCTTTCCATCCTTTATGGGTTGCCCATCCATCTGCCCTTCGAAATCTATCACCACAAGGTCACCTTCCTTGGCAGGCCTCTCCTCCTTGATATCTTCAAAGTGGGCATGGTTCTCAATAAGGGCCTTTATGGCATCCTCAACCTCCTTCTCCTCAACCACGACATCCTTCTTCTCTATCTCAAGCCCTTCGTAACCGGTCACATCTATCCTTGGAGTCACCTCAAAGATGGCGGAATAGGAGAAGTCTTTACCTGCCTCGAGCCTGTGGTGGGGCTCTATTTCAGGGGCAGAAAGGGGCTTGATCCCCTTGTCCTTGAAGGCAAGGGGCAGACTCTCATCGATAAGTTTGAGGGCCACTTCACCTTCGACCCGATCCTTGTATAGCCTTTCAATGATGGCCCTCGGGACCTTCCCCTTTCGGAAGCCCTTTACACTGACCTCCTTACCCAGCCTTTTGTAGGCCTTCTCTATCTCCCTTTCCACATCCTCAGATGGTATGACCACCTCGAGCTTCTTCTTGACAGGGCTGATCTCTTTGAGTTCTACATTCAATCTCATCTTTTCCCTCTACACTCTAAGGGTTTTGGTGCGAGAGGGGGGAGTTGAACCCCCACGGGTCACCCCACTGGATCCTAAGTCCAGCGCGTCTGCCAGTTCCGCCACTCTCGCAATCTCTGTAAAAATATTACAGAAAAAACAGACCCATTGCAAACATAAACTGTGTAAGGACCCGGGAGTTTCAACTGTTCAGAGGTTCTGGAGAGGATACATGAAAGACCGGAGGATCACTGGCAAGATATGTACAAAGGATCCTTGATTTTTTTGATGGGCCGTGCAGGATTCGAACCTGCGACCCGCTGATTAAGAGTCAGCTGCTCTGCCAACTGAGCTAACGGCCCATCTTGCATCTGGCGCGCCTGAGAGGATTCGAACCTCTGACACTCGGCTCCGGAGGCCGATGCTCTATCCCCTGAGCTACAGGCGCCCTTATTATCCCCCATCCATGGAGGAGAGGTGTCAATGATCATCAAAGAATGGGGTGAGCGAGGGGACTCGAACCCCCAACCCTTGGAGCCACAGTCCAATGCTCTGCCCTTGAGCTACGCTCACCACATGATGCGCCTGGGAGGATTCGAACCCCCGACCCGCTGCTTAGAAGGCAGCTGCTCTATCCAGCTGAGCTACAGGCGCCCACTTAAGAGACTGGTCGGGGCGAGAGGATTCGAACCTCCGACCCCCTGCTCCCAAAGCAGGTGCTCTACCAGGCTGAGCCACGCCCCGTGGAATATTTCTTTTACATTATTATAACAGTTTTTTCAAGGCCTTTTTAGATATTCTTTAAGCCACAGAACAAACTGGCGAAGGGCCTTACCCCTGTGGCTTATCCTGTTCTTCTCTTCCGGCTCCAACTCGGCCATGGTCTTCCCCTTTTCAGGGAGGAAGAATAGGGGATCATAGCCAAATCCCCCTCTTCCTTTGGGAGATTCTGCAATCACACCTTCACACTCACCTTCAAAGGTAAAGGATCTGCCCTTCGGATCCACAAGGGCTATCACACATCTGTACCTTGCCTTTCTCTCATCCCACGGAACACCCTCAAGCTCTTCAAGGAGTTTGCGGTTGTTCTCCTCATCGGTACTGCCTTCCCCTGCATACCTGGCAGAGTATATACCCGGTCTTCCCCTGAGATGGTCCACCTCAAGGCCTGAATCATCGGAGAGAGCCCAGAGACCTGTGGCCCTCGCTACGGCCCTGGCCTTCTTCAAGGCGTTTTCCCTGAAGGTCTTCCCATCCTCTGGAGGTAGTGAAAGGCCCGGCAAATCCTCCAGGGTAAGGATCTCCACAGGGAGTCCTTTCAGAAGGGCCTTTATCTCCCTTATCTTTCCGGGGTTTCTTGTGGCAAGGACAAGCTTCACAGGATACCCTGAAGGACCTCTTTCTGTTTTTCTATAAGGATGCGGATACCTGCTGAACCAACACCTATCATCTCCTGTAGCTCTTCCTGACTGAAGGGATATGCCTCGGCCGTACCCTGGATCTCGACAAAGAGCCCCCTTCCTGTCATGACAAGGTTCATGTCCACCTCGGCCATTGAATCCTCTTCATAGGTGAGATCCAGCAGTATCAACCCTCCGACCTTGCCAACACTCACTGCAGCAACGGCATCCACTATGGGGAGCTTTTCCACCATCCCTTTCTCCTGCATATATCTCAAGGCATCATAAAGGGCTACAAAGGCCCCTGTGATGGATGCGGTCCTCGTTCCCCCATCGGCCTGGATCACGTCACAATCGATCCATATCGTCCTTTCACCAAGTCCAGCCAGATCCACAACAGCCCTCAATGATCTCCCTATAAGCCTCTGTATCTCATGGGTCCTTCCACCCACCCTGCCCGCCGTTGACTCCCTTATACTCCTGATCTTTGTGGATCTGGGAAGCATGGCATACTCTGCAGTGATCCATCCCCTGCCGGTGTCCTTGAGAAAGGGCGGGACCTTTTCCTCGACACTGGCAGTACATATCACCTTGGTCTCCCCCATCTCTATGAGGGCAGAACCCTCCGCGTATTTTATGAAGTTCCTCGTTATCTTTACCGGTCTGAGTTCAAGGGGTGATCTTCCATCCTTCCTCACACAGGCTTCCATTCGCGCCTCCAAGGTTTTTTAACCTTATATCAAAAAGAAAAGGCCCTGACAACAGCCAGGGCCTTGAAGATGCAGAATCGGGTAAGGCCTTACTTTGCCAGACTCCTTATATAGGCGATAAGGTCTGCCATCTGCTGGTCATCAAGTGG
>WGFJ01000047.1 GCA_015492305.1 Deltaproteobacteria bacterium
TCCACCTTGCCTGTGATGCCAGTAACGAGGAGGCGGTAAAGAGGTTGAGGGAGAGGAAGAGGAGGAGCAACAAGCCCTTTGCCATAATGGTCCCTGACCTTGAGAGGGCAAAGGGGTTCTGCGAGGTCCTGGAGGGGGACCAGGATCTCCTCAAGGGACCTGTAAGGCCCATTGTCATCATGAAGAGGAAGGGGGATGGACCATCGCAGGCCATCGCCCCTGGGAACGATGCCCTTGGCAGCATACTTCCCTACACACCCCTCCACTACCTTCTCTTCTATTATCCCCCTTCTCCTGGACCCCACTTCGATGCCCTCGTCATGACGAGCGGAAACCTCTCCGAGGAACCCATAGCCATAGGGAATGAAGAGGCCCTTGAGAGGCTCTCGTCCATTGCAGATGCCTTCCTCCTCCACAACAGGGACATCTATATGAGGGTGGACGATTCGGTGGTCAGGGGCGGGAAGAGGACCTTCCTTGTGAGGAGGGCAAGGGGCTATGTGCCCGCACCTGTTGATCTCGGTGCCCCTGTTCCACAGGTGCTTGCCCTTGGCGGGGAACTGAAGACCACCTTCTGCCTGACAAAGGGAAGGAACGCCTTTATGAGCCAGCATGTGGGGGACATGGGGAACGTGGAGGCCATCGGTTTCTACAAGGAGACCCTCAGGAACCTGATGAGGACCCTTGAGGTCCATCCAGAGGTGGTGGCCCATGATCTCCACCCGAACTACTGGACCACAACCTTTGCATCAAGGATTGCAGAGGACCTTGGCACAGGGAGGGTTGTGGCCATCCAGCACCATCACGCCCACATAGTGAGTTGCATGGCCGAGAATGGCCTGCGGGGTAAGGTGCTTGGCGTTGCCTTCGATGGGACAGGTTATGGAGAGGATGGGAAGATATGGGGAGGCGAATTCCTTGTGGCAGATGAGAGGGGTTTTGAGAGGTTTGCCCATCTGAGGTATGTACCTATGCCAGGTGGGGATAGGGCCGTAAAGGAGCCCTTCAGGATGGCTGTAAGCTACCTCTACATGGCCTGCGGGAGGGATGGGCTCGATATCATCAGGGAGGTGGATGGCCCTGTCCTGGAGGTGCTTACAAGGATGGTGGACAGAGGGGTGAACTCGCCCCTTACCTCAAGCTGCGGGAGGCTCTTTGATGCCCTTTCATCCATCCTGGGTCTCTACCATCGGGTGACCTTCGAGGGGGAGGCGGCCATAGGGCTTGAGGCCCTGTCATCAGGTGGGGACGACAGCAGGATCTACCCCTTCCATATCCTTCCAGGCCCCCCCTACAGCATCGATACCCTCCCCATCATCTGCTCCGTACTTGAAGATGTGAAGGAAGGCAGGGATGCCCGGCAGATAGGAAGGGCCTTTCACAACACCCTTGCCGAGATGGTCCTCTCTGTGGCAGGGCTTGCAAGGGAGGAGAGAGGGGTTGAGAGGGTGGTCCTTTCAGGGGGATGCTTCCAGAACCGTCTTCTCCTTGATCTTACCGTCGAAAGGCTTGAGGGCCATGGCTTTGAGGTCTACACCCATCGCCTTGTCCCGCCCAATGATGGAGGTATATCCCTTGGCCAGGCCCTGGTTGCATCCTCCCTGTGGGAAGGATCGGGTTGAAAGGGATGGAGATATCTGCTAAACTCTGAGGGATCGAAGGGGGGCTTAATGGTAATCCATGACATTGTGGTCATAGGTGCCGGGCTTGCCGGGATGAGGGCCGCCATCGAGGCGGCAAGGGCAGGCCTGAATGTTGCCCTTGTAAGCAAGGTACATCCTGTCAGGAGCCATTCCGTAGCCGCCCAGGGAGGCATAAATGCAGCCCTTAAGGAGGACGATTCCTGGGAGGCCCATGCCTTTGATACCGTGAAGGGAAGCGACTACCTTGCCGATCAGGATGCGGTGGAGATCCTGTGCAAAGAGGCCCCTGAGAACATCCTCGAACTGGAGAGGATGGGGGCCGTCTTCAGCAGGGATGAGAGGGGGAGGATAGCCCAGAGACCCTTCGGTGCCCTGAGTTATCCAAGGACATGCTATGCTGCGGACAGGACAGGCCATACCCTTGTCCATGTCCTCTACGAGCAGATCCTCAGGGCAGGGATCTGGATATACGAGGAGTGGATGGTGGTATCCCTTGTTGTGGAGGATGGGATCTGCAGGGGTGTGATATGCCTTAACCTTGCAACCGGAAGGCTCCACAGACTCCATTCAAAGGCCGTGATCCTTGCAACAGGTGGCTACGGCAGGGTCTTCAAGCACACAACGAATGCCCTCATAAATACAGGGGATGGGATGGCCCTGGCCCTCCAGGCAGGTGCAAGGCTCATGGACATGGAGTTCGTCCAGTTCCATCCCACCACCCTGAGGAGGACGGGCATCCTCATCACGGAAGGGGCAAGGGGTGAGGGTGGTTACCTCCTGAACAGGGAGGGTGAGCGTTTCATGAAGAGGTATGCCCCTGAGATGATGGAGCTTGCAAGCAGAGACGTTGTGAGCAGGGCCGAGCAGACCGAGATAGATGAGGGGAGGGGGGTGGATGGATGCGTGCTCCTTGACATAAGGCACCTTGGAGAGAAGAAGATAAACGAGCGCCTCTCCCAGATAAGGCAGCTTGCCATAGACTTTGAGGGTATAGATCCGGTCCATGATCCCATACCCGTGAGACCAGGTGCCCACTACTCCATGGGCGGGATAGAGGTGGATGTATGGGGTGAAACAGGGATAGAGGGCCTCTATGCAGCAGGTGAGTGTGCCTGTGTGAGTGTCCACGGTGCGAACAGGCTTGGCGGGAACTCCCTCCTTGAGACCATCGTCTTCGGGAGGAGGGCAGGGAGGAGGGCGGCAGAGTACGCCTCTTCCACAGAGCTCAAGCCCTTCCCTGATGTCTTCCTCAAGGAGGCTGCCCACGAGATAGCCCTCATCCTCAACAGGGATGACGGGGAGAGGGCATCCACCATCAGACATGAACTGTCTTCCACCATGAATGGGTGTGTTGGGGTCTTCAGGGAGGAGAAGGGACTTAAGGAGGCCCTTGACAGGGTAAGGGAACTCAGGGAGCGTTACAGGAAGGTCTGCATAGATGATAAGGGGGATGTCTTCAACACGGACCTCCAGAATGCCCTTGAGCTGAAGAATATACTCCTCCTTGCCGAGGCCATATGCCTTGGGGCCCTTGAGAGGAGGGAGAGCAGGGGTGCCCATTATAGAAAGGACTATCCCAAGAGGGATGATGAGAACTGGCTGAAGCACTCCCTTTTCTGCCTAAAGGACGGGGAGATAAGGATCGATTATAAGGATGTGACCATCACCAGGTTTCCTCCCAAGGAGAGGAGGTACTGATGAGGATAAAGGTAAAGATCAAAAGGTGTGATCCAACGGGCAGGGGGGGATGTGAACCCTATCTTCAGGCCTACGATGTGGATGTGAAGGAGGGCATGACCATCCTTGAGACCCTCATGTGGATCAAGGAGAACCTCGATGGGACCCTTTCCTTCAGGAGGTCGTGCAGGAGTGCCATCTGTGGTTCCTGCGCATTGGTGGTGAATGGGACCCCGAAGCTTGCCTGCAAGACCCAGATCCTCAGGGAGTACGAGGGGGCAAGGGAGGTCGTCCTTTCCCCCCTATCAAACTTCAGGGTCATAAAGGACCTTGTGGTGGACCTCTCCCCTCTATGGGATAAGATAGGGAGGATAGAGCCATGGCTTCAGCCCGGTTCAGAGCCGCCTGAGGGGGGATGGATCATAACAAAGGACGAGGTGGAGAGGATAGACAGGGAGTCCAGATGCATCCTCTGTGGTATCTGCAACAGCGGTTGCAACTCCCAGGAGGTGGATCCAGAGTTCATAGGACCCTCAGCCGCTGCAAAGGTCTACAGGTTTGTTGGCGATGTGAGGGAGGACGGGAAGAGGAGAAGGCTTGAAAGGGTCAGTGGACCCCATGGCATATGGGATTGTAGCAGGTGTGTTATGTGCAATGAGTACTGCCCCAAGAGGGTGGAGCCCATGACCTCCATCGAGAAGCTCAGGGTGGAGGCCATAAGGGAGGGGCTTGTGGACAATGCAGGGGCAAGGCATGTGGAGGCCCTGGTGGACTCTGTAAACAGGGTGGGAAGGCTCGATGAGGCGGTCTACACCTTCAGGTCCCTCGGTTTCCTCAGGTCCATCGGTATGATACCCCTTGGGATAAGGCTTGAGCTCCATGGGAAGATGCCCCTTCCCCATATCTTCCCCGCCATAGAAGGGATAGAGGAGGTAAGGGAACTCATAAGGGCTGTGGAGGAGGAGGAATGAGGTTTGCCTTTTATCCCGGTTGTGCAGCCCTTGCCATTGCAAAGGAGGCCTACAGGTCTACCCTGCTCCTTGCCGAAAGGCTCGGTCTTGAGCTTGTTGAGATGGTGAGGGCAAACTGCTGTGGTGCAGGGCTCTTCAACGATAAGAACAGGGAGTTGAACCTCACCCTCAACGGCCGCACCCTTGCCCAGGCAGAGGAGATGGGTCTTCCCATAATGACCATCTGCAACACATGCTTCATGGTCCTCAACAGGGCAAGGGCAGAGCTTGACAGGGATGACTACCTCAGGGATAAGGTGAATCACCACCTTGCAAGGATCGGTCTGAGGTACAGGGGGGAGGTGAAGGTGAAGCACCTGCTCCAGGTGGTTGTGGAGGATGTGGGGATCGACAGGGTCAAAGGCCTTGTAAGGAGACCCCTAAGGAGGCTCCAGGTAGGCGCCTTTTACGGGTGCCACATCCTGAGGCCCTCGGAGGCCGTTGCCTTTGAGGACCCTGACAGACCAAGGTCCCTCGATGACCTTATCCTTGCCATTGGTGCCGAGCCTGTGGACTACGAGGGCAGGACGAAGTGCTGTGGCTTCCAGCTCGATCTTGTATCCCCCCATCTGGCCTACAGGATGATAGGCAAAAGGATCATGGAGTGCAGGGACAGGGGTGGTGAGACGATGATCACAGGCTGTCCCCTGTGCCACATCAACCTTGATTCCTATCAGGGATACGCAGGCAAGGAGGTGGGCTTCAAGCTGGACATGCCCACCTTCCATCTCTCCCAGCTGTTGGGGTTTGCCATGGGTTTCAGCGAGGAGGAGATGGGTTTTGCAAAGCACCTTGTATCGCCTGAAAGGGTCCTCAAGGACAGGGGTTTGCTGTGAACAATCAAGCAGGCTGAGGCCGTGACCTCAGACCAGAGGAGGTGGAAATGAGTACCTACAAACTCATCGAACTGGTCGGGACTTCCAAGGTAAGCTATGAGGATGCCATAAACAACGCTGTGAAGGATGCCCAGAAGACCCTCCATGACCTGAAGTGGCTTGAAGTGGTAGAGCTTAGAGGCCACATAGGGGAGGAGGGGATCTCCGAGTATCAGGCCAAGGTGAAGGTGGCCTTCAAGATCGTGAGGGAGTGAGTTCCTCCCTTATCCTCTTCAGGAAGGCCCTGAAGATCATGTGGCTTGAGGCCCTGAGGGAGAGTTCCTTGAGGATGGCAAAGGGGCCTGTAAGGGTATAGGAGAGGGAGAACCTTATCTTCACACCACCTTCCACCTTCTGGAGGTTCCAGTCGATGGTGAAGTGATCGATGGTGAAGTGATCAAGGGGTGCCTCTTCCTTCTCCACATGGATCGAGTGGGGTGGGTTATAGGTGGCCCTGCTCACCACCTTGCCTGAGAATATACCAAGCCTCCCTATCATCTCTATCCTCTCGGTCCCATCCTCAAGGGGCGTTATGCTCACCGAATCTACAGGGAGGAATTCAGGATACCTCTCAAGATCCGATATGACCTTGTAGAGGTCCTCTATCCTTCCCCCTTCTATGACTGTCTCTTTGATGATCCTTCCCTTCACCGGATGAGGCCCCTTACGGGTGGAGGCGATGGGACCTTTTCGCCACAGGTTATAGAGGACCGAAGCTCCTCGATGACCTTTCCTACATCCTGCCCCTTTCGATGGTACACTGTGAATACGGGTTCTCCCCTTTCCACAGGATCCCCTATCTTTTTGTGGACCCTTATGCCCACACCGTGGTCAACCCTGTCATCTGTGAACCTTCTGCCGCATCCAAGGAGCACCGATGCCCATCCTATCCTCTCCGTATCCATGGATGCAATGCAGCCCTCCTCTTCTGAAAGGACATCCATCCTTTCCTCAGCCACCGGGAGGAGTGAGGTATCGGAGATTACATCCCTTCCTCCCTGGTGGGTGACCAGTTCCCTGAGCCTCTCAAGGCCCTTCCCCTCAAGGAGGAGCCTCTCCATGAGGTCCCTGCCACCCTCTATGGTCTCTGCCTTCCTTCCCATGATGAGCATCCATGCTCCAAGCTCCCTTGTTACCTCCCAGAGATCCTCCTTCCCCTCTCTATCAGCCCGAAGGACCTCTATTGCCTCAAGGACCTCAAGGGAGTTCCCTATCATCCTTCCAAGGGGTTGATCCATCCCTGTTATGAGTGCTACAACCTCCTTGCCCATGCCCTTCCCTATCTCAACCATGACCTTTGCAAGGCCCTCCGCATCTTCGTATCCCTTCATGAAGGCGCCACTTCCGACCTTCACATCCAGCACAAGGCCATCTATCCCCTCCGAGAGCTTCTTCCCCATTATGCTGCTCGCTATAAGGGGGATGCTCTCCACCGTGGCCGTTACATCCCTCAGGGCGTAAAGCTCCCTGTCCAGGGGTGCTATCTCTTCCGTCTGTCCCGCCATCACGATGCCTATTGCCTTTAGCTGGGAGACCATCTCCTCTCTTGAGAGATCAGTCCTCAGCCCAGGGATGGATTCGAGTTTATCCAGGGTACCACCTGTGTGACCCAGGGCCCTCCCGGAGACCATTGGGACATACACACCTGCAGAGGCCACAAGGGGGGCAAGGATGAGGCTCACCTTGTCCCCTACACCCCCTGTTGAATGCTTGTCCACCTTCATGCCCGGAAGGTCCCGCAGTTCAAGGGGGCTTCCGGATCGGATGATCTCCCTTGTGAGGGCAATGGTCTCATCCATCCCCATTCCCCGGAAGTATATGGCCATGAGGAGGGCAGATACCTGGTAGGGCGGGATGTTTCCCTCAAGGAATCCCCTCATCATGAAGGATATCTCTTCACTGCTGAGGGGAAGGCCATCCCGCTTCTTCTTTATGATCCTTGCGGGGATGAACCGGGGCACCCTATCTCCTTATGTGGGTCCTGAAGAGGGGTTTCTCCTTGAAGGTCACTATCCTCTTCATCTGTTCCTTCGAGAGGCCGTACATATCCCCCTTCTCTGCCCTGTAGAAGAGCTCCACCTCCTCCCCACCTTCAAGCCTTCCCCTCACCACGATCCTGTCCCCGTCCTTCCTTATGAGGAGGTTCAGGTACTGGACCTCATCTCCCCTGGCGAGGTGTTTAAAGAGGTTCTTTGTTAGCCTGTCGTATACCTGTCTCTTCATCCTCCACTCCTGACCTCTCGAATTCCTCCTTTATGATGTTGTAGGTTGTATCCCTCAATCCCTTCTCATCGAATCTGGAAGGGTCTATGGGTCTGCCGATGACGATCCTCACCCTCCCTGGGTTCACCCTGGGGAAGGAGTCGATCACCCCCTTTGTGCCCCTTATCGTCACGGGCACAAGGGGAAGGCCGGTCCTCTTTGCGAGGACGAAGGCCCCCCTCTTGAAGGGGCCCACCTTCTCTTCCTTCTGTCTCGTCCCCTCAGGGAAGATGAGGATGGGGTAGCCATCCTTGAGCCTCTTTTCCATGACCTTGAGCCCCATGTAGGCCTCTTTGAGGTGGCTCCTTTCCACCGCCACATACCTTGCAAGGTGCATGGCCCAGCCTATAAAGGGGTATCTGAAGGCCTCCTTCTTTGAGACCCATTTGAACTGCACCGGGAGGTAGGCCTGAAGCACAGGGATGTCGAAGGCACTCTGGTGGTTTGAGACGATTATGTAGCTCCCTTTGGGCATCCTCTGGGATCCGTGGAGGGTCACCTCTGTTCCGGTGAGCCAGACGATGATCCTTGCCCATATCCTCCCTATGGCATGGACATAGTTTCCCCCCCTGAAGGGCGAGAGGAGGAGGGCAGGGATGAAGAGGGTAAGGGTTGCTATGGAACCGAAGACGATGAGTAGCAGGCCCCTTGACATGGGACTATTATACATACCCGATTCACTCAAGGGAAAGGATTTTCGTTAAATCCGAGGGGATCTTCCTCCAGAGGGAGGGGCCGGTAATTTTGACTTTTCAAGCCATCGGGGTTGTGATAAATTAACTGCCCGTGGATCTTTTTGCCTACATAGGTAGAGAGGCCCTTGTCTGCGTGAGGGAGATGGGGAGGATGATGATCTTCTTCTTCTCCTTCCTCTACCATCTCTTCCGCAGGCCCTTGAGGATAAGACGGGTTATCAGGGAGATCTACGATATAGGGGTTACATCCTCCTCTGTCATACTCCTTACAGGTAGCTTTACAGGTATGGTCCTTGGCCTCCAGGGCTACTACACCCTGAGGAAGTTCGGTTCCGAGAGCCTCCTTGGGTCTGCCGTTGCCCTCAGCCTCATAAGGGAGCTTGGCCCTGTCCTTACGGCCCTCATGGTGACGGCAAGGGCAGGGTCTGCCATGGCTGCGGAGATAGGGGTCATGAGGATCACTGAGCAGATAGATGCCCTTGATGTGATGACCCTGAACCCCATAAAGTTCCTTGTGGTACCCAAGATGGTTGCCGGCATCATAGTGCTTCCCCTCCTTGCAAGTGTCTTCAATGTGATAGGCATAGTGGGGGGATACCTTATCGGTGTGGAGTTGCTCGGGGTCAACCCGGGAAGCTTCTTCCACGAGATGGATGCAAGTGTCGTCTTCAAGGATGTCTACGGGGGTCTTATAAAATCCATGGTCTTTGGGCTGGTCCTGACCTGGGTGTGCTGTTACAAGGGATACTACACCGGGCACGGTGCAACGGGTGTGAGCAGGGCCACCACTGAGGCAGTGGTCCTTTCTTCGGTGTTGATCCTTGCCTGGGACTACTTCCTCACCTCTGTACTCCTATGATCAAGATAGTGGATCTCTGGAAATCCTTCAACGGTCAGGAGGTGCTCAGGGGGATAGATCTGGAGATACCCAAGGGGAAGAGGACAGCCATAATAGGCAGGAGTGGAGGGGGGAAGAGTGTCCTCCTCAAGCACATAATAGGCCTTTTGAAACCAGATAGGGGGTCGATATATATAGACGGGGAGGATATTACAAGGCTCAGAGGGGAGAGGCTCAACAGGATAAAGAGGAAGTTCGGGGTGGTCTTTCAGGGTGGAGCCCTCTTCGATTCCCTTACCATCTATGATAATGTGGCTTTCCCCCTGAGGGAGCTCACGGATCTTGACGAAGAGGAGATAAGGGAAAGGGTGGAAAGGCTCCTTGAGGAGGTAAGCCTTTCAGGCATGGAGGGCAAGTATCCTGATGAGATAAGCGGTGGCATGAGGAAGAGGGTGGCCATTGCAAGGGCAATGATCATGGAGCCGGAGATACTGGTCTTCGACGAACCAACAACAGGTCTTGATCCCATCACCACAAAGACCATCCATGCCCTCATGACAGGATGTTCGAGGAAGACCAACTGCACAGAGGTCATCGTCACCCACAGGATAAGGGAGGTCCTTGATATTGCCCACTTCGTTGCCATGCTCCACGAGGGAAGGATAGTCGAGTTCACCACACCCCAGGAGCTCATCACCTCCGAAAACCCCATAGTGAGGGGCTTCATCACAGGGAAGGTTAAGGGTGGAAAACTCCAGGACTTTTAGAGGGAAGGTATGAAGAGGATAGAGTTCCTTGTAGGGGTCTTTGTTGTCGTAGGTATCGCTGCCATGGCTTACATCTCCATCAAACTGGGGGATGTGAGGGTCTTCGGGCAGAGTGGATACGTGATCTTTGCGGAATTCGACTCCGTATCGGGTCTGCGGGAGGGGGCAGATGTGGAGATTGCAGGGGTGGTTGTGGGCAGGGTGGAGGAGATAAGGCTCAAGGACTATGTCTCTACCGTTAAGATGAGGATAGCCTCCGATGTGAAGATACCTGAGGACTCAACAGCCTCCATCAGGACAAGGGGTATCATCGGTGATAAATTCATCGAGATAATCCCCGGAGGATCGGAGAGGTTCCTCAAGGCAGGGGACACCATTGTGGATACAGAATCCTCCATAAACATAGAGGAGCTTGTAAGGAAGTACATATTCAGCCTTGAAAAGGGTGATTCCTCCACGGGACAGGGGGTCCTGGAGAGATGAAGGTCCCTGCCCTGCTGATGATCCTCCTTCTGCTCCTCCTTTCCGGGCCTGCCAGGGCAGGCTCCGAGGAGGACCTTGAGGAGATGGGTTTTGAGGAGGTAAGGCCCATCCCGGATCCCCTTGAGCCCCTGAACAGGGTCTTCTTCACCATAAACGACAGGTTCTACTTCCACATCCTGAAGCCCGTTGCCCAGGGATACAGGAAGGTGGTCCCCAAAGGGATAAGGGTCTCGGTGAGGAGGTTCTTCACGAATGTGACCACCCCTGTAAGGTTTGTTAACTCCCTGCTCCAGTTCAAGTTTGACACGGCCTTCAGGGAACTTGAGAGGTTCTTCATAAATACGACCATAGGGTTTCTCGGTTTCACCGATCCTGCCAGGGACAGGTTCGGCCTTTTCCTCACAGAAGAGGATCTCGGACAGACGATCGGTTTCTACGGGGCCGGTCCCGGCCTCTACATAAACTGGCCCATCCTCGGTCCTTCAAGCCTGAGGGATACGGTGGGGATGATCGGGGACTTCTTCCTCGATCCTGTGAACTACCTCTTCCCCCATGACAGGTGGGCCCTTGCAGGTGTCAGGGCCTATGAACTTGTGAATGAGACATCCCTTGAGATAGGGACATATGAATCCCTGAAAAAGGGTGCTGTTGATCCCTATGTGGCTGTCAGGGACGCCTATCACCAGCACAGGGAATCCCTTGTGGAGGAGTAGGATGAGGGCCCTCCTTTTCATCCTCCTGATCCTTCCCCAACTGGCCTTTGCAGCCTCCCCAAAGGAGGTTGTAAAGGAGAGGGTGGATGCCGTGATCGCCATCCTAAAAGACCCCCGTCTCCAGGGGGCAGAGAAGGAAGGTATAAGGAGGGAGAGGATAAAGGCCGTGGTGAAGGGGGTCTTTGACTTTGAGGAGATGTCAAGGAGAAGCCTTGGCAGGTACTGGCGGAGGGCAACCGAGGGTGAGAGGAAGAGGTTTGTGGACCTCTTCACAAAGCTCCTTGAAAGGCAGTACCTGGACAAGCTGAATGCCTATCACAATGAGAAGATCCTCTACACCAAGGAAAAGGTCAGGGGGAGGATAGCCCTTGTCAAGACACTGGTCATCTCCCAGGATGGAACGGAGATACCCATAGATTACAGGATGGTAAGGAGGGATGGGAGGTGGTATGTATACGACATAGTGGTGGAAGGGGTGAGCCTTGTTGCAAACTACAACTCCCAGTTCAGGGAGATACTGAGGAAGTCTTCCATGGAGGCCCTCCTGAAGGACCTCGAAAGGAAGGTGGAAAGGGATTGACAAGTCCTGTCCCTTTGTTATAGGATTTCCACTCCGTGAGGTAGAGGATGGAGAAGGTGGAAAAGATATGGCTTGACGGGGAGTTTGTTGCCTGGGATGAGGCAAATATCCACATCCTCACCCACACGCTACACTACGGGCTTGGTGTCTTTGAGGGGATAAGGTGCTACAGCGATGGCAACGGGAGATCGGCCATATTCAGGCTGAGAGAGCATGTGGATCGCCTCTTCGAGTCCGCCCACATAGTCCAGATGGAGATCCCCTTCTCAAGGGATGAGATAGAGAAGGCCATCATAGAGACGGTGAGGGTAAACGGACTCAAGGAGTGTTACATAAGGCCCATTGCCTTTCTTGGAGACGGCTCCATGGGTCTCTTCCCCAAGGACAACCCCGTGAGGGTGGCCATAGCCGTGTGGCCCTGGGGTGCCTACCTTGGTGAAGAGGGCATCACCAGGGGCATAAAGGTCAAGATATCCTCCTACACAAGGCTCCATGTGAATGCCAACATGACGAAGGCGAAGGTCTGTGGCAACTACGTGAACTCCATCCTTGCAAAGAGGGAGGCCGTTGCTGCCGGCTACGATGAGGCCCTGCTCCTGGATGCGGATGGCTATGTCTGTGAGGGCAGCGGGGAAAACATCTTCATAGTGAAGAGGGGGGAGGTAAAGACCCCTTCCCTCACATCGGTCCTCAGGGGGATAACAAGGGATTCGGTCATAACCATCGCAAAGGACAAGGGGATAAGGGTGGTGGAGGACAGGTTCACAAGGGATGAGCTCTACACGGCAGATGAGGCCTTCTTCACAGGCACCGCGGCAGAGATCACCCCTATAAGGGAGGTGGATGGCAGGGTCATAGGTGAGGGAAGGCCTGGTCCTGTTACAAAGGCCCTTCAGGAGACCTTCTTTGAGGTTGTGAAGGGGAGGATGGAGAGGTACAGGGACTGGCTCACTACCATCTGAAGAGGGTGGCATGATAAAGAACGACAAATGGATAAAGGAGATGGCCCTGAAGCACAGGATGATAGAGCCCTTTGAGGAAAGGCAGATAAGGAAGGGGGTCATCTCCTACGGCCTTTCGTCCTTCGGTTACGACATCCGTGTGGCAGATGAGTTCAAGATCTTCACAAACATAAACTCCACCATAGTCGATCCAAAGGCCTTTGATACCAGGTCATTTGTGGACTTCAAGGGTGATGTGTGCATCATACCCCCCAACTCCTTTGCCCTTGGAAGGAGTGTGGAATACTTCAGGATCCCCAGGAACATCATGACCATATGCCTTGGCAAATCGACCTATGCAAGGTGCGGGATCATAACCAATGTCACCCCCTTTGAGCCTGAATGGGAAGGCTATGTGACCATCGAGATCTCCAATACAACACCTCTTCCAGCAAAGATATATGCCAACGAGGGGATTGCCCAGGTCCTCTTCTTTGAGGGTGAACCCCCTCTCATCTCCTATGCCGATAAGAGGGGCAAGTATCAGGCCCAGGTAGGCATAACCCTCCCCAAGATCTGACCCCTCCATTGACAGAGGGGGATTATTTGTCTACACTTAGACTATAATCCCTCAAGGCTTCATAGTGCCATGGCTTACAAGGATTACTACGAGATACTCGGTGTGAGCAGGGATGCCACCGAGGATGAGATCAAAAGGGCCTACAGGCGCCTTGCCCTGAAGTACCATCCTGACAGGAATCCAGGGAACAAGGAAGCCGAGGAGAAGTTCAAGGAGATAAACGAGGCCTATGCCGTCCTGAGTGACAAGGAGAAGAGAAGGCAGTACGATATGTACGGTGCCCAGAGGTTCCACGAGCGCTTCAGCCAGGAGGATATATTCAGGGGCTTTGATATAGGGGATCTCCTGAAGGACCTCGGCTTCACCACAGAGGACATCTTCTCCCGCATCTTTGGCAGGGGCTTTGGCGGTATATTCGGCCGTGAGGTGAGGCCTGGCTACGAGGTCTTCACAGGGGTAGCCCCTGGAAGGGGGGCTGATGTGACCTCAAGGCTCAGGCTCTCCTTCAGGGAGGCCGCCTTTGGCGGTGAGAAGAGGATCTCCCTCAGAAGGCCTGATGGCTCCATCGATACCCTGACGGTAAGGATACCTGCAGGCATCGATACGGGCAAGAAGATAAGGATCCCTGGAAGGGGGATGCCCGGGATAGGGGGAGGCCCGCCTGGGGACCTCTACCTCCTTGTGGAGGTGGAAAAGGACCCTGTCTTCAGGAGAGAGGGGGATGATGTGGTGGTGGAGAGGGAGATAAGGTTCACCGAGGCGGCCCTTGGTTCTATAATAGAGGTTCCCACACCTGAGGGAAAGACCATAAGGGTAAAGGTCCCACCGGGGACAAAGGACGGGACAAGGATAAGGCTTAAGGGTTACGGCATACCCCATCTCAAGGGAACGGGAAGGGGTGATCTCTATGTGGAGATCAGGATCAAGGTCCCCCGGAGCCTTACAGAGGAGCAGAGGAGGCTCCTTGAAGAGCTTTCAAGGCAGGGACTGTAGATGCATTTGAGGACCCTCATCCTTCTCGTGGCCCTCATCCTCTTACCCTCCCCCCTTCCCTCTCAGACCATCGACGGGAAAGAGATCATAAGGCGGATGGAGCACCTCATGAGGGGTGACACCAGTGTGGGGCTCTACGAGATGACCATAAAGGACCCGAACTGGACCAGGACCCTCAGGCTCAAGGTATGGGATGACAGGAAGGGAAAGAGGACCTTCATAAGGATACTCTCCCCTCCCAAGGAGCGGGGGATAGGCACCCTCAAGATAGGCTACGAGATGTGGGACTACCTGCCGAAGGTGGAGCGGATAATAAAGATACCCCCTTCCATGATGATGCAGCCCTGGATGGGGAGCGACTTCACCAACGACGACCTTGTAAAGGAGTCGAGCATAGTGGAGGACTACTTCCACCGGGTGGTCGGCGAGGAGGAGGTGGAGGGCTTTCCAGCCTACAAGGTGGAGGCCCTTCCGAAACCGGATGCACCAGTTGTCTGGGACAGGATCCTCTACTGGGTGAGGAAGGGGGACTTCGTTCCCCTGAGGGAGGAGTTCTACAGCGAGAAGGGCGAGCTCATAAGGGTGATGACCTTCTCCGAGATAAGGGAGATGGGCGGGAGGACCATACCCACCCTGTGGAGGATGAAGCCCATGAAGAAGAGGGGGAGGGAGACGATCCTGAGGATACTGGAGGTGCGTTTCAACGTCTCCATACCGGATTCGATCTTCACCCTGAGGAACCTCAAGAACGTGAGGGGAATCCTCGGTCCATGATCATCCTGAAGATGGCCTGGAGGAACATAGGGAGGAACAGGAGGCGTTCCCTCCTCACCGTATCGGCCATAGGGCTTGGCCTTGCGGTCCTCCTCTTCCACCAGTCCCTGGTTACGGGCTTCCAGAAGAAGATGATAGAGAACTCGGTGAGGCTCCACAGCGGCCACATCCAGATCCACAGGGAGGGCTACCAGCGTCACAAGAAGGTGGAACTCATGATAAAGGACCCCTCTTCCGTGGCATCCGTGCTCAAGGGGATGAAAGGGGTGGTCTTCTCGAAGAGGGTGAACTTCAGGGGGCTCGTCTCCTCTGCCGAGAACTCCTCCGGCATCCAGGTCTACGGTGTGGACCCTGACCGGGAGGAGCGGATAACGGTCATAAGGAGGAAGATACTCGAGGGCGGCTATCTCTCCGGTGGGGACAGGAGGGCCATACTCATAGGGGATATGCTTGCCGAGGACCTCGGTGTGGGTGTGGGGGACAAGGTGGTGATCATGACCCAGGCCGTGGACGGCTCCCTCAGTGCGGAGCTCTTCAGGGTGAAGGGGATATTCAGGACAGGGAGCCCCATCTTCGATGAGGGTGTGGGCTACATCACCACGAAGGCCGCCCAGGACCTCCTGGGCATGGATGGGGCCGTGTCGGAGTTCGTGGTACTCCTTGAGGAGGGGGCCGACCTTGACGGGATCATGAGGGCCCTGAGGGCGTCTCCGGCCCTGAAGGGCCTTGAGGTCCTGAGCTGGAAGGACCTCTCCCCGAGGCTCGTCCAGATCATAGAGCTCCAGAGTGCGGTCCTCCTCATCATCCTCATCGTCATATTCTCCATCGTCGCCCTCGGCATCGTCAACACCCTGCTCATGTCCGTCATGGAGAGGGTGAGGGAGTTCGGGATAATGATGGCCCTCGGGGCAAGGCCTTCCCATGTGGTTTCTCTGGTCCTCGTGGAGGCCTTCTACCTCGGCATCCTCGGCCTTGTTGCAGGGGTTATCATAGGGTTTTCCGTCGTCTACTACTTCTCGGCCGAGGGCATCGATCTTTCCGCCTTCTCTGAGGCCACGGCCACGCTCCTTCCCGTTGAAAAGGTGATCTACCCGGCCTTCAATCCGAGGTTCACGGCCATATCCTCGGCTGCCGTGGTGATAACATCCCTGCTCACCTCCGTATACCCGGCCATGAGGGCGGCGAGGCTCAAACCGGCGGAGGCCTTGAGGCACGTATGATGTTCCTCAAGCTCGCCTGGAGGAATGTCTTCAGGAATGTGAGGAGGACCCTCATCACCCTGAGTGCCGTAACCTTTGGCCTTGCGGCCATGATCGTCTTCTTCGGCTTTACCGACGGATTCCACGCCCAGTGGGTGGAGAACACGGTGAGGGTCTACACGGGCCACATACAGATCTACAGCAAGGGCTACCACGATGACCCCCAGCTTGCCAACTCCATTGCCGACCTTGAAGAGGTGTTGAAGGAGGTTGAGAAGGAGCCTTCCCTTGATACCTACACCTACAGGGTGGAGATCCAGGGACTCGTCTCCACCGCGGAGAACTCCTACGGCGTCCTCATAAGGGGGATAGACCCGGAGAGGGAGGTGGGGATAACGGCCCTGAGGGATCGGATAATAAGGGGAAGGTATCTCGAAGAGGGGGACGAACGGGGCATACTGATAGGCTACAGGCTTGCGGACAGGCTGAATGCCGAGGTAGGGGACAAGATCGTCCTCATGGTTCAGGCCGCAGACGGGTCCATATCTGCCGATCTCTTCAGGCTCAGGGGCGTATTCAGGATGGGGGCAGTGGAGATGGATTCTGCCATAGTGGTGATAGGCCTTGAGGCCGCCCAGAGGCTCGCCGCCCTGGATGACAGGGTCACGGAGATCGCCATCATGGTGAAGAGGCCCTCCGATGTGATACCCGCTGCCCAGAGGCTAAAGGAAAGGCTTGAACCGATGGGGTATGAGGTATATACCTGGCAGGACCTCATGCCTGCCCTGAAGGAGATGATAGACCTTGACAATGTCTTCATGTACATCATCCTCCTCATAGTCCTTGTGGTGGTGTCCCTGGGCATATTGAATACCATGCTCATGTCCATCCTGGAGAGGGTGAGGGAGTTCGGGATAATGATGGCCATGGGGACAAAGCCCTACCAGATCGTGATCCTTGTTGTGATGGAGTCCTTTCTGCTTGGCCTCTGGGGGACGGTCATGGGGGCTGCACTCGGGATATCTGCCAACTACCTCATATCCCTGCGGGGCTTTGATCTGTCCAGGTGGTCGGGTGCCATGGAGCTATTTGCCACCCTGAACCCTGTGATCTACCCTGAGACGAATCCTTCAAATGTCCTGTGGTCATGTGCCATGGTTCTCATAACGACCCTTGTGGTATCCATCTATCCAGCCATAAGGGCTGCAAGATTGAGGCCTGTTGAGGCCATCCACTTTCTGTGATGCTTCTGAGGATGGCCTGGAGGAACCTGTGGAGGAACCCGAGGAGGACCCTTATAACCGTCTCTTCTGTGACCGTAGGACTTGCTGCCATCCTTGTCTTCTTCGGGTTCATGGATGGCATGAACATACAGACCCTTGAAAACAACATAAGGGGTGAGACGGGCCATATCAAGGTCTACAGAAAGGGATACTTCGATAACCCGAGGGTCTCCCTTCTCATAAGGGACCCCAAAAGGGTTGTGGGGAGGATAAGGGGCCTTCCCCATGTGGAGAGGGTGCTTGAGAGGGTGGAGGCGAGCGGACTTATTGCAGCAGAGGCAAAATCGGCAGGGGCAAGGATACTGGGTATAGACCTTGAGAGGGAGAAGGGGGTGACCAACTACTGGAGGTATGTGAGGGAGGGGAGGTACC
>WGFJ01000048.1 GCA_015492305.1 Deltaproteobacteria bacterium
CTGGATTGATGAGATGAACACCTCCCGCATCTACTACGCCAGAGGGGAGCCCGTCAGCCTGAGGATAAAGCTGAGCACCACCACGCCCTTCCAGGGTATTAGCTGGCTCACCGTCCCGATCACAAGGCTTTCTTCAGGTATGGAGAAGGCCCTCCTTATAGCTCTGCCATCCACAGAGGAGGGATCGAATCTCCTGGTGTCCACACCATTGTATATGACGACCACCTTTTCCGGATCGGTGACCGGTTCAAACCTCCTCTTCACCGCCTTTGAGATGGCAACTATCCTTGTTGAGAGCCTTCCAAGAACCCTGTCCATCAGCCCTCCAGACTCTATGACCCTTGCATGCCAGATAAGGGGGATGCAGAGGAGCCTTGCCGCAAGGGCTGCAATGAGGCTCTCCCTTGTCACCCCTGTGTTTACATGGATGAGGTGGATCCCCTCCCCCCTGATGAGCCTTAACAGCCCGATCATCCACCTGAGGGGTTGCCTTGGTATGGGCCTGACACTGACCCCTGGAGGCACCCTCGGGAGTATATCCTTCTCCGAGAGGAGAAGGTAGGGCTGGAAGATGGACCTGTCCATAAGGCTTAATAGTTGCAGGAGGCTGAACTGCCCTCCCCCTTCAAGGCTTCCCCTTTCCACAAAGAGTATCTTCCACCTACGGGGCATGGAGTAGAACCCTCCTGTAGAGATCCACCGTCTTTTCGGCAATGTCCTCCCACCTGTACCGCGTCTCTGCTATCCTGCGGGAGTGGATGCCCATCTCAAGGAGCCTTTCCTCTGGCATGGAAAGGAGGTCTATCATTGCCCTGCTCAGGGATGCTTCATCCCCTGGTGGCACTATGAGCCCGTTCTTCCCCTCATCGATGGCGTACCTGAAGGACCCCACATCACTCGCAATCACCGGTTTTGAAAAGGCAAGGGCAAGCTGGAGGGAGCCGCTTTCCGTTGTGTCCCTGTAGGGGTAGACTGCAAGGTCGGCGATCGTGAAGTATTTGTAGATCTCCTCAAGGGGGATGTACATAAGACGGAATATGACCTTCTTCTCTATGCCAAGCTCATGGGCAAGATGGATATACTCTTCATGGGGTGCATCCTCACCAACAGCAAGGGGTTTACCCACAATGAGAAGCCTTGCATCAGGGATTGCCTTCTCAACATCCTTAAAGGCCTTTATGAGGATATCGATCCCCTTATACCTCCTTACTGCACCAAAGAAGAGGACGATCCTCTCTCTCCCATGGAGGCCAAATTCCTTAAGGATCTTCCCCCTTTCAGGTATGCCCTCTGGGAGGAGGAAGAGGTAGTTTCCATGGGGTATAACGGTTATCCTTTCTTCTTCAATCCCGAAGGATCTTGAGAGTTCTTCCTTGTTGGCCTCGGAGTGGGCTATGAGATGGGTGGCATTCCTGTATAGGGATAGAAAGGCCCTCCTTACACCCCGTGCCTCCCTCTCCCCTTCCTCATGGGGGAGGATGTTGTGCACCGTGTATACGGTCTTTTTCTTGAGGAGTCTGAAGGCATAGAGGAGCATCCAGTCCCTTCTTGGAGAGAGGATGGACTGGATATGGATCAGAGGGAAGTTGCCCCTTCTTATCACCCTTATAATCTCCTTTAGATTGT
This sequence comes from Deltaproteobacteria bacterium, assembly GCA_015492305.1. Taxonomy (GTDB): domain Bacteria; phylum Desulfobacterota; class GWC2-55-46; order S146-80; family S146-80; genus S146-80. The sequence continues at coordinate 1,627 of WGFJ01000048.1, forward strand.
GGATGTAACCCCTTTCAGAATCGATCTTTTTTATGAGGGTAAATCTCCTCCTGAACCCCTCCAGTTCATACCTCCTGTTGCTTAGAAGGACTGTCTCCACCCCCTTTTTTGAGAGGGCATTGGCGAGGTTGAAGGTATAGTGGCATATGCCTCCCCAGCCTCCTGTCTCTATGATAAGGACCTTCATCCTGTTGCCCCCGTAAGCTCCCTGTAGACCTCAAGGGTGGCTTCAACCATCCTGCCGGAGGGAAAGTGCCTTTCAACCCTCTCCCTTCCCTTCCTTCCCATCTCCGTGGCCACCTTTCTGTTTTCGAGGAGGTACCCCATCGCCCTTGAGAGGGCAAGGGGGTCTTTCGGGGGTACAAGGATCCCTGTAACCCCGTCCATAACCACCTCTGGTATTCCGCCAACAGTGGTTGCAATCACAGGCCTTCCAGCCCCCATCGCCTCAAGGAGGACAAAGGGAAGGCCCTCATAGAGGGAGGGTAGGACAAATATATCAATCCCTACAAGGAACCTCTGGATATCCTCTACAAAGCTCAGGAACCGCACCCTTTCCTTGAGCCCGAGCCTTTCCACCTCTTCATGAAGGTCCTTTCTCAAAGGCCCATCCCCTGCTATCAGGATGAAGAAGTCCCTGTTCATTGCCTTCAGTTCCCTTGCTGCCATAAGGAGGTATCTGTAACCCTTCTGTTCTGTCAGCCTTCCTGCACTCCCAATGATGATCCCTTCTCCCTCCATGCCGAGTTCCCTTCTTGCCCTTATTCGATCGATCTTGGTTGTATCCAAGGGTTCTATGCCGTTGTGGATGGCCCTGACCCTGTCACATGTCAGGGGCAGCTTCTCAATCACCTTCCTCTTACCTTCACGGGATACAGTTATCACCTTCCCGATCCCTTTGGCAAGGATCCATTCAAGGACCCTCCCCCTCCAGGATACATCCCTAAGGAGTACAGGTAGGTGGTGGGTTACAACAACAGGCTTTCGTGCAATCATGGCTGCAAGGATGCTGTACTGGGAGTGATATGGATTGGGGAGGTTGAAGTGGACAAGGGATGCATCGCTTCTGAGAAAGAAGAGGACCTGCCTCAGGAAGCCCCTCATATCCTTCTTTCCCTCTATGGCCCTTAATCTGATGAGATCTATCCCGAGGTTCTCCGCCCTTTCATACCAGTCTACCCCCGGTGGCACGGCAAGGGAGACCCCTACACCCCTTTCCTTCAACCCCTTTATGAGGATGGATAGATACCTTTCGGCCCCTCCGTAGGTGGTGGAATCGGTGTAAAAGAGGATCTTCACCGCTCCCTCCTTATCACCATGGAGAAATCGCATCCCCTGAAGAGGTAGCACCTCCCTCCGAGCCTTTTGTCCAGAAGGACATCGAGACGGGTCTTTGCCTTCCAGTAGGTTCTCGACCATTCAACAAGGTGGTAGAGCCGTGTGAGGTGCAGGAGATGCTGGAACCTGTTGGAGAAGGTGGAGTTGAAACGTCTGTAATCTATGAGCCTGCCACCCCCTCTTTCCATTACTTTGATGAGTCCTTCGGGGTCTATGCCCCTTTCAAGAGGGCTTTCCCCCTTCCAGTTCCTGAAGGCCTCTTCTGCAGGCTCCCTGATGAGGAGGTAGCCTCCCTGTTTCAGGAGGGAGAGGAGTCTCCTGGCCGCCTCCTTTTCATCCGGTGCGTGGTGGAGGAACCCAAGGGACAGGACAACATCTGCGATGCCCTCCTTCAAAGGAGGGATCGATCCATCCCCAAGGAGGAAATGCCCCTGGGGGAGATTCCTTCTGGCCATCTCCAGAAGCCTGATGGAGATGTCCACACCGATGTAGAAGAAACCACCCTCAAGGTCCTGAAGCACCTTTGATATGGAGAGGGCAGGGCCGCATCCTATATCGATTATCAGGGGATTTCTTATCTCCCTGAGGTGGGAGAAAAGGAACATCTCTTCCGGGATTCGATGCTTCTTTGCCTCACCGTACCTTTCCACATACTCAAGTGCCCTGTCGTCGTGATGCTTCCTTTCGATCCTGAGCCATTCCTGATGTTTCAAGCCCTTAAGACCTCCCTGTAGGCGTCTTCGATCCTTTCAATCAATCGAGAGAGACTGAAGCACCTCTCAACCCTCTCTCTTCCTTTTCTCCCCATATCCTTCCTCAGGTCTTCGTCCTTCAGGAGCCTCACAATGGCCTTTGCCAGCGAATCTGGATCCCTTGGTGGAACGAGGATTCCTGTCTTTCCATCCTCTATGATGTCTCTGTTCCCCCCGCCATCTGTGGCGATTACAGGCCTTCCACAACCCATTGCCTCAAGGATCGTATTGGCAGATGGCTCTTCAATGGAAGGGAGGCAGTAGATCCAGCTCCTTGAGTAGTATCTGACCGTCTCTCCATGGGCAACCCTTCCAACAAAGTCTACCCTTTCCTTCAGGCCAAGTCTTCCTGAAAGGTCCTCGTAATACTGCCTACCGGGTCCACCTCCAACAACGATGAGCCTTGCCTCCGGTAGGTCCCTCACAACATAAGCCATCGCCCTTAGAAGGTATTCAAGCCCCTTTTGCCTTGTGAGGTTGGCAAGGTAGAGGATGGTTGGCCCCTCTTCCTCATCCCCTGAAGGGAAGAAGAGGTCCGTATCAACACCAAGTCCGATGGTCCTTACCTTCTCTTCTATCCCGTTGGGCAGTCCCTCCTTTGCCTTCTCTGTCTGGACGAGCACGATGGATGCCTTCTTAAGGGTGAACCTCCACAGGGAGGGGGCGAGGAGGGTATGGAAGAGGTTGAAGGCCCTTGTGGCAAGACCATGCAAAGCTCTTCTCCTTCCCCTCCGAAACTCCTGGATGCCCTCCTGTATATGCAGGGGAGGAGGTACGGGTCCATATACAAAGGGCCTCTTCAAGGTCCAGCAGAGGCTGAAGGCCCATGGGCTTGCAGGCCTTATGTGGTGAAGGATATGGAATCCCTGTATCCTTGTAAGCCTCCATGCCACAAGGAGGCTTTCGATAGAGTAGAGCCACCAGTTTAACCTGTACCTCAGGAAGTCCTTGAAGGGATCGAAGTCGTAGCCACCCACCTCCATGGCCTCTATGGAACCTGTCCGGGAGACCTTCGGTGAGAGAACGGTAACCCTGTATCCCTTCTTTACGAGACCCTTCGCTATGTTGTAGGCCACCCTCTGCTCCCCTCCTGCTCCGTCTTCACCGAAGAGGTAGGATCCGGATGTGATCAGTACACGGGTCTTTACTTCTTGCATATTCCTATAAGGTTCCTTGCCTGACTGACCCCCCTTTTGGAGATGGGAAAGTCCTTCCATGAGATGGAAGCATCCTCCTTGGCACCTGTTGCAAGGGAGATCCTCTCTGAGAGTCCTGTCTTTGCCTTCCTCGGGATCAGCTTCCTTATGTTGAAGGGATCGACCCTCCTCACAAACCTCTGTAAGGGACCGATCAGTCCCCTGACCCCCCTTCCCCTTCTCTGGCCAAAGATCTCAACACTACCAAAGGTCTCTGATAGGAGATCCATGAACTCCCTCAGGGACAGCTCCCTTACATGGAAGGGGTTGGGCGGGGTCCCTTCCCTATATATCACTTCTCGGTTGGGCGTGGAGATGATGGCAAGGCCACCTTCCTTTAAGACCCTTCTTATC
>WGFJ01000049.1 GCA_015492305.1 Deltaproteobacteria bacterium
AATGCCGTACTTTCAAGACCCACGGCAAGACCCGTTATTATGTTGGTTGCCGCCCCTGTCTCACTTGCCCTTGCTATCCTCACTATAGGTCCTGCAGAGGTGTAGTATTCTGTAATCAACCCTATCATTATACCTGCAATGGTGCCGGAGAATATAGCTATATAGACCTTGTTGTTCACATCTATGGAGGCTGTAGCAAGATAGGCAAGGATGAGGAAGATAACAGCAGCAATGATGGTGGAGTATCTCAGGGCAGATGCAGGGTCCATGCTCTCAAGGACCTTCATAAAGACGATCCCTATAAGGGAGGATATGAAACCCACAACTATAAGAAGGATTGGAAGGGCCATCAGGGACTCTGCCGAGCCAAGGAGGGCCGTCTTTGTCCCAAGGAGGGCAGTGGCACCTATGGCGATACTTGCAATAACCGATCCCACATAGGATTCAAATATATCAGCCCCCATGCCAGCAACGTCTCCCACATTGTCACCCACGTTGTCCGCTATGACCCCAGGGTTCCTTGGGTCATCCTCCGGGATACCTGCCTCAACCTTACCCACGAGATCCGCACCTACATCGGCTGTCTTTGTGTATATACCTCCTCCCACCCTTGCAAAGAGGGCTATAGAGGAAGCACCCATGGCATAGCCATTGATGATATAGGCATGTTCAGGGGTCCCGAAGAATACGTAAAGGACACCTATACCAAAGAGGCCAAGGCTTGCCACGGCAAGGCCCATGATCGAACCACCAAGGAAGGCAAGGGAAAGGGACTTGGCAGTATCAGGCTTGTAGAGGTTTGCAGCCTGGGCGGTCCTCACATTTGCCCTTGTAGCAGCCTTCATACCGAAGAAGCCTGCAAGTATGGAGGATAGGGCCCCAAAGATGAAGGCAATGCCTGTGTAGATCCCTATGAAGGCTGAAAGGAGTATAAAGACCACAAGTATAAAGATGGCCAGGATCTGATACTCCCTCTTCAGGAAGACCATGGCCCCCTCGTGGATCGCCTCTGCGATCTCTTTCATCCTTTCCGTACCCTGGGGCTGTTTCTTGATGTAGAGATAGATGAAGAGGGCAATCACAAGACCAAGGATACCGAAGAGATAGGAAAAACCAACCAGTACCTCCATCTTTCAAGCTCCTTTCTTTCTGGGATTTTAGACTATCTCAAGGCTGTTAAACCTGTTCATGGCCACATCGATCCCTTCTTTGAGATAGGTCTCAACAGCCATCCTTCCTGTTTCAAGGATCCTGTCCAGCCTGCCCCACTCTTCTTCATTAAAGGGTGAGAGGACATATGCAACAGGGTCTCCCTTCTCAGGTCTCCCTATCCCCATCCTAAGCCTTGGAAAGTCCTCACCCCCAAGGGCCTCAATGATGGAGATCATCCCCCTGTGCCCCCCTGGGCCACCTCGTGGCCTCATCCTGATCCTGCCAAAGGGAAGATCCATATCGTCGTAGATGACAAGGATATCCTTGTTTGAGAGTGCAAAATACCTCTTGAACATCCCCAGGCTCTGGCCACTCAGGTTCATGTATGTCATGGGCTTCACGAGGATGACCTCCGCCCCGTCGATCCTTCCTTTCCCCCAGTGTGCTTCAAATGACCTTTCCTCAAGGGGTATCCCGTAGTGGTCTGATATCCTGTCAAGGACCATAAAGCCGATGTTGTGTCTCGTTGCCTCGTATCTTTCCCCGGGATTGCCAAGGCCAGCAATGAGTTTCAATTAAGAAAGACTCCCCAAACCTCAGGTCTCTGGTGTCGTCTCTGCTTCCTCTTCCTCGCCCGCTGTTGCCACAACCTCCTTGACAGGGGCAACGATGGCAAGGACCGTGGCATCTGGATCCTCAAGTATCCTTATCCCCTCACCAACCTTTATGTCCCTCACATGGATGGAGTCACCTATATTGAGGTGGCTCACATCTATATCTATGCTGGAAGGCAGGTCCTTTGGAAGGCATTCGATCTCAAGCTCTCTCAACTCGTGCTCGATGATGCCACCCATCTCCACACCAACAGGTTTACCAATGAGATGGACAGGTACGGTGACGGCAATCTTCTGCCCCCTCACTATCTCGTACAGATCCATATGGATGACCTTCCACGTCACAGGGTCCCTCTGGACCTCCTTCACAACGGCCTCAACCGTCTCCTCTCCCTTCCCGTTCTTGAGGGTCACTTCAAGGAGGATGTTCTCCCTTTCGATGCGTTCGGCAAGCCTTTCCACCGTTGGATAGGGAAGCTTGATGGGGAGGGAGGAGTGCTTACCACCGTAAAGTACAGCAGGAACAAACCCCTCTCTTCTAAGCTTCTTTGCAGCCCCTTTCCCCCTCTCCTCCCTCAGGAGGGCATCTATATGGACCTTTTCCATGATATACCTCCTATACGAATAGTGAACTCACAGAATGGCCTGAGTGGATCCTCTTTATGGCCTCTCCAAGGAGGGGACCAACGGAAAGGACCTTTATCTTCTGAAGGTTCTTTGCCTCCTCCTTGAGGGGTATGGTATTGGTAACGATCACCTCTTCTATAGAGGAATCTCTCAGCCTTTCCACAGCCTTTCCCGAAAGTACTGGATGGGTGGCACAGGCATACACCTTTTCTGCCCCATGCCTCTTCAGGGCCTCTGCAGCCTGGACCACTGTCCCTGCAGTGTCTATCATGTCATCCAGGATTACTGCCACCTTGCCCTTTACCTCACCGATGATGTTCATAACCTCTGCCACATTGGGTGCCACCCTCCTTTTGTCTATTATGGCAAGACCTGCATCGAGCCTCTTTGCAAAGGCCCTTGCCCTCTCCACACCTCCTGCATCAGGAGAAACTATAACAAGGTTATCCTGATAGTGTTCCCTTATATAGGGGAGTAAGACCGGGGTGGCATAGAGGTTGTCGACAGGGATGTCAAAGAAGCCCTGGATCTGCCCTGCATGGAGATCCATACAGACCACCCTGTCGGCACCTGCCACTGCTATGAGGTTCGCAACCAGTTTGGCCGTTATTGGACTCCTCGGGGTGACCTTCCTGTCCTGTCGTGCATAGCCGTAGTAGGGTATGACTGCGGTTATCTCCTGGGCAGAAGCCCTCTTGAGGGCATCCAGCATGATGAGGAGTTCCATCAGATAGTTGCCGGGAGAGTAAGTTGACTGGATCACGTAGACATCCTTGCCCCTCACACTCTCCTTCAGTTCAACAAAGACCTCTCCATCGCTGAAGGTCTTGAGGTCTGCCTCACCAAGGGGAACACCAAGATACTCGCATATCTCCTTTGCAAGGGAGATATTGGAATTACCGCTGAAGATCTTTATCATCTCGTTCATAGAGGCTCCTCAGTCTCTCCTTCTTAACTAAAAAGGGATCAAAGGAAGGGGGCTAAACATGGTTCGGGGACCAGGATTCGAACCTGGATTAAGGGCTCCAAAGGCCCCTGTCCTACCGTTAGACGATCCCCGAACCTTCGAATCCGCAGAGAGGCTTAAAGACCTTCACCAGGGCCTACAATACCCTTTGAGATCTCCTTTTCATACTCCCCAAGGACCCTCTCCTCAAGCATCCTCCTTGTTTCGCTGTTCAGGGGATGGGCAATATCCTTATATGAACCATCCTTTCTCTTCCTGCTTGGCATGGCCACAAAGAGCCCCTTCGTCCCGTTTATGACCTTCAGGTCCTTTATTATGAAACAGTTGTCTATGGTTATGGTTACAAAGGCCTTAAGCCTCTCATCATCATTAACAGGAGAAACCTTCACATCCGTTATTTCCATAGCTTCCTCCTATTATCTGGTTTTATAGCCCTCGGGCTATGTAAAAGCTCCACCCTCTGCCCCTGAACCGGTCCACCATCCCCTGGAGGGCCCTCCTTGCTGAGGCCTTGTCCCTGAAGAGGCCAAAAACAGTAGCCCCGCTTCCGGACATAAGGGCCCCTATAGCTCCCTGCTCCCTGAGGCTCCCTTTGATATCCTCGATCTCCGGACACATCCTGAGAGTCACCCTTTCAAGGTCATTATAGAGAAGTGCCCTGAGGGATTCAACACCCCCAAGGTTTTCTATTGAACATCGCATATTAATATCAAGATCAACCTTTGTCAAGTCAAAATTGAAGGCCCTGTAGACGGCAGAGGTGGAGATGGATCTACCTGGCCACACCAGGACATACCAGGGCCGCGGGAGTTCAACAGGTTCCAGTATATCCCCTATCCCCCTTGCAATGGCAGCCCCCTTCATCAGGAAGAAGGGAACATCGGCACCAAGCCTTCTGGCAAGATCAAAGAGGGCATGGCTATCAAGGGGTCTTCCAAGGAGTTCGTTAAGTCCCTGGAGCACCGTCGCTGCATTGCTGCTCCCTCCACCCAGTCCTGCGGCAACAGGGATCACCTTCTTGATGCAGATCCTGACCATGGCATCTATGCCAGCCCTCTCCAGGAGCAATTCCGCTGCCCTCCATGCAAGATTTCCCCTCCCCGAAGGGATGGGTCTCCCCTTGACCGCCAGTTCTATCCCCTTCCCTCGGGAGATGGAAAGACCCACCCCATCGTAGAGGCTGATGGGCTGCATGAGGGATAGGATCTCGTGGTAGCCATCCTCCCTCTTCCCAAGGATCTGGAGCCTCAGGTTCAACTTTGCAGGGGAAAGGTACCAGACGGTCAAGTCAGAAGTGACCTTCCTTAAGGGGGGGTATATCCTTGCAGACCCTGTTCAGGTCCTCCAGGAGGGGTTCTTCGTGATAGTCATACATGGCGGCCAGAAACTCGATGGACTCAAGGGTGGATCCCGGGACCGAGAGGCAGTAAGGACCGAGGTGTTTCTTGAAGACCTCCCTGGCTTCTGGGCACACCTTGAGGAGATCACCGACTATCATCTTCCCTGTAACCCTTTGATCCTTCTTCTCTCCGTGTTTGACCGCCATCTCTTCCCCCTAATCAAAAGAAGTCCTTGGCAACCTCCATCAGCCAGTCTGTGAAGGGTCCCGGGTAGATACCAAGGAGTATGGTAACGATATTCACCCCGTAGAGTGTGGCCCTTGTGAGGAGGTTCAGCTCTATAGGCTCCACCACCTCTGGTTCGATGAGATACATCCTCTTTACCACAAGGAGGAAGTAGTACATGGAGACGATGGCCAGCACCACGCCCACAACGGCAAGCCCTATCAATC
>WGFJ01000050.1 GCA_015492305.1 Deltaproteobacteria bacterium
GGGGTAGACTGCAAGGTCGGCGATCGTGAAGTATTTGTAGATCTCCTCAAGGGGGATGTACATAAGACGGAATATGACCTTCTTCTCTATGCCAAGCTCATGGACAAGATGGATATACTCTTCATGGGGTGCATCCTCACCAACAGCAAGGGGCTTACCTACAATGAGAAGCCTTGCATCAGGGATTGCCTTCTCAACATCCTTAAAGGCCTTTATGAGGATATCGATTCCCTTATACCTCCTTACTGCACCAAAGAAAAGGACGATCCTCTCTCTCCCATGGAGGCCAAATTCCTTAAGGATCTTCCCCCTTTCAGGTATGCCCTCTGGGAGGAGGAAGAGGTAGTTTCCATGGGGTATAACGCTTATCCTTTCCTCTTCAATCCCGAAGGATCTCGAGAGTTCTTCCTTGTTGGCCTCGGAGTGGGCAATGAGATGGGTGGCATTCCTGTAGATGGATAGGAAGGCCCTCCTTACACCCCGTGCCTCCCTCTCCCCTTCCTCATGGGGGAGGATGTTGTGCACCGTGTATACGGTTTTTTTCTTGAGGAGTCTGAAGGCATAGAGGAGCATCCAGTCCCTTCTTGGAGAGAGGATGGACTGGATATGGATCAGAGGGAAGTTGCCTTCCTTTGCTATCCTTATGATCTCCTTTAGATTGTGGATGTAACCCCTTTCAGGATCGAGTTTTTTAATGAGTGTGAATCTCCTCCTGAACCCCTCCAGTTCATACCTCCTGTTGCTTAGAAGGACCGTCTCCACCCCTTTTTTTGAGAGGGCATTGGCGAGGTTGAAGGTATAGTGGCATATGCCTCCCCAGCCGCCTGGCTCTATGATACACGCCTTCATAGGTTTACACCTACACTCCACTTAAAGAGGGAAGCTAAAGCCTTTGCCTTTTCTCTATCCTTATCCCTTCTGAAGATAATCCATCGAGACAGCAAGAATCCTGCATATAAAATAGACCAGAGGGCTATAAAGGCTTTCAACAACGATGCCTTTGTTGTTCCGTAGTGTTTCTTAAAGAAACGGTGGAGACTTTTGTAGAAATCCACCTGTCTTGCAAAGGTCTGTTGTGTGCTTGCACCGTGGTGGTGTATGGCTTCGGCTTTGGGATAGTAATATGCCTTATACCCTCTATCCCTCAATCTCTTGAAGAAATCCATTTCTTCGCTATATATGAAGAATTCCTCATCAAAACCTTTTAGCTCTTCGAAGACTTTGTACCTTATCAAAAGAACAGCCCCTGAGATCCACTCAACCTCCACAGGTTCTTTAAAGTCCTCAAAGTTGTAATTGTAGTGTTTAACCCATTTATTGTGTGGAAATAAAAGATTTACGGGAAAAACCTCAAATATAGATACTGTAAGGGTGGGGAATCTACGACAGGAATGCTGACGTCTGCCATCAGGAAAGAGCAATTTGCAGCCAACGATGCCAATCTCTTCTCGCTCTTTTATAAATCTGTACATAGCAGCAACAGCCTCCTCCTTTATCTCTACATCAGGATTTACAAGGAGTATAAAGTCTGCACGGAATCTTTTAACCCCTTGATTCACAGCCCTTGCAAATCCAACATTATCTTTGTTCTCTATAAGGCAGACCTCTGGAAACTCCTTCTTAAGCATCTCACAACTTCCATCTTGTGAGGCGTTGTCAACCACGACAACACGAGTTGAAATATCTCCCGCACTACGTAAAACCGAGAGCAAACATTTCCTTAACAATTCTCTGGTATTAAAACTTACAATAACTACAAGGATATCAATACTCATACATCCTTCCTCTGACTTTCTGTGATCAAACTACTATGGGTTTTAGACAATCCTGATCCATTCTTGATGGTTCAAGCCCTTAAGACCTCCCTGTAGGCGTCTTCGATCCTTTCAATCAATCGAGAGAGACTGAAGCACCTCTCAACCCTTTCCCTTCCTCTTCTCCCCATCTCCTTCCTCAGGTCTTCATCCTTCAGGAGCCTCGCAATGGCCTTTGCCAGCGAATCTGGATCCCTTGGTGGAACGAGGATTCCTGTCTTTCCATCCTCTATGATGTCTCTGTTCCCCCCGCCATCTGTGGCGATTACAGGCCTTCCACAGCCCATTGCCTCAAGGATCGTATTGGCAGATGGCTCTTCAATGGAAGGGAGGCAGTAGATCCAGCTCCTTGAGTAGTATCTGACCGTCTCTCTATGGGCAACCCTTCCAGCAAAGCTTACCCTTTCCTTCAGGCCAAGTCTTTCTGAGAGGTCCTCGTAATACTTCCTTCCGGGTCCATCTCCAACAACGATGAGCCTTGCCTCCGGTAGATCCCTCAAAACATAAGCCATCGCCCTTAGCAGGTATTCAAGCCCCTTTCGCCTTGTGAGGTCGGCAAGGTAGAGGATGGTTGGAACCTCTTCCTCGCATCCAGAAGGAAAGAAGAGGTCCGTATCAACACCAAGTCCGATGATCCTTACCTTCTCCCCAATCCCGTCGGGCAGTCCCTCCTTTGCCTTCTCTGTCTGGGCAAGCACGATGGATGCCTTCTTTAGGGTGAGCCTCCACAGGGATGGGGCGAGAAGGGTATGGAGGAGGTTGAAGGCCCTTGTGGCAAGACCATGCAAAGCTCTTCTCCTTCCCCTCCGAAACTCCTGGATGCCCTCCTGTATGTGCAGGGGAGGAGGTACGGGTCCGTAGACAAAGGGCCTATTCAGGGCCCAGCATAGGCTGAAGGCCCATGGGCTTGCAGGCCTTATATGGTGAAGGATCTGGAATCCCTGTGTTTTTGTGAGCCTCCATGCCACAAGGAGGCTTCTGATAGAGTAGAGCCACCAGTTCAACCTGTACCTCAGGAAGTCCTTGAAGGGATCAAAGTCGTAGCCACCCACCTCCATGGCCTCCATGGAACCTGTCCGGGAGACCTTCGGTGAGAGGACGGTAACCCTGTATCCCCTCTTTACGAGACCCTTCACTATGTTGTAGGCCACCCTCTGCTCCCCCCCTGCTCCATCTTCACCGAAGAGGTAGGAGCCTGATGTGATCAGTACACGGGGCTTTACTTCCTGCATATCCCTATAAGGTTCCTTGCATGGCTGATCCCCTTTTTGGAGATGGGAAAGTCCTTCCATGAGATGGAAGTATCCTCCTTGGCACCTGTTGCAATGGAGATTTTCTCTGAGAGTCCTGTCTTTGCCTTCCTCGGGATCAGCCTCCTTATGTTGAAGGGATCGATCCTCCTCACAAACCTCTGCAGGGGACCGATCAGTCCCCTGACCCCCCTTCCCCTTCTCTGGCCAAAGATCTCAACACTACCAAAGGTCTCTGATAGGAGGTCCATGAACTCCCTCAGGGACAGCTCCTTTACATGGAAGGGGTTGGGCGGGGTCCCTTCCATATATATCACTTCTCGGTTGGGCGTGGAGATGATGGCAAGGCCACCTTCCTTTAAGACCCTTCTTATCTCCCTGAGGTAACCCCTCTGGTCCTCTATGTGTTCGATTACCTCAAGGGAGACCACTACATCAAAGCTCTCTCCTTTAAAGGGAAGGCTGCAGCCATCTCCCCTTATGTAGAGTATGCCCTCTTTCGAGAACCATTCCTTTGCAATCCCTATCCTCTCCCTGTCGATCTCGATGGCGACGATCCTCCTCACATGACGGGAGAGTTCACGGGTGCCCCATCCTATCCCGCATCCCACCTCAAGGAGGTCCTTTCCCTTCACAAACCTCTCCACAAACCTGTATCGAGCCGCATGTTCCTGAAAGAGGAGGTTGCTTTCGAAGCGTCTTTTAAGGATCCCTTTCCATTCCATCACACGATCCTGACCGTGGAGAGCAGTTTATTCAACTCCTCCGTCTTCAGGAGGAAGAGGATGAGGATGTATAGTCCGGCACCGAGGATTACCTCAAGGATTATCCATGGCAGGTTGGTGGGCACCAGGAGGGTGAGGTAATAGATCACCCAACCCATCAGGAGGGCCGAGAAAAGGACCTTCTTCAAAAAGGGAAGGAGGAGGTGATACTCCATCCCTCCAACCTCCCTATGGATACGATACAAGAGGTAGATTGCAAGGACAGGCACTATGAGGGCCGTTGCCAGGGCTATACCGTAGATACCGAAATACCTTATGAGGATGAGGTCGAGTATCACATTGACCAGGAAGTAGGATGTTTCATACCTGAATATCACCCAGTTCTGGCCAAGGGAGTAGAATCCCCTTAGAAGCAGGGGTATGACCATCTGGAAGACAAGGACCGCTGTGAAGAGGTAAAGGAGGTTTGCGGTTATGTAGGTGTCAGAGCTGGTGAAGGCCCCCCTTTCAAAGAGGGCTGAGATAAGGGGTCTTCCCATGGCAAAGAGGCCTATGGTGGATGGGATGGATATGAAGAGGTTCACCTTTATACCGAACAGAAAGAGGTCCTTGAAGCCCTTTGTGGAGCCCCTGGATGTATGGTGTGATAGGTATGGGTACAGGACGATGGAGGAGGCCCTTGAGAAGAGAAGGAGAGGAAGGGAGACCACCTTGAGGGCGATCTGGAGATCTGTGATGGAGCCTGCCTCAAGTGTTGATGCAAAGATCCTGTCCACAACCCCTATCCCCTTGCCTATCAACTCGGCCCCTGCCACTGGCAGCATGAGGAGGAAAAGATCCTTTAGGTAACCCCTCTCTTCAAGGAGGGAGGGGGTGTAGAGGGTGATCCTTTTCCGCAGGGACAGGAGGAAACAGAGCAACCCTGCCAGAGCGCCAACGAGGCTTCCATAGGCAAGGGAGGCTATGCCGTATCTATCGGAGAGGAAGATGAGGAAGAGGAGCAGTATGGTGCTGTTTATGACAGGTGCAACCCCTGAAGGAAGGAATCTGCCGTAGACATGGAGGATGTTTCCCAGCATACCGGAGAGCCAGGTGATGAAGACAACCGGTAACAGGACCCTCACAAGTTCGGATGCCACCTCCTTTGCAGGGGGAGAGAAGCCCGGGGCAAGGATGGATACGATGGACTCTGGAAAGACCATCCCTATAACCAGCAGTGGCATGATGGCAAGGGCTCCGATATTCACCACCGAACTTGCCAGTCTCCATGCCCTTTTCTCCCCCTCCTTCATGGCGGAGGTGAAGGTGGGTACAAATACAGCCCCTACGGCGCCCAGGAAAAGGACCTTGTGGAAGAGTTCCGGTATGGTGGAGGCAATGAACCAGGCATCCGTCTCCTCCCCTGATCCGAATCTGTAGACCATGATCATGTCCCTCAGATAGCCAAGTATGAGGGTA
>WGFJ01000051.1 GCA_015492305.1 Deltaproteobacteria bacterium
CTTCATGGGGATATGGGGGATGGGGGTGGTGAGCATGGTGGACAACATAGTGCGTCCAATAGTGATAAGCTCTACCGGGAAGGCATCATTGCTCCTCATCCTCCTTGGGAGTGTGGGGGGGATAATGGCCTTCGGAATGGTCGGGCTCTTTATAGGACCTGTCCTCCTTTCTGTTGGGCTTGCCCTCCTCAGGGGTCTTGCCCCTCAGGAGGTAAGGGACAGTCCATGAGGCTCACCATCTCAAGGAAGGCTGTACCCTACCTTTCCCTCCTCTTGATCCCTGTAACACTCCTCCTTGAGTATCTGCATGCAGACCCTGTCCTGATCTTCATTGCTTCCGCTGCTGCCATTGTACCCCTTGCCTGGTTCATGGGCAGGGCCACTGAGAGCCTTTCGGCCACTATGGGTGCAGGGATTGGTGGTTTTCTAAATGCCACCTTTGGCAATGCGGCAGAGCTCATAATAGCCCTCATGGCCCTGAGGGAAGGGCTCTACGATGTGGTAAAGGCATCCATCACCGGCTCCATCGTGGGTAACATCCTCCTCATCCTTGGCATTTCCTTCCTGGCAGGGGGGTTGAGATTCGACATCCAGACCTTTAATCCCACTGCTGCGGGTATGGGGTCTACCCTCCTTCTCCTCTCCATTGCCGGGCTTGTAGTCCCTGCTGCCTTTCACTATCTTCTGAAAGGGGTTACTCCGGCGATAGAGCGGGACCTCAGCCTGGAGATATCCATCATCCTTTTTGCCACCTATCTCCTCAGCCTTATCTTCTCCCTGAAGACCCACAGGGATCTATTCGGGGGAAAGGGAAGGGAGGAGCCTGATTGGGGAAGGGGTATGGCTGTAACAGTACTGCTTGCTTCCACCCTCTTTGTGGTCCTTATGGGAGAGATCCTCATCTCAACCCTTAAGCCCTTTGCCCTGCGTTTGGGGGTTACCGATACCTTCCTCGGGGTTGTCCTTGTGGCCATTGTGGGTAATGCTGCCGAGCATTCTACGGCTGTGGTTGCTGCCATAAAGAACAAGATGGATCTTTCTGTTACGATCGCTATAGGTTCAAGTATCCAGATCGCCCTGTTTGTGGCACCTGTCCTTGTCTTCTCAAGCTATCTCCTCGGAAGGCCTATGGACCTTGTCTTTACACCCTTTGAGATCGTTTCTCTCAGCCTTTCCGTTTTGATCCTGGACTCTGTCGCCTCTGATGGAGAATCCCACTGGATGGAGGGGGTGATGCTCATCTCCACCTATCTCATCCTCGCAATCGCCTTCTACCTGCTACCAGCTTAAACATCTTTGCATTGATTGGTCTCTGGAAGGATGGGTCCTTTCCTTTTCAGCATCTCAAGGGAAGGCTTCCAGAGAGGAAGTTGCCCGGTTTGAATCCACCCTTTCAGAGCCGTTTCATCCCCTTGCCCGGAAGGTTGGGTTGTGATTAAATATGCCCGGATACAATTGATGAAATCCTATGGGATCAGGATAGCCCATGAGATCGATGTACCCTGTTAAATCAAAGATCAAAGGTGTGTGTAAGAGATTGGTTCTAAAAGCAAATTGTGTGCTTAATCGTTATCGTGAAATAATATGGCTTCTTGGTGACGGAAGAAGTGGTACCACCTGGGTTTGTAACCTGATCAACTATGATAAGAGATACCGAGAGATGTTTGAACCCTTTCATCCGGAGTTTGTCGATGACATCAGGTTTATGAAGCCCCACCAATACATTCGTCCATATGAGTTAGATGAGAGGATAAGGAGATTCTCGAAGAAGGTTTTCAGTGGGAGGTTTACCCATGAAAGGGTTGATGCTGCGAACCATTCCCTTTTATATAAGGGAATTGTAATCAAAGATATATTCGCAAATTTATTGAGTTATGCTGTATGGCTTCAGTTTCCAAAGGTTAAGCCTGTTCTATTGCTTAGAAATCCCTTTGCGGTAGCATTATCCAAGCTTAAAAAAAGCAGCTGGTTCTGGGTCACTGACCCCCTGGATCTACTGAACCAGAAGGATTTATACGATGACTACCTTTTCCGATTCGAAGATTTAATAAGGAAGGTAAGTGTCAAAGGTGAATACATATTAAATCAGATACTGATCTGGTCAGTAATAAACTATATCCCTTTGCGCCAGTTTGGCATAGGCAGTCTTCATGTATGCTTTTACGAAAAGATATTTACAGATCCACAAAAAGAGATGAAGCGCATATTTAGCTTTGTCAAAGGGGTGTCGGATATTGATGTGGATGAAGTCAAGTTCACCGAGGTTGTTAATCGTCCAAGTAGAGTAAGTGGCAAGGAGAGCACTCTGTTAGCCGGTACTTCCCCTATTACATCGTGGAAAGATGAAATTCCCCCTCATATTATCGATGAGGGGCTTGATATCCTGCAACACTTCGGGTTTGAAGATTTATATGGTGAAGACTCTATGCCAGATGAGGATGTAATAAGAAGGATCCAGCTGTCTGCGCAAGGGAGTGCTGGGTGAGACCTTTACATGTGTTTTTCTGGTGGAGGGTAGGGGATTCGAACCCCCGACCTTCGCGTTGCGAAGGCAAAAAGGCCAGAAAATCACAAGGGCTTGAAAGTGGTCTGGTCTCCCCTTTCTTCTTTAAAATCAATAAGTTATAAGGCATTGCTATGATTCCATCCATTCCAGGAATTCCATCCTTTCAGCAACCTTATGGCACAAATCTGACACAGTAAAATGAAAGTCGATTTCAGTGTTATCACTCTTCAGCAAAGCCCTCTTTAACGAGAAAATCTTTTGCTCTTACTATCGGTATCCCTCTGAATGAACCAAGAGCAAGAAGGTGTCTATCTCCAGATATGATATAGTCTGCTTTGCCGTCTACTGCACATTCAAGGAAAATATTGTCTGTAGGGTCAGCTTCTATTGCTCTGATCCTGGTAGTTGTGTTCACAAATTCCGAGTGCCATCTCATGTCTCTGACAACGGGTATAATCTCCTGGGGTGTCAAGCCAAACTTTTTATAACCCATAACACGTATAAACTCCTTTTCCATTTCAACACTCATAAGCATGATAACCTTCTTGTTCCGTATTAAATCATAGATAATCCTTGGATATCCTTTCCAGAAAAGGGCGGAAATGAGTATATTGGTATCAAGAACAACCCGCTTCAACCAATGCCTCTTGATTCATGGATAATCCTTTCTATTTCTTCTTCGGTAAGTTTTGGGAATCCCTTCTCCCTTGCTATTGTCTCTGCATAGGTATAGATATCAGTCTCTTCCACAGGTATCAATATGACTTCAAAGACCTTTCCTACATCGGCTGCAGCATCTTCGGGCAAAGAAAGGTGTCCATCAGGAAGCACCTTGCCAATATATCTCCTTGCTGTTTTCATAATACACCTCCGCAGACAACTATGACAATAATATCACAGCCTCAGGAAGGAGTAAAGATGGATAGGCTTGACCTGTGCAGACAATATCTATAGAGGGAAGGGGATAAAAGAAGTGGTGTAGTCACAAGGCCAGAAGGCCACCTGTCAACGCTTTTAGTGACTACCGCACTTAAGGACTTCATCGTCTTTGCCACATGGACGGGGATGAGGCTTGGAAACATCATCTCCCTTAAGTGGAGTCAGGTGGATCTCTTCAGGAGGCTCATCTATATTGGTGGAACAGGACAGACCAGGACGAAGAACAATGAACCCCTTGTCATTCCGATGAACCAGAAGGTCTTTGAGTTGTTGAAGAGAAGGGCGAAGGTGAGACACTTAAGCAATGACTTCGTACTCACCTCTCCTGAAGGAAGACCTCTTGATCCTTCTAACCTGAGAAGGGCCTTTAAGAAGGCATGCGAAAAGGCGGGCATAAAAAATCTCAGGATCCACGACCTGAGACATACCTACGGGACACGGCTGGCACAGGCAGGGGTAGATCTTTACACCATCTCAAAACTCCTGGGCCATAAGGACATCAGGACCACCCAGAGATACGCTCACCACTCCACCCACTCCTTAAGGCTTGGTATTGAAAGGTTTGAGAGGGAGCTTGTCACAAATCTGCCACAGTCTGATGGAGAAAGGCATATACGATAGGAGGGTATGGTTTATAACACCTTGTATTTGCTTGATTTTTCTGGTGGAGGGTAGGGGATTCGAACCCCCGACCTTCGCGTTGCGAACGCGACGCTCTCCCGCTGAGCTAACCCCCCACCTCAGCTAAGGTATGTCCTTATGCCCTCTTCAAAGCCTGTTGGCTCTATCCCGAAGACCTCTGGAAGTGCATTTTCTGTGGTTATATTGTCCTCTTCGAGCATGAGTATCTGGTCCCTCGTCAAAAGGGGTCTTGGAAGGAGGGTCTCCATGATCCACGCCCCTGGTCTGAGGAGTGAAAGGGGGATGTGGACCTTTATCCGCCTCTTCCCAAGGACCTTGCAGATGGTATCTATTATCTCCTCGAAGGTGAGGATGTCCCTTCCTCCTATCTCGTAGGTCTTGCCCAGGTATCTTCCGTCCTTCACCGCCATGACCATAGCCCTCACAAGGTCTTTCACATAGACGGGTTGCATCCTGTTCCTTCCCGATCCTGGTATGTTTATGATGGGTGATATCCTTATTATCCTTGCAAAGAGGTTCACGAAGTTGTCTTCCCTTCCGAAGATCACAGAGGGCCTGAAAATGGCGTAGTCAAGGGATGAGTGCCTTATGATCTCTTCTGCCTCCCACTTGGTCTGGTGGTATTTGCTGCGGGCATCTGGCCTCGTTCCAAGGGCGCTCACATGGATGAAGTGTTTTACCCCCTTCTCCTTGCAGGCCTCTATGTAGTTCCTCACCCCATCCACATGGATGGCCTTGAATGTGGCCTTTCCCGATTCGAATAGTATACCCACAAGGGAGATGGCTGTATCTGCCCCTTCCACAGCCCTGAGGAGTGAGTCTCTGTCGGTGACATCCCCATGAACAGGGTAGGCACCAAGATCCTTTACAAACTCTGCCCCCCTTTCGCTCCTCACCACACACCTCACTTCCATGCCCTCTTCCCTGAGTGCCCTCAAAAGGTTCCTTCCCACAAAGCCTGCGGCCCCTGTCATCACTATCATGGCTTTTCTTGCAAAATCCCCTTTATGGTCCTTATGAGTTCCCCTGTGTCAGAGGACTTTACCACATAGGCATCTGCTGCCCATGTGCCAAAGTCCTGCTTGTAGTGGTGATAGGCGGTGCAGAGGACAACAGGAAGGTTCCTGAACCTTTCCTTTATCTTCCGCAGAAGCTCTATGCCGCTTATATCAGGCATCTTTATGTCAAGGGTGACGAGATCGAAGTTGCCCTCCTCTATCTTGCGCAGGGCCTCCTTCCCTGAAGAGGCAAGATCCACTTCAAAGCCCTCGTCTTCAAGGTCAGCCTTGTAGAGGAGCCTTATGCCCTCTTCATCGTCTACAACAAGTATCCTCTTCATCCTTACCTAATCTTATCACCACTTTCCTGCCTTTTCCACGTTTTATTTATTGAGAAGAGGCCCTGGGGGTGGATGCCTTATCCCGGGCCGGAAGGGGAAGCCTTATGACGAAGATGGCACCTTTGCCAGGCATGTTCTTTACCCCTATCTCTCCCCCGTGGTTCTTTATGATGGTGTGGGCTATGGGCAGACCAAGGCCTGTGCCGTTTTTCTTTGTCGTGAAGAAGGGGTTGAAGATGTTGCCCACTATCTCTGGTGGTATCCCTCCTCCTGTGTCCTCAACCTCTATGTTTATCCCCTCCTCATCAGGGTATGCCCTTATGGTGAGGGTTCCTCCTTCAGGCATGGCCTGTCTTGCATTCCAGAGGATGTTGAGGAGGGCCTGAAGGAGTTGGCCCTTCTCTCCTCTGATAGCAGGGATGGCAGGATCCATATCCTGCACGACCTCTATGCCCGTTTCCCTGAGTTCTTCTTCCATGATGGAGAGGGCCTCTTCCACGATCTCATCCACCCTGCATTCCTCAAAGGTGAATTCCTTTTTCTGGGAGAAGGTGAGGATATCGTCCAGCATCCTTTCGAGCCTTCTCACCTCCTTTTCAACCCTCTGGAGGTAGGCCTCAAATGTCTCAGGGCTTACACCTTTCCTTATCCTCCTTACGAATCCTCCTATGGAAACAAGGGGATTCCTTATGCTGTGGGCAAGGGCTGCTGCCATCTCTCCAAGGGCAACCATCTTCTCGTTGTGTAGCAGCCTTGCCTGCGCCTCTGTTATCTTTCTATTGGCCTCTTTGAGCCTTATGTAAAGGAGGGCATTCTCCATCGCAAGGCCTGCCTGCCTGCAGATGGCCATAAGGGTGTCTATGTCCTCTTCAAGGATCGGTTTCTTTGTGTAGAGGTTGTCCACGATGAGGACACCCAGGACCCTGTTGAGCCCTGTTATGGGAAGTACCGCAAAGCTATCCGTACCTAAAGACCTGATGATCTCATCGCAGTGGTAAGGGCACTCTCCCCTTTCCACCTTATAGGGTATCTTCCTCTCCACTACCTCCCTGAGTAGGGACCCCTCTTTGAGGTCGAACTTGAGGGACCTCACATACCTGTTGAACCCTTCCTCCTTGAATCCTCCCCTTTCAGTGGCGGATATGAGCCTTCTGAGCCCCTGTCCCTCGGTCTCCTTCCACACCCTTTGGGCTTCTTCTGGGCTTGAAGGCCCTATCCCTGCTACCCCTTCGAGCCTTTCCATCCTCTCGTTGAAAGTGAAGAAGGTGGCCCTGTTGAATCCAAGCCCATCCCCTGCTGTTACCGCTGTGAGGATAACGAAGAGGAGCCTGTCCAGATCGGTTGTGTACCTGATGAGGTTTCGGGTTACCTCTTCAAGGAGGATCAGTTCTATAAGGCTCTTCCTGTACATGCAGAATCTGTCTGTGAGGCTGAGGAAGGCCCCCACCAAGGAGGATACCATCTTGATGGTCCCTTCAGGGGCGGTTATCCCCCTTTCCATGGATCTTACAATGAGGAGACCTTCCACATCCCCTTCCTCCAGGATGGGGATGTAGAGATTGTCTTCAAAGCCTTTCATGCCATGGTCCATTAGATGAGGGGGCCTCTCCCTACCACCTTCCCTGAGATGGATAGGTGCCCTGTCTTTTACGGCAAGGCCTGGCAGGGTCCCTTCCATGGGGTAGTGGCTTTCGGACCGTTCCCATCCCTTTCCGGCACCGTTCATGCGTATGAGTCTTTCTGCCTCCCTGTCCAGTCTGTAGAGGGTGATCTGGGTCTCCGGTGGGAAGAGGCAGAGGAGGGTATTTAGGATTGTCCCGAGATCTACAGGGCTTCGGAGGGCCTTCAGCCTTTCCAGGGATCTATAGGGTGTCATTCAAGGGTTGCCTCCCTGAGGAACCTTGCTGCCTCTTCAGGTGGTGTGGGGTTTATGTAGAAGTCCGAACCCCACTCAAAGCCTGCAACTTCGGTCAGTTTTGGGAGTATCTCAAAATGCCAGTGGAAGTATTCGCTCTCACCGTGGTTCAGAGGGGCTGTGTGGAGCATGAAGTTGTAAGGCGGGTTCTCAAGGACCTTGTCGAGCCTCTTCAGGGTATCCCTGAATATCTGGGCAAGGCTCTGATACTCGTTCTTCTGGGCATTCTCGTAGGCCGATGTGTGTCTCTTGGGTAGTATCCATGTCTCAAAGGGTGATCTTGAGGCATAGGGTGTGATGCAGAGGAAGTCCTGGTTTTCAGAGACCACCCTGTTTCTCTGGAGGAGTTCCTGCCTTATGATGTCACAGAATATGCAACGTTCCTTGTAGTTGAAGTATTTGAGGCAACCATCCAGCTCTTCCTGCACCCTCTTGGGGACCACAGGGAGGGCTATAAGCTGTGAATGGGTGTGTTCAAGGGTTGCCCCGGCCTCTTCACCCTGGTTCTTGAAGATGAGCACATATTTGAGCCGCCTGTCCCGTTTGAGGTCTATGATCCTGTCCCTGTAAGCCCACAGGAGGTCTTCAAAGGCCTTTTCCGATATGGTAGCAAGGGTATCTGCATGGTTTGGTGACTCAATGATGACCTCATGGGCCCCGACACCGTTCATGCGGTCATAGACACCTTCGCCTGCCCTTTCGAGATCACCCTCTATCCGGAGGGCAGGGAACTTGTTGGGCACAACCCTCAATGTCCATCCTGGTGTGTTAGGAGGTGTACCTGTCGGTCTGTAAGCGATGATCTCTGGAGGGGTCTTATCCTCGTTGCCAGGGCAGAAGGGGCAGAAACCGCTCCGTGCAGGAAGGCTCTTCCTTACAAACTCCGAGGGCCTCTTGCCCCTTTCCACAGAGATGATGACCCATTTGCCTACTATTGGATCCTTTCTCAGTTCTGACATGGCATGACCTTAAAGGGATGAATGGTCGAAGGGTCTGGTGTAGATCAAAGGCCCCTGAGTTTCTCCCTCTCCTCTTCCTTCTTCTTGCACTCGATGCAGTAGGTGGTGACAGGTCTTGCTTCCAGCCTCTTGATGGATATCTCTTCCCCGCAGCCTTCACATATGCCGAATGTCCCTTCGTCGATCCTCTTGAGGGCCTCCTTTATCTTGGCGATGAGCTTTCTCTCCCTGTCCCTTATACGGAGGAGGCGGTTCCTGTCGGTTTCAAGGAGGGCCCTGTCTGCGGGATCAGGGAAGCCCTCTGTCTCACGGGAAGACATGTTGTGGGCCGTGGCTTCTGCATTCCGCAGGAGTTCTTCGAGCCTTTCGGTAAGGAGGGTCCTGAAGTATTCGAGCTTTTCCCTTTCCATCTCTTCCTTCATCATGAGGATTTGATTTGGCCATTATATACTGAATCGGCAGAGAAGTAAATATATTTAAGGTTGTTTCCTTTCGAAGGTGCCACTCCTCCCTCCGCTCTTTTTGAGAAGCCTTATCCCTTCGATCTCCATCTCCTTGTCCACTGCCTTGCACATGTCGTATATGGTGAGGGCAGCTACGGATACGGCTGTGAGGGCCTCCATCTCAACACCTGTGCGGTCAAGGGTCTTCACTTCAGCCTGGATCTCTATCCTGCTCTCCTCCTCCAGGGGTATGAAGGTGATGGATACATCGGTGATGTTTATGGGATGACACAGGGGTATGAGGTGAGATGTCTTTTTGGCGGCCATTATGCCTGCAATCTTGGATACACCGAGGACATCCCCCTTGGCAATCTCGTGGCCCATGATCTTCCTGAAGGTCTCTGCCTTCATCCGGACCGTGCCGGATGCAACAGCCACCCTCAGGGTCGGGGCCTTCTCACTTATGTCCACCATCTTTGCCTTTCCTTCCTTGTCAAGGTGACTGAAGCCTTCCATCTTCTCCCCCTCTCTGGTTAGTTTTTATCCTTAAGGATCTTTATACTCTCCCCTTCCACCTTCAGTATGTACATGCCCTTTACAGCCCTTCCGGTTATGTCAAAGGAGATGTAGCCGGTAAGCCCCGGGAAGCGATAGATACGGTAGAGGAGCCAGTCTTTGATATCCTCCCTGCTGGCTTCCGGGTTCTCTTCAAGGATGGAAAGGAGGATCTTCATCGTCTCATAGCCCTGGGCCTCGAGGATGCCTGGCTTGTATCCGTATTCCCTGAAGAAGTCCTTTACGAAGGCCTTTACCTCCTGGTCATTGCTTTCTACAGCGAAACCGTCTGTGAATACGGCCCCTTCCACGTATCTGTTTCCGAACTTGAAGAGCCTTGGTGAATGCCATCCGTTCGTTCCCAGGAGCTGGAGGTCCCTTACATCGTAAAAGGCAAGCTGGGAGGCGATGAGGCCTGCCCTCTCCGCATAGTCCGGTATGAAAAGGGCTTCAAAGTCAACTACAGGGGGGGTGAGTCGGGGTTTCCCCCTTTCGTCCTTCTCCTCCCTTATGAGAAAGAGTCTCCTTATCTCCCGGGAGAAATCGGTCTTCTCCTTCCTGTACTTCAGTTTCCTTACCACCCTGCCACCGAGTCTTTCCACCTCCTTTTCGAAGAGGGAGGCAAGGGTGATGCCGTAGGATGTGTTGGGATAGAGGATGGCAAAATCGGTGAGGAGCAATTGGTTTACAGCGAATCCTGCCAGGGCCTTTGCCTGGGAGGATGGAGTCATGGAGTTCTGGAATATGTAATCCCCTGCAGAGCTGATGCCTTCAACCTGGGAGAAGGTCACAAGGGGTACCCTGACCATCTGGGCTTCCTTTGCTGCCTTTATGGATACGCTGCTGAGCAGGGGGCCAAGGATGGCTGCAGCCCCTCTTCTGTAGAGGTTGTACACGGCCACCCTTGCAAGGCCCGGGTCCCCTTTCGAATCCTCTACAAGGATCTCCACAGGTGTGTCCTTTTCTCCGAAGATCCCGGCGGCAAGGAGGATGCCCTTCAGTGTGGCCTCACCGAAGTCCTTATACCTCCCGCTCAGGGGAAGGATGACGCCTATGGGGACCTTTCCCTCTCTTTCCTGGGCCCACAGACTATGGGGAAGGATTATCAGGAGGGAGAGGAGTATATGTGCAAGGATCTTTGCCACAGGACCCCTCTACCCGAAGAGGTCTTTGATCTTTTCGAAGAAGCCCTTTATGGTGGGATTGCTCTCTTCCTGGCTCAGGGCATCGAACTCCCTGAGGAGTTCCTTCTGCCTCTCCGTGAGCCTTGTAGGGGTCACAACCTTTATGATCACATGCTCGTCCCCTCTTCCATAGCCATGGATATCGGGTATCCCCTTTCCCTTCAACCTGAAGACGCTTCCACTCTGGGTGCCCGGGGGGATCTTCATCTTGACCTTTCCCTCCAGGGTGGGAACCTCTATCTCTGCCCCCAGGGCCGCCTGGGGAAAGGTGATCGGGACCTCGCAGATGATGTTGTTGTCCTCCCTCTTGAAGAGGGGATGGGGGCGAACAATGATATCCACATAGAGGTCACCAGGGGGGCCTCCATGGATGCCTGATTCCCCTTCACCGCTTATCTTCAGCCTTGTGCCTGTGTCAACACCGGCCGGTATGCGCACCTTTATGGTCTTTACAGTCCTTACCCTCCCTGTGCCTGAGCAAGAGGGGCATGGATCCCTTATGACCTTGCCTTCCCCGTTACAGGTGCTGCATGTTCTGGAGATGCTGAAGAACCCCTGCTGATACCTCACCTGTCCCCTTCCTCCGCAGGTGGGGCATATGGTGGGTGCGGTCCCGGGCCTTGCCCCTGAACCCCTGCACCGGCCACACCTTTCCATCTTCGGGATCTTTATCTCCTTCTCCGTCCCGAAGGCAGCCTCCTCGAAGGAGATCTCAAGGTCATACTTGAGGTCTGCTCCCCTCTGCCTCCTTCTGCGGCTTGTGCCGAAGAACTCCCCGAAGAGGTCTCCGAAAAGGTCCTGGAAGTCTGCCGTGAATCCAAAGTCTCCAAAGTCCCTGAACCCCTCGTAGGCCCCTTCACCTATGCTGCCGAATCTGTCATAGGCAGCCCTCTTTTCAGGGTCCCTCAGGACCTCGTAGGCCTCGTTTATCTCCTTGAACTTCTCCTCTGCCTCCTTATCGCCAGGGTTTCTGTCCGGGTGGTACTGCATTGCCAGACGCCTGTAGGCCTTCTTGATCTCTTCTTCAGAGGCGTTTCTGCTGACACCGAGGATCTCGTAGTAATCCTTTTTAGCCATATCCTCAACTTAAGAGGGGATCAGTTGGAAGGACGCTCCTCTCCCTCTCCGGTCTTGCCTTTTGAGACGGTTACAAGGGCAGGGCGGATGAGTCTGTCCTTGAAGAGGTAGGCCTTTCTGTGTTCTTCGATGACAATCCCCTCTTCGTGCTCCTCGCTTTCTGCAACGGCAACGGCTTCGTGTTTGTTAGGGTCGAAGGTCTTGCCCTTTGACTCTACCTGTTCAAGGCCAAACTTCTTCAGGACCGAAAGGAGCTGCTGGAGTGTGAGTTCCACCCCTTTCTTAAGGGCCTCCTTTTCTGAAGAGTCTGCCTGATCAAGGGCCATCTCAAGGTTATCGATAACGGGCAGAAGCTCCTTCACCAGTTCCTCATTGGCGAATCTTATAAGTTCTTCCTTCTCCTTCTCCATCCGCTTCTTGTAGTTCTCAAACTCGGCATAGAGCCTCAAGAACCGGTCATAATTCGCCTCTGCCTCTTTCTTCTTCTCCTCCACCGCCTTCTCCAGTTCCTTGATCCTCTCCCTGAGGGTCCTGTGACTCCTCTTCCTGATCTCTTCCTGTCCCTTTCCCTTGCCTTCCTCCATCCCTTCCCCCTTTAGAGTGCTTCCTCCATGGATATCATCCTTCCCACAAGGGCCGCAGTGTACTCCACAAGCGGGATGATCCGCTCATAGTCCATCCGCACAGGACCTATTACCCCGAGGGTCCCGAGGATCTCCTCCTCCGTCCCGTAAGGTGCAGCGATGACGGTGCAGGTGCGGATCCCTTCACCCGGGTTTTCCGAGCCTATGAATACACGGAGATCCCCTGATTTCAGACACTTATCAAGGATCTTCAGGATGGTTCCCTTCTCCTCCACCGCCTTGAGGAGGGCCTCCATCTTCTGAAGGTTCCTGAATTCAGGCTGGCTCAGGATGTTGGATCTGCCCTCGATGTAGACCTCCTTCTTGCTTGAGGCTGCGTTTATGGCGGATTTGCTGATCTCAAGGGCCTTCTTCAGGAGCCTGTCGAAGCGGCTCCTTTCCTTCTTCATCTCCTTTATCACCCTTCTTTTTGCCTCCTTCAGGGTGAGACCAGAGGCGATGGAGTTGAGGAAATTTGCCATCCTGTCAAGGCCATCCTGCTTCAGGTCTTCGTCCACCCTGACAAGCTGCTTGTATAGGACACCACAGGATGAAACGAGTATGACCAGGATATAGTTCTTCTTCACATGGATGAACTCGAACCTCTTTATGGAGATATTCGTAAGCTCCGGGGCAAGGACCACCCCGAGGTAGTGGGAGAATATGGAGAGGACCCTTGATGTCTCCTTCACAACCTCCTCTATATCCATACCCTCCAGGTTGTAGGATCTCTTTATCCTTTCCTGTTCCTCCCTGCCAAGGCTCCTCTTCTTGAGATAGGTATCCACATAGAACCTGAACCCCTTTTCCGTTGGTATCCTCCCTGCCGAGGTATGGGGCTGGATGAGGTATCCCTTCTCCTCAAGGGAGGCCATTATGTTCCTTACCGTGGCTGAACTGAGGCCGATCTTGTAGGTATCCACAATGGTCTGGGAGGCTATGGGTGCCGCAGATGCGATATACTCATTTATCACTGCGTAGAGTATGTTGCCTTCCCTCTCTGTGAGCCCTTCAAACATGACTGGCACTCCTGTCTGTAGAGTGCTAAGCTATATAACCATAACAGAGTGTCAAAAAGGTTGTCAAGGTTTGCCTCCCGGGGCCTCCTTTCTCCTGAAGAAGGGCCTGTACTTTGTAAACACCTCCCCTGGTACGTGTCTTATGTTCCCGAACCTCAGAAGCAACCCCAGGATGAGGATGAAGAGGGAGACCACCGCAAGGATGAGGGGCTTTACCTCAAGGACTCCTTTGAGGATCAGTTCCCTCAGGGCAGAGGCTATGGTGATCTCCACGATGGCATCGAGGGCCACCTTGTGAAATTCGAGGTATATTATGAGGAGCCTCACCACCTCTATGAGTATGAAGATGAACATCATCTCCGAGAGTATCTCGTGTATGTTCGTCTCCCTGTAGAGGCCTATCCAGAGGGTGTATATGCTCTTTGCTATGAGGACGAATGTAACAAGGATAAGACCTATGAGTATGAGATCCATCACGATCTCCACATACTTCCTTATGGCGTGATGGATCCAGAAGTAGAACTCCACCTCCCTTTTTTCAGGCTTTGGCTTTGCTTCCATATCTCACCCTCCCTGTCTTTCTGGAAAAAGGATATGCCCTTCCCTGCCTTTTGTCAATCTCATTGAGTTGACCCCTTAAACTTTACTGTGATAAGCTAACCCCATGGAGGCACTGGTGGAAGAGATAAGGAAGGGCATAGAGGAAAGGGGACCCATACCCTTCGCAGAGTTCATGAGGATGGCCCTCTACCATCCTGCCCATGGTTACTACACCACACATGATCCTGTGGGAAGGGAGGGAGACTTTGTAACAAGTCCTGAGATACATCCCTTCTTCGGAAAGGCCCTTGCCCACCAGATCCTTGAGATGTGGGAGTTGATGGGGAGGGGAAGGGTCACCATAGTCGAGCTTGGCGGTGGCAAGGGAAGGCTTGCCAGCCAGATCCTCCCGGTCCTCGATGAGAGGGGACTTCTCCACCGGGAGTACTGGATCGTGGAGAAGAGGAGCCCTGCCCCTCTGGAGGGGGTGAGGTGGAGTGAGGATGTGGATGGGATAGAAGGGCAAGGTCCATGGATCGTCATAAGCAACGAGTTCTTTGATGCCCTGCCCTTCCACAGGCTGAGGGTCTGTGATGAGGGGATAAAGGAGGTATATGTGGGCTGGAAGGATGGAGGGTTCTGTGATCTCCTTGGCCCTCCTTCCACAACGGCCCTTGAGGAGGCATTGAGGGGTGTGAGGCTCATCAAGGGGATGGAGCTTGAGGTCTGCCTTGAGGCCATGGAGTGGATGAGAAAGATCGGCACTTCCATGCCAGAGGGCTTTGTTGTGACCATCGACTATGGTCTTCCCGAGAGGGAGCTTTACAGCGAGAGGCATATGGAGGGGACGATGCTCTGCCATCACAGGCAGAGGGTGGATAGGGACCCCTACAGGAGGGTGGGCAGGCAGGATATCACATGCCATGTGAACTTCACCGCCATTGCAAGGGAGGGCAGGGAGGTGGGCCTTGAGGTGGTGGGCTTTACCGATCAGGGAAGCTTCCTTATAGGCCTTGGTGTCCTTGAGGAGCTTTCATCCCTCGGAGAGGATGACCTTGAGGGCAGGATGGCCCTCAAGAGCCTCTTTATGCCGGGTTTTGGTGATACCTTCAAGGTCCTCATCCAGCAAAAGGGCCTTGGTGCGGTGGAGCTCAAGGGCCTTTCCTTTGTGAACAGAGAGGACAGACTCTACTAAAAAAGGGAGGTGATCCTATGTCCCTTGAGGGCAAGAAGGTGGTCATCCTTGTGGAGGATCTCTATCAGGACCTTGAGGTCTGGTACCCCTACATGAGGCTGAAGGAGGAAGGGGCTACGGTGTATGCTGTTGGTTCGGGGAGGGCAAAGGAGTTTCGTGGCAAGTACGGATACCCCATAGAGGCCGATCTTCCGGCAGACAGGGTGAACCCTGATGAGATAGACGGGGTGATAGTGCCTGGTGGGTATGCCCCTGACATCATAAGGAGGTATCCCGAGATGGTGGGCCTTGTGAAGAAGGCCTATGACCAGGGCAAGGTCGTTGCAGCCATATGCCATGGTGGATGGGTCCTCATATCTGCGGGTATCCTCAAGGGCAAGAGGGCCACGGCCTTCTCTGCCATAAAGGACGATATGGTGAATGCAGGGGCGGAGTTCCTGGATGAGGAGGTGGTTGTGGATGGCAGACTCATAACCTCAAGGAAGCCAGAGGATCTGCCCGCCTTCATGAGGGAGATAATAAAGGCCCTCTCAGGGGTCTGACATGGCCTATTCCTACAGATTCGTTGAGGACCTCTGCTTTACCGATGTGGGGTTTGAGGTGGAGGCCGATACGGTGGAGGAACTCTTTGTTGCCTCTGCCCTGGCAACAGAGGCGGTCATGGCTGATGTGGGCAAGATAAGGCCTGTGGTGAGAAGGGATATAGAGATCAAGGCCGAAGGGCTTGATATGCTTCTCTTCTCATTCCTTGAGGAACTCATCTTTCTTAAGGATTCTGAAGGGCTTTTGTTCTCCAGATTTGATATAATGGTTAAGGATTCCTCCCTCAAGGGGAGGATCTATGGTCAACCTATAGGGGAGTATGAAGGGGAACTCGGGAGGGATGTGAAGGCTGTCACACTCCATCAGTTCGAGGTGAAGAAGAGGAACGGTCGTTTCTACGCGAGGGTGGTCCTCGACATATAGGAGGTGATTTCCCATGAGGCTCAAGAGGATTTCTGAATATGTGTGGGAGATACCGAAGACCGAGAAGGAGGGGATGAATGTACCTGCCCTTATCTTCGGGACAGAGAAGATCGTGAACAACCTGGAAGAGGGCGTCTTCGAGCAGATAACAAACGTTGCATGCCTTCCCGGCATTGTAAGGGCTGCCCTCTGCATGCCCGATGGCCATGTGGGTTACGGGTTTCCCATAGGCGGGGTGGCTGCCTTCAGGACCGATGGAGGCGTGATCTCCCCTGGTGGGATAGGATTCGATATAAACTGTGGCATGAGGCTTGTGAGGACGGATCTCACGGTGGAGGAGGTCCAGCCAAGGGTAAAGGAGCTTGTTGACAGGCTCTTCCACAGGATACCGGCAGGTGTGGGGGCAAAGGGATTGCTCAGGCTCACCCCTTCGGAGTTCGAAGAGGTGATGGTGAAGGGTGTGGACTGGTGCATCGAGAAGGGCTATGGGTGGGAGGAGGACAGGGAGAGGATAGAGAGCTACGGCCGCATCCCCGGTGCGGATCCATCAAAGGTGAGCAAGAGGGCGATCGAGAGGGGGCTTGCCCAGATGGGCACCCTCGGTTCAGGCAACCACTACCTTGAGGTGCAGATCGTAAAGGGGGAGAGCATATTCGATCCTGAAGTGGCCAGGGTATTCGGTATAAGGGAGGATCAGGTGGTGCTGATGATCCACTGCGGTTCAAGGGGCTTTGGCCATCAGATAGGTACCGACTACCTCAAGGTCTTTGACTCGGCCATGCCAAAGTACGGCATAAAGGTGAGGGACAGAGAGCTTGCCTGTGCCCCCTTCACCTCCCCTGAGGGGCAGGACTACTACAAGGCCATGGTCTGTGCGGCAAATGCTGCCTTTGTGAACAGGCAGGTAATCCTCCACAGGGTAAGGGAGGTACTGAGCGACGTCTTCCACAGGGATCCGAGGGACCTTGGTCTTGAGGTGGTCTACGATGTGGCCCATAACATAGCAAAGGTGGAAAGGCATGTGGTGGACGGGGAGGAGATGGAGGTCCTTGTCCACAGGAAGGGTGCAACCAGGAGCTTTGGCCCTGGTCATCCGGAGATACCCGAGATCTACAGGGAGGTGGGACAGCCCGTCATAATCGGAGGGTCCATGGAGACAGGTTCCTACCTCCTTGTGGGCACGGAGAAGGCAATGAAGGAGTCCTTCGGCTCCACCGCCCATGGCTCTGGAAGGACCATGTCAAGGCATGCAGCGAAGAGGCAGATAAGGGGTTCTGAGCTGAGGCAGAGGATGGAGGAGAGGGGGATCTATGTGAGGGCCGTGACCATGTCGGGCCTTGCAGAGGAGGCTGGCTTTGCCTACAAGAACATAGACGATGTGGTTGAGGCGGTGGACAGGATAGGTATATCGAGGAAGGTTGTGAAGCTGAAGCCCATCGGGAATATCAAGGGATAGAACCTGTTCCAGGAGGGCTTGACATGGTGGATCTAAAAGGTTAGAAGGTAAAGGCCCTCCCCTGAAGGGTGGTCTTGATAGAAGATGATCATGAAGGGTTACAGGCTCTATATAGGCGGGGAATGGATGGGAAGCAATGAGGGTTTGGAGGTGAGAAACCCTTACAGCGGTGAGGTCATAGGGAAGGTGCCCCTTGCCGGAAAGGAGGGCTTTGAGAGGGCCCTTGTTTGTGCCCTTGAGGCCTTTGAGGAGATGAGGTCCCTCCCCTCCTACAGAAGGGCCGAGTCCCTTGGCAGGATAGCCGCAGGGCTCAGGGAGAGGATGGAGGAGGTGGCAAGGACCATCTCCCTTGAGTCTGGAAAGCCCATAAGGGATGCAAGGATTGAGGTGGGAAGGGCGATAAACACCTTCACCATCGCCATGGAGGAGGCAAAGAGGATGGGAGGGGAGGTGATCCCCCTTGACCTTGTTCCCGGCTCTGAAGGGAGGATAGGGGTGGTGAGGCCCTTTCCCATCGGGGTCATACTGGGGATCACGCCTTTCAACTTCCCCCTTAACCTTGTGGCCCATAAGGTGGCCCCTGCCCTTGCAAGCGGGAACACCATAATAGTGAAGCCTTCTCCAAGGACCCCTCTGACCGCCCTTTTGCTTGCAGAGATCTTTGAGGGCTGCGGTCTGCCGAAGGGGGCGATGAGTGTGGTCCTGGCCCCTGTGGAGGTGGTGGAGGAGTACCTTGGGGATGAGAGGATAAAGATGGTCACCTTCACAGGGAGTGCCAGGGTTGGATGGGCGATGAAGGGCAAGGTGGGGCGTAAGAAGGTGACCCTTGAGCTTGGAGGGAATGCCGCTGTTATAGTCCACAGAGACAGCGACATCGAATATGCGGCCAGGAGATGCGCTGCCGGTGCCTTCTCCTACGCAGGGCAGATATGTATCTCTGTCCAGCGGGTGTATGTCCACAGGGACATCTTCCCTTCCTTCAGGGATGCCTTCATCAGGGCTTCTGAGGACTTCAAGGCGGGTGATCCCCTTGATGAAGATACCACCCTTGCCCCCATGATAGATGAGGGGGCCTTGAGAAGGACAGAGGAATGGGTCAGGGAGGCCATTGAGGCAGGGGCGGTCCTCCTTAAGGGCGGAAAGAGGATGGACCCCTTCTTTGAGCCCACGATCCTCACAGGGACAAGGACGGGTATGAAGGTATCCTGCGAGGAGGTGTTTGCCCCTGTTGCCATTGTGGAACCGTATGAGGATATAAAGGATGCGGTGGCCATGGTAAACGATTCCCCTTACGGCCTTCAGGCAGGGATATTCACAAGGGATATGGACAATATCCTGTACGCCTATGAGAGGATAGAGGTTGGAGGGCTGGTTGTCAATGATATCCCCACCTATCGTGTGGACCACATGCCTTACGGTGGAGTGAAGATGTCCGGTTTCGGGAGGGAGGGGGTGCGATACGCCATTCAGGAGATGACAGAGCCAAGGCTCCTTATAATGGGGCATAGAGATTAAAACCCTAAGGAGGTTGAGATGATAACCAAGGACACAACACCAGCCGAGGCCTTGAAGATAGCCATGGAGAAGGAGAAGATGTCCCACCAATTCTACGTCCAGGCTGCAAGGGTTGTGGAGAATCCTGCCACCAAGGCCATGTTTGAGGCCCTTGCAGAGGAGGAGCTGAAGCACATAAGGCGTCTTGAAGACCTTTACAACAGCGAGTACCTTCAGGAGGACTGAGGGAGCTGGGAGAACCAAATCTTTAAAGGGGGAAATGACATGGCCAAAGAAGGGAAAAAGAAGAAGGAGAAGGTATGCACCATATGCGGTAAGCCTTCCGAGGAGACCATCTGTGAACCTTGCAGGATAAAGATAAGGGGAGAGGCCCTGGAACACAAGATTGAGGAGGAGAAGGCGGGAAAGACGGATACAGGGAGAAAGTGAAAAGCCCTCTTGCCTCTCCAAGGAGAAAGGATTATAATAGTGGCCTTCATCCGGTCCAAATCCACAAAGAAAGGTGGTGAGGAAATTGGCACTTAAGATCACTGAGGACTGCATAGCCTGTGGGGTCTGCGAACCCGAGTGTCCGGTAAACGCCATAAGCCCTGGGGAGAAGGAAGGGGACATCTACGTCATCGATCCAAATGTGTGCGTGGAATGCGAGGGGTACTATGATTCTCCCAAGTGTGCTGAGGTATGCCCCGTCGATGCCTGTGTACCTGCTTGAGGGGAGGTAGCCCTTTAGGCCCCCTTTTTATGAAGGGGGCCTTATTTTTTGATAGGCCAGGGGGTGAGCAATGGGGAGGGATATAAGGGAAGAGCTGAACAGGGCCATAGAGACAGAGGTGGAGGGCTTTTCCTTTTACAACCTTGCCTCTGAGCTGGTGAAGGATGAAAGGGGCAAGGCCGTCTTGAGGCAACTTGCCAAGGATGAGCTTGACCACATAAGGGCCCTCATATCGCTCGGTGAGCATCTAAGCCATGGTGGTGAATGGCCTTCCTACAGGGATGCCGTGAAGCTTGGAAGGGGGATAGGGGGAGAGAGGCTTCCCGTATTCCCCTCCATGGAGGAGGTGAGGGGCTGGCTTTCGGATAACCCCGGTGATGAGGAGATCCTCAGGTTCGGCATCGATGTGGAGAGGAAGGCCATCGAATACTACTCAAGGGCCTTGGAGGAGGCCTCCTCTGACAGAGAGAAGGATTTCTTCTCCACCATGGTGGAGGTCGAGGAGGGGCACAGAAAGCTCCTTGAGTGGGAACACGACTACCTTGTAAGATCAGGCTTCTGGTGCGATCATCGGGAGTTTACCGTTGAAGGGGAAAGGTAGGGTAGAGAGGGACCCCCTTGGTGAGAAGGTCATCCCCGAAGGGGCCTATTACGGCATCCAGACCGCAAGGGCTGCCGAAAACTTCCCCGTAAGTGGCCTGAGGCTCCCAAGGGAGTTTATAAGGGCCCTTGCCCTCATAAAGAAGGCAGCTGCCAGGGTGAACACCGATCTCGGGCTCCTTGATGAGGGGCTGGGCTCTGTCATCTCAAAGGCCGCAGAGGAGGTTGCCTCTGGCATGTGGGATGGGCACTTCCTTGTGGATGTGTATCAGGCAGGGGCCGGTACCTCCCAGAACATGAACACAAACGAGGTCATTGCAAACAGGGCCATCGAGATCCTTGGTGGAAGGAAGGGCGACTATTCGATGGTCCACCCAAACGACCATGTCAACATGTCCCAGTCCACAAACGATGTCTTTCCCACAGCCATGCGCCTGTCCTGTCTCGAGTCTCTGAAGGATCTCCTCAAGGCCCTTGATCTCCTCTCTTCCACCTTCCTTGAGAAGTCCCGTGAGTTCAGAGGGGTTATCAAGGCTGGAAGGACACATCTCCAGGATGCCATGCCCGTGACCCTGGGCCAGGAGTTCCACGCCTACAGCACCTGTGTAAGGAGGCACAGGGAGAGGCTTGAGGCGGTGGTGGGTGACCTTTCCTGCCTTGGCATCGGGGGCACCGCTGTGGGGACAGGGATAAATGCCCATCCAGACTATCCCAGGAGGATGGTTGAAGAGCTTTCAAGGGAGACTGGCCATGACTTCTGCCTTGCTGAGGACCTCTTCGAGGCCATGCAGTCCATGGCCCCCTTCGCAAGGCTTTCAGGGGCATTGCGGGATCTTTCCCTTGACCTTATAAGGATTGCAAACGATCTAAGGCTTATGGCCTCCGGTCCGGGTACAGGGCTGTCCGAGATAGAGCTTCCCCCTGTCCAGCCTGGATCATCCATCATGCCTGGAAAGGTGAACCCTGTCATGGCCGAGGCCCTTGATATGATCTGCTTTCAGGTGGTGGGTAACGATCTTGCCGTAGCCATGGCCTCCCAGGCAGGGCAGCTTGAGCTCAATGTCATGATGCCTGTGATTGCATGGAACCTGCTCCACTCCTTGAGGATCCTCAGAAACGGGATAGAAGGCTTTGCAAGGAGGTGTGTGAAGGGTATAAGGGCAAAGGAAGGGATGTGCCGCTTATGGGCAGAGAGGAGCCTTGCCCTTGTAACCGTTCTCGCTCCCAGGATAGGGTATAACAAGGCTGCCGAGATTGCGAAAAAGGCCCTTTTAAAGGGCAGATCCATAAAGGATATGGCCATTGAAGAGGGATTGCTCTCACCCGATGAGGCCGAGAGGCTCCTTGATCCAGAAGGGCTTGCAGGGCCCGGGATCCCTGCCCTTGAGAGAGAGTGATGGCTGTTGGACCAAGCTATAGCTTCACAGTAAGGCTTGAGATAGTCAACAGGCCCGGCATGCTTGGCAGGGTGATGACCGCCATAGGGGATATGGGTGGCAGTGTAGGGGCCATAGACATAGTGAAGGCAGGGACA
>WGFJ01000052.1 GCA_015492305.1 Deltaproteobacteria bacterium
ACAGGGGCGGCAACCAACATAATAACGGGTCTTGCCGTGGGTCTTGAAAGTACGGCATTGCCTGTCCTCATCATCTGTATTGCCATCTTCCTTGCCAACTATGCGGCAGGACTCTATGGTATAGGTATATCCGCTGTAGGGATGCTTGCCACCGTTGGGATCACCATGAGTGTTGATGCCTATGGTCCCATTGCAGACAATGCAGGTGGCATATCTGAGATGGCCGGTCTCGGCCCGGATACAAGGAAGATTACCGATAGCCTCGATGCCCTTGGCAATACCACCGCTGCTATAGGTAAGGGCTTTGCCATAGGATCGGCGGCATTGACAGCCCTTGCCCTCTTTTCCGCTTACAGCCAGGCCATAAACTCAAAGTTGTCTTCCGAGGGGAAGGAGCTCTTGAGGATAGTGATAAACGACCCCTATGTGGTTATAGGCCTCCTTATCGGGGGTATCCTTCCCTTCTTCATAGGTGCCCTTACCATGACCTCTGTGGGAAGGGCTGCCTTTGAGATGGTGAAGGAGATAAGGAGACAGTTCAGGGAGATACCAGGTCTTCTTGAGGGCAAGGAGGGGGTGAAGCCTGATGTGGCAAGGTGTATCGATATAAGCACAAAGGCAGCCCTCAAGGAGATGATAGTCCCTGGTCTCACAGCCGTTATCGCCCCTGTCCTGGTTGGTTTCATCCTCGGTCCTGCTGCCCTTGGAGGGATGCTTGCAGGGGCTACGGTTACAGGTGTGCTCCTTGCACTGATGATGGCCAATGGTGGCGGTGCCTGGGACAATGCCAAGAAGTATATAGAGAAGGGTAACCTTGGAGGAAAGGGATCAGAGGCCCACAAGGCAGCCGTTGTAGGGGATACGGTGGGAGATCCTTTCAAGG
The DNA here is from genome assembly GCA_015492305.1 of Deltaproteobacteria bacterium. Classification (GTDB taxonomy): domain Bacteria; phylum Desulfobacterota; class GWC2-55-46; order S146-80; family S146-80; genus S146-80. The sequence goes on from WGFJ01000052.1 coordinate 884, forward strand.
ATACATCGGGTCCTTCCATGAACATCCTTATCAAGCTCATGTCCATAGTCTCCCTGGTTATAGCTCCCCTTCTCGTCTGATATGTCCCTCTCCTGTGGCATAGTGGGTTTGCCCAATGCGGGCAAATCCACTATCTTCAATGCCCTTTCAGGCCATGGGGCAGAGGTGGCTGGTTACCCCTTCACCACCATAGAGCCCAATGTTGCGGTGGTGGGGGTGCCTGATGAGAGGCTTCAGGAGATAGCCAGGATCCTCTCACCGGAAAGGGTGGTCCCTGCCACCATCGAGTTCTTTGACATAGCCGGTCTTGTGAAAGGGGCAAGCAGGGGTGAGGGACTTGGCAACCAGTTTCTCAGCCACATAAGGGGGGTGGATGCCATTGTCCATGTGGTCAGGTGTTTTGAGAGCAGGGATGTGGCCCATGTCCATGGCAGGGTCGATCCTGTCGGGGATGTGGAGGTGGTGAATACAGAGCTTATCCTCTCCGATCTGGAGGTTGTCACAAGGAGGATGGAGAGGATCTCAAGGCAGGCGAAATCAGGCGTAAAGGAGGCAAGGGCAGAACTTGAGGTGCTTGAGAGGGTAAAGGAGGGCCTTGAAAGGGGTATACCTTTGAGGCTCCAGGGCATAAGGCCGTCTGAGAGTCTCAGGGGTCTCAACCTGATCACCGGGAAGCCTGTCCTGTATGTGGCAAACATCGGTGAGGAGGAGGATAGACTCAGGGACCTTGAGCAATGGGTGATGGAAAAGGAAGGGGCGGAGGTGATCCCCATAAAGGGAAAGCTCGAAGCCGAGCTCATGGAACTGCCAAAGGAGGAAAGGGAGGCCTTCATGGAGGAACTGGGGATAAAGGAGCTTGGCCTTGAGAGGTTGATAAAGGGGGCCTACAGGACCCTTGGGCTCATAACCTTCTACACCATAGTGGGCAAGAAGGAGGTGAGGGCCTGGACGCTGAAAAGGGGCGGAAAGGCCATCGAGGCAGCCTCTAAGGTCCACACAGACTTTGCAAAGGCCTTTATAAAAGTGGATGTCATACACTTTGAAGACTTCCTTAAGGCAGGATCGGAGGCAAGGGCAAGGGAGATGGGACTGCTCAGGTCAGAGGGGAGGGACTACATAGTCCAGGATGGTGATATCCTCCACTTCTACACAGGTCTTTAAGACCCTTGACTTGAGGGCCCTTTTAAGGTAATAATTCAATACTTCGAGTAGGGAGGTAACATGATCAGGTATTACGAAACGATGTTGATCTTTCACCCTGAAACCGATGAGGAAGAGAGAAGGAAGATAATGGACCGCCTCAGGTCCCTTATCCAGGACTTTAAGGGCAGGATTGCAAAGGTGGATGAGTGGGGCAAGAGGAGACTTGCCTATCCGATAAAGAAACTGCGGGAAGGTTACTATGTGGTCCTGAACTATGCCCTGGATCCAGAAGGGCTGGGCGAGATAGACAGGCGCCTCAAGCTGGAGGAGAAGGTGCTGAGGTTTCAGACCATAAAACTGAAGAGGCTTGAGGAAGAGGAAGGGGAAGAAAAAACATCCGAGGAGGGTTCTTGATGGCTAAGGAGGTTTCAACCTACAGGAGAAGGTATTCGGCGAGGAAGGTCTGCAGGTTCTGCACCGATCCTTCTCTGAAGATAGATTACAAGGATCCGAAGACCCTCAGGGGTTTCATGACCGAAAGGGGAAAGATCATCCCAAGGAGGATATCCGGTACCTGTGCAAGGCATCAGAGGCAGTTGACAAGGGAGATAAAGAGGGCGAGGATAATGGCCCTCCTCCCATTCACCACTGCAGTCTCATAGGGGGAGCTATGAAGGTCATACTGAAGGAGGACATCCAGTCCCTTGGCTATAAAGGCGATGTCGTGAATGTCTCCGATGGCTATGCCAGGAACTACCTCATACCCAAAGGCCTTGTAGAGGCAGCAACACCTTCCAGCCTGAAGAGGCTTGAGGCAGAAAGGAAGGCCAGGGCAAGGAAGATGGCAAGGCTCAAGGCAGAGGCAGAGGAACGGGCAAAGGTCCTGAAGGGGATAACCTGTTCCTTCTCTGTCAAGGCAGGGGAGGAGGGTAAGCTCTTCGGGGCTGTTACCTCCATGGATATCGAGTCCTACCTGAAGGAGAAGGGCTTTTCCATAGACAGGAAGCAGATCCTCCTTGAAGAGCCTATCAAGAAGGTTGGAACCTACGAGGTCCCTGTAAGGCTTCACCCTGAGGTAACGGTAAACATAAGGGTAGAGGTAAGGGAAAAGGATTGATCCAGATATCTCTTGGAAGGGGCCAACAATCTCTGGCCTTGGGGAGTGGTTTGTCCTTCCATGGCTGTTAAAGTCGACCAGATCCACCGCGTCCCACCGCAGAGCATAGAGGCTGAGCAATCGGTCCTTGGCGGATGTCTCATCGATGGAAAGGCTATAAACAAGGCCCTTGAGCTCCTCACCCCGGAAGACTTCTACAGGGACTCTCACAGAAAGATCTTCCAGGCCATGGTCCACCTCTTTGAGAGGTCCATGCCCATAGACCTCATTACCCTCACAGAGACATTGAAGAATATGGACCTCCTTGAAGAGGCCGGGGGAGCATCCTATCTTGCAGCCCTTGCAGATGCCGTTCCCACCGCTGCAAACATCTCTTACTATGCAAAGATAGTGAGGGAGAAGGCCCTTCAAAGGCGGCTCATAGAGGTGGCCACCGAGATAGCAGAGGAGGCCTACGGAGAGGTTACAGATGTGGAGGAATTCATAGACAGGGCGGAAAAGAGGATCTTTGAGATCTCCGAGAGGAAGGTCCGCCCTTCCTTCTTCTCCATGAAGGAGATAGTCAAGGACAGCTTCAAGGCCATAGAGAGGCTCTACGAAAAGAAGGAACTCGTAACAGGTGTTCCTACGGGTTTCATAGAGTTCGACAGGATGACTTCAGGCCTTCAGCCGGGTGACCTCATCATTGTTGCCGGGAGGCCCAGCATGGGCAAGACCGCCTTCTGTGTCAACATAGCCCAGTATGCGGCTATAGAGGCAAAGATCCCCACAGCCATATTCTCCCTTGAGATGTCGAAGGAACAACTCGTCCAGAGGATGCTCTGTTCAGAGGCAAAGGTGGATTCCCAGAAGCTCCGGGGTGGTTTTCTCTCAGAATCAGACTGGCCAAAGCTCACCAGGGCGGCGGGTCTCCTTTCAGAGGCCCCTATCTACATAGATGATACACCTGCCATAAGCGTCCTTGAGATGAGGGCAAAGGCAAGGAGGTTGAAGGCTGAAAAGGGGCTTGGCCTTGTGATCATAGATTACCTTCAGCTCATGAGGGGCAGGGCCGATGCAAATACAAGGGAACAGGAGATATCCGAGATATCCAGGAGCCTCAAGGCCCTTGCAAAGGAACTCCATGTCCCTGTAGTAGCCCTCTCCCAGCTCTCAAGGAGACCGGAACTCAGGGGGGAGAACAGGAAGCCCCAGCTTTCGGACCTGAGGGAATCAGGGGCCATCGAACAGGATGCAGATGTGGTGGTATTCATCTACAGGGAGGAGCAGTACAGGCCCTGTGAGTGTCCGAGAAACATGTCATGCACCTGTGGAAGGAGGGGGGTGGCGGACATCATCATCGGGAAACAGAGGAACGGCCCAACTGGGGAGATAAAGCTTGCCTTCCTCAGCAGGTACACCACCTTTGAGAACCTGGATACGACCCATTCCTATGAGGACTATTTCGAGGCTTAGTATCATCTTTCTGCTCATAGGCCTTGCCTCCTGCACCCCCAGGGAAGTAGTGAAGATACCTGAGATCGAGAGACCACCCACAAAGGGGTGGGTTGAGGAGGGGCTTGCCTCCTGGTACGGAAAGGACTTTCACGGGAGACCCACTGCAAGCGGCGAGATCTACAACATGTACGGCCTTTCCGCTGCCCACAGGACCCTGCCCCTTGGCACAATTGTGCGGGTTACAAACCTGAAGAACGGAAGGAGCGTTGATGTGGTGATAAACGACAGGGGCCCCTTCGTGGATGGCAGAATAATAGACATGTCCTATGGTGCCGCAAGGGTCCTGGACATGGTGGAAGATGGGGTGGTCCCTGTGAGGGTTGAGGCCCTTGGAAGGGACCCCTCCTATGTGAAGACCGTCAGGGTGATGGACGGGGGAGAGGGGGATTTCGTGGTCCAGGTCGGAGCCTTCCTGGATCCATCCAATGCAGAAAGACTCAGGACAGCCCTTTCCTGGTCATATCCGGATGTCTATATAGCAAGGGCCTCTGTGGATGGAAGGACCTACTACAGGGTGAGGCTTGGAAGTTACAAAGAGAAGGCCTCTGCCCTCAACCTGGCTGACAGGCTTGCTGAGGAGGGCTACCCTGTGTGGGTGACCCGCAGCAACCAGTGATGTTCTGACCCCATCGCTTTTCCCTTCCAGTCTAAGACCCGGGCAGATCCGCTGGGTTCTGCCAGAAGGTCCATCCCATCCCTGCAAGGGCTATGGCCATGTCTTGAAAGATATCTTCTACCCGGACTTTGGTCTTGATACAGGGGCCTTTACATGGTATGGAGAGAAATTACTGAATTCAGTGGTCCTGTCAGGAGGTGGTATGGGTATCATGGAAGGGAGGAAGAGGATCTTTATGGCCCTTGTCCTTCTTTTCCTTCTCTTCTCACCCCTCAGGGGTGGTGCGGAGGAGATCGGAAGGGTCATAACAGGAG
>WGFJ01000053.1 GCA_015492305.1 Deltaproteobacteria bacterium
AAGGAGGTAGTAGTAATGGCGAAGGCCAGGTTTGAGAGGAGGAAGCCTCATATTAATGTAGGGACGATAGGTCATGTGGATCATGGTAAGACGACGTTGACGAGTGCGATAACGAAGGTATTGGCTGCGCGTGGTTGTGCTGAGGCGAAGGAGTATGAGGAGATAGACAAGGCTCCTGAGGAGAAGGCTCGTGGTTTGACGATAAATGTTCATCATACGGAGTATGAGACTGAGAGGCGTCATTATGCGCATGTGGATTGTCCTGGTCATGCTGATTATGTGAAGAACATGATAACGGGTGCTGCGCAGATGGATGGTGCGATATTGGTGGTTAGTGCTGCGGATGGTCCGATGCCGCAGACACGTGAGCATGTGTTATTGGCTCGTCAGGTGAATGTGCCGTACATAGTGGTGTTTTTGAACAAGGTGGACATGGTGGATGATCCTGAGTTATTGGATTTGGTGGAGTTGGAGGTTAGGGAGTTATTGAATCAGTATGGGTTTCCTGGGGATGATGTGCCTGTTATAAGGGGTAGTGCGTTGAAGGCGATGGAGTGTGGGTGTGGTAAGGATGATTGTCCTAATTGTAAGCCCATATTGGAATTGATGGCTGCGGTTGATGAGTATATACCTGAGCCGCAGCGTGCGGTTGACAAGCCGTTTTTGATGCCTATAGAGGATGTGTTTAGCATAAGTGGTAGGGGTACGGTGGTGACAGGTAGGGTTGAGCGAGGTGTTGTGAAGGTAGGTGATGAGGTTGAGATAGTGGGTATAAGGCCTACGCAGAAGACGGTGGTTACTGGTATAGAGATGTTTAGGAAGATATTGGATGAGGGTCGTGCTGGTGACAATATAGGTTGTTTGTTGAGGGGTATAAAGAAGGAGGAGGTTGAGCGTGGTCAGGTGTTGGCCAAGCCTGGTAGTATAACGCCTCATACGAGGTTTAAGGCGCAGGTGTATGTATTGACGAAGGAGGAGGGTGGTAGGCATACGCCGTTTTTCAGTGGTTATCGTCCTCAGTTTTATTTTAGGACTACGGATGTTACTGGTACGGTGAAGTTGCCGGAGGGTGTTGAGATGGTGATGCCTGGGGACAATGTGGAGATGGAGGTTGAGTTGATAACGCCGATAGCGTTGGAGAAGGAGTTGAGGTTTGCCATAAGGGAGGGTGGAAGGACAGTAGGTGCAGGTGTAGTAAGCGAGATACTGGAGTAGAGAGATGGTACCTAATCAGCGAATCAGGATAAGATTGAAGGCTTATGACCACAGGCTCCTGGACAAGTCTGTGGAGGAGATAGTGGAGACCGCCAAGAGGGCAGGGGCAAGGGTGGTTGGCCCTATCCCCCTTCCCACGGAGATCAGCAGATACACGGTCCTCCGCTCACCCCATGTGGACAAGAAGTCGAGGGAACAGTTCGAGATAAGGACCCACAAGCGGATCGTGGAGATCGTTGAGCCCTCGCAGCACACCATAGACGCCCTCATGAGGCTCGATCTGCCTGCCGGGGTGGATGTGGAGATAAAGCTCTGATATGGTGGTGGAGATGGTTAGAGGTATGCTTGGCAAGAAGATAGGTATGACCCAGATCTTCTCTGAAGAGGGAGAGGTTATCCCTGTAACGGTTATCAAGGCAGGCCCCTGCAGGGTGGTTCAGAAAAAGACCGAAGAAAGGGATGGTTACAATGCCCTGCAGCTTGGTTTTGAGGAGAAGAAGGAGAGCCGGGTGAACCGTCCCCTCCTTGGGCACTTCAGGAAGCACAACTCCCCCCCGTATTACCACCTGAGGGAGTTTGAGGTTGACGACATCGATGCCTACCAGGAGGGGCAGGAGATCAAGGTTGGAGATGTATTCAAGGTGGGGGATCTTGTAGACGTCACAGGTATAACCAAGGGCAGGGGCTTTGCCGGGGTCATGAAGAAGCACAACTTCTCCGGTGGTCCTGATAGTCATGGTTCCATGTTCAACAGGGCCCCTGGCTCCATCGGGGCAGCCACATTCCCTGCAAGGGTCTTCAAGGGGCATGGACTTCCCGGCCACTACGGTGCAGAGAGGGTGACGGTGCAGAGGCTGAAGGTGGTTCGCATAGATCCCGAGGAAGGGATCATCATGGTAAAGGGGGCTGTTCCCGGGGCAAGGAATGGTGTCCTTGAGATAAAACACACAAAAAAGGCGGGTAAGAAGGGTAGCTGAAGATGGCAAGGATCGATATTGTTGACATGGAGAACAAGAAGATCGGTGAGAGGGAACTGAAGGAGGAGGTCTTCAGCGTCCCTGTGAGGGAGCATCTCCTCTGGGAGGCCGTGAAGTGGCAGATGGCATGTAGACGCAGGGGTACAGCCTCTACAAAGACCCGTGGTGAGGTGAGTGGTGGAGGGGCGAAGCCATGGCGCCAGAAGGGAACCGGAAGGGCAAGGGCTGGATCCATCCGTTCACCCCTTTGGAGGGGGGGTGGTGTGGTCTTTGGCCCCCATCCGAGGGATTACTCCTACAAGCTTCCCAAGAGTGCAAGGAGGGAGGCCTTGAAATCTGCCCTTGCCTTGAAGTATAAGGAAGGGGCTGTAAAGGTTGTAAAGGACATAACCCTTCCCGAGATCAAGACGAAGAGGTTCCTGGAGATATTGAAGGGCCTTGATGCGGTAAACAGCCTTGTTGTCATTGACAGAAAGGATGAGAGGATAGAGAAGTCTGCCCGAAACCTCCCCTTTACAAAGGTTATAAGGTGTGAGGGGTTGAATGTCTACGATATCCTGAGGTATGAGAACCTTGTCCTGACAGAGGGTTCTCTTGAGAAGATAGAGGGGGTGTTGGCTGGTAATGAATAGTTATGAAATAATAAAGAGGCCGCTCCTTACAGAAAAGAGTACCCTCAAGAAGGAGCAGGAGAACAAGGTGGTCTTCGAGGTCCATCCAAAGGCCAACAAAAGTGAGATCAAGAAGGCCATAGAGGAGATCTTCAATGTAAAGGTGAAGAAGGTCAATACCATCCTTGTCCCTGGAAAGGTGAAGAGGGTCGGCAGATACACCGGCAGGAGACCGGCCTGGAAGAAGGCGTATGTGACCCTTGAAGAGGGGCATAAGATAGAATTCTTTGAAGGGGTGTAATAAGGTGCCTATAAAGACGTATAAACCCACATCTCCTGGAAGAAGACAGCTTACAACCGAGGTCTTTGACGATATAACAAAGACAGAGCCTGAGAAGTCCCTTGTGGTCCCCATAAAGAAGAGCGGTGGAAGGAACTGCTATGGCAGGATCACCGTCAGGCACAGGGGAGGGGGACACAAGAGGCTCTACAGGATCATAGACTTCAAAAGGGATAAGCACGGGGTGCCGGCTAAGGTGGTGTCCATAGAGTACGATCCAAACAGGTCTGCGAGGATAGCCCTCCTCCATTATGCAGATGGGGAGAAGCGCTACATCCTTGCCCCTCTGGGTCTTCAGGTAGGGGCTACCGTTGTCTCAGGGGAGGAGGCAGATATAAGGGTGGGCAACGCCCTTCCTTTGAAGAACATACCCCTTGGCACCCTTATACACAACATAGAGATCAGGCCCGGCAAGGGAGGGCAGCTTGTGAGGGGTGCAGGGACTGCTGCCCAGCTGGTGGCAAAGGAGGGGAAGTATGCCCATGTTAAGCTCCCTTCTGGAGAGGTGAGGCTCATACTTCAGCAGTGCTATGCCACCATAGGTCAGGTGGGCAATGTGGACCACGAGAATGTCTCCATAGGTAAGGCCGGCAGGATGAGGTGGCTCGGTATTAGGCCTACTGTACGGGGAACGGCCATGAATCCGGTGGATCATCCCCATGGCGGTGGTGAAGGGAGAAGCAAGGGTGGGAATCACCCCATGACACCCTGGGGGATACCCACCAAGGGTTACAAGACAAGAAGGAACAAGTTGACGGATAAATTCATAATTACAAGGAGGAAGTAGAGGATATGCCCCGTTCGCTGAAAAAGGGTCCCTTTGTCGATAAAAGCCTCATGGAGAAGATAGAGAAGTGCCTTCAGACAGGGACAAAGAAGATCATAAAGACATGGTCAAGGAGGTCCACAATAACCCCTGAGATGGTGGGCTTTACAATAGCCGTTCACAATGGCAAGAAGTTTATACCTGTCTTCATAACGGAGAACATGGTGGGCCACAAACTCGGTGAATTTGCACCTACCAGGACCTTCCACGGTCATGCAGGTGACCGGAAGGCAAAGGTAAAGTGAGGGGTTTGTGATGGAGGCAAAGGCTACAGGCAGATACATAAGGGTTTCACCCCAGAAGGCACGGCTTGTGGTTGATATGATAAGGGGCAAGAAGGTGGATGAGGCCATTACCATACTCTCCCTCTGCAAGAAGAGGGTTGCCCCTGTTATTCTGAAGCTCCTGAGATCAGCTGTTGCCAATGCGGAGAATGCTGGTTCGGTAGATGTTGATAACCTCTACATCAAGAAGGCCTTTGTGGATCAGGGGCCTACATGGAAGAAGCTCTTTCCAAGGGCCATGGGAAGGGCCAACATCATGAGGAGAAAGACAAGTCATATCACGATCATACTGGATGAGAGGTAAGAAAGGAGGGAATCTTGGGGCAGAAGGTCCATCCAACAGGTTTTAGACTCGGTATCTACAAGACATGGGATTCCATCTGGTATAGTGACAAGGAGTACGCCAAGTCTCTCCATGAAGACCTCAGGATACGGGAGTACATAAAGAAGAGGCTTTACCACGCAGGGGTGTCAAAGATACAGATAGAGAGGAAGACGAACAATATCCACATCACCATCCACACGGCACGTCCGGGGATCGTTATAGGCAGGAAGGGCGTGGAGGTGGAGATGTTGAAGCAGGAGCTATCCAAGCTCACCGATAAGGACGTGATCATAGATATAGAGGAGGTCAGAAAACCGGATCTTGACGCCCAGCTTGTTGCCGAGAATATAGCCCTTCAGCTTGAAAAGAGGGTCAGCTTCAGAAGGGCCATGAAGAGGGCTGTAACTGCAGCCATGAAGATGGGTGCCAAGGGTATAAAGATCGCCTGTTCAGGAAGGCTTGGAGGTGCTGAGATCGCAAGGACCGAGTGGTACAGAGAGGGAAGGGTCCCCCTCCACACACTGAGGGCCGACATAGACTATGGCTTTGCAGAGGCAAAGACCACCTACGGTGTTATCGGGGTCAAGGTGTGGATCTTTAAGGGGGAGATGATAGGCCGGGAGGAAGAGGAGAAACTCGGGGTTGTGTCATAACATATCGAGGTGAACGACCATGTTGATGCCAAAGAAGGTAAAGTTCAGGAAACAGCGCAGGGGCAGGATGAAGGGTGTAGCCACCAGGGGGTCGAGTCTGAACTTTGGTGACTATGGCCTTCAGGCCCTGGAGTGTGGGTGGCTCACGAGCAGGCAGATCGAGGCTGCCCGTATAGCCATGACCAGGTATATCAAGAGGGGCGGGAAGATATGGATAAGGATCTTCCCTGATAAACCTGTTACAAAGAAGCCTGCAGAGACCAGGATGGGCAGCGGTAAGGGCTCTCCAGAGGAGTGGGTGGCCGTTATAAAGCCTGGGAGGATACTCTACGAGATGGAAGGTGTTTCTGAAGAGGTGGCAAGGGAGGCCTTCAGGCTTGCATCCCATAAGTTGCCCATAGCTACCAGGTTTGTATCAAGGGGGGAGTAGTGAAGGCACAGGAGTTAAGAGGTCTATCTCCAGAAGATTTGAGGGCCAAGGCCGAGGAACTGCGAAAGGAACTCATGAAGCTCAGGCTCCTCCATACAACCAATCAGCTTGAGAATCCCATGCGTCTCCGTCATATACGGAGGGATATAGCAAGGATAGAGACCATATTGAGAGAGAAAGAGATCCAAGGGGTGGGACATGGAGAAGGCGAGTAAAAGGAAGGTAAGGACCGGTGTAGTGGTGAGCGACAAGATGGATAAGACCGTGGTTGTGGCTGTGGAGCAGAGGGTAAAGCATCCAAAGTATGGCAAATACATAACCAGGAGAAAGAGATACAAGGCCCATGACGAGGGCAACGAATGCAGGGTTGGTGACAGGGTTGAGATCGAGGAGACAAGACCTTTGAGCAAGGAGAAGCGCTGGAGGGTGAGAAGGATCATCGAGAGGGCTGCTTAAGGAGGGATAAAGATGATACAGATGCGGACTCGACTCAACGTGGCAGATAACTCAGGGGCAAAGAAGGTCTCCTGTATAAAGGTCCTTGGTGGGTCAAACAGGAGGTATGCAAGGCTCGGGGACATCATAGTGGTCTCTGTCAAGGAGGCCCTTCCGGACTCAAAGGTCAAAAAGGGCGATGTCTGCAGGGCGGTGGTGGTCAGGTTGAACAAGAACACGAGGAGGGAGGACGGATCCTACATCAGGTTCGATGAGAATGCGGCGGTCCTCATCAACAAGCAGAACGAACCCATAGGCACCAGGATCTTTGGACCTGTAGCCAGGGAATTGAGGGCAAGAAACTTCATGAAGATAATCTCCCTTGCTCCGGAGGTGCTTTAAGTGGCTATGGCTGTAAGGAAGTTCAAGATCAAGAAGGGTGACCAGGTGATGGTCATAAAGGGCAAGGAGAGGGGAAAGACCGGTAAGGTCCTGAGGGTGATCCCTGAGAAGGCAAAGGTGATTGTTGAGCGCCTCAACCTGGTCAAGAAGCATCAGCGTCCGACCCCGCAACTAAGAGAGGGTGGAATCATAGAGAAGGAAGCCCCTATCTCCATTGCCAATGTCATGATCCTCTGTGGAAAGTGTAAAGGTCCGGTAAGGGTGGGCCGGAAGATACTGGAGGATGGAAGCAAGGTTCGGTATTGCAAGAAGTGCGGAGAGATACTGGATAAATAGTGAGGTCTATCGACTATGGCGAGGTTAAAGGATCTGTACAAGGAGAAGGTAGTCCCTGAACTTATGAAGGAGTTTGGCTACGACAACGTGATGGAGGTCCCTGCCCTCCATAAGATAGTCATCAACATGGGGCTTGGGGAGGCTGTTCAGGATATAAAGGTGATCGATGCAGCCATGCAGGATCTGGCCACCATCACAGGACAGAGACCTGCTGTAACGAGGGCAAGGAAATCGATAGCGGCTTTCAAGCTTCGAAAGGGCATGCCCATAGGATGCATGGTTACCCTCAGGGGAGAGAGGATGTACGAGTTTTTTGACAGGCTTGTGAACTTTGCACTTCCAAGGGTCAGGGACTTCAGAGGGGTATCGAGCCGAGGTTTTGATGGTAAAGGCAACTACACCCTCGGTATTAGGGAACAGATAATCTTCCCCGAGATCGACTACAATAAGGTCGACAAGATAAGGGGCATGAATATAACCATTGTAACCACTGCCAGGACAGACGAGGAGGGAAAGGCCCTTCTCAAGGCCCTGGGAATGCCCTTCAGGGATTAAAGGAGGTATCGTGGCAAGAAAGGCATTGATGGTAAAGGCAAAGAGGAAACAGAAGTTTAAGGTGAGGGAGTATAATCGTTGTCCCCTCTGCGGGAGGGCAAGGGCATACTACAGGAAGTTCGATATGTGCAGGATATGCTTCAGGAACCTTGCCCTTAAGGGGCTTATACCCGGTGTGAGGAAGGCAAGCTGGTAGAAAGGGGTGCAGGGCTATGACCATGACGGATCCAATAGCAGACATGCTCACAAGGATAAGGAATGCCATCCAGGCAAGGTTTGAAAAGGTGGATATACCTTCCTCGAAGATGAAGGTGGAGATTGCAAGGATCCTCAAGGAAGAGGGTTATATCACGGATTACAGGGTCATAAAGGACAACAAGCAGGGGATACTGAGGATCTTCTTGAAATACGATGAAAATAAGAGGAGTGCCATCTCTGGTCTTAAGAGGGTGAGCAGGCCTGGTTTGAGGATCTACAGGGACAAGGAGTCCATACCCAAGGTGTTGAGCGGTCTTGGTGTGGCCATCATCTCCACATCAAAGGGGATAATGACGGACAGGCAGGCAAGAAAAGTGGGTGTTGGTGGAGAGGTAATCTGTTTCGTCTGGTAGGGGGAGATCATGTCGAGGATAGGTAAGATGCCGATCCCCATATTCGATGGGGTAAAGGTGGAACTTGATGGAGATACGATCAAGGTGGAGGGACCAAAGGGGAGTCTCTCCAGGAGATCAACACAGGCCTTGTAGAGGTGGAGATAGACAGGGAGAAGAAGGAGATAAGGGTAAAGAGGAAGGACGACAGCCGCAGGGCAAGGGCCTTTCATGGTCTTACCAGGGCCTTGATCTTCAACATGGTAAAGGGTGTAAAAGAAGGGTTTACCAAGCGGCTGGAGATAGTGGGTGTTGGGTACAGGGCGGAGTTGCAGGGTAATGTGTTGAACCTCAGCCTTGGTTACTCCCATCCGGTAAAATACCCCCTGCCTGAGGGGGTTAAGGCAACCGTTGAAAGGCCCACATCCATCCTGCTTGAGAGTGCTGATAAGGAACTCCTTGGTCAGGTAGCAGCGGAGATAAGGGGCTTCAAGAAACCTGAGCCCTACAAGGGTAAGGGCATAATGTATGCCGGGGAGCGGATAAGGAGGAAGGCAGGGAAAGCAGCTGGTAAGTAAGGAGGGTTCCAATTGATAAGGACCGACATAAAGAGGATAGCCTATCTAAAGAGGAAGAAGAGGGTAAGGAAGAAGATAAGGGGAACTCCTGATAGACCACGCCTTACCGTTTACAGGAGTAACAAGCACATCTATGCCCAGATCATAGATGATGTGGCAGGAAGGACCCTTGCAGCCTTCTCAAGCCTCCACAAGGAGATCAGGGAGAGGAAAGAGACCCTGGAGGGCAAGGTGGCAGTGGCAAAGGAAGTGGGAAGGCTCCTTGCCAAGAAGGCCCTTGCCCAGGGGATAGAGAAGGTGGTCTTTGACAGGAATGGATTCCTCTACCACGGTAGGGTAAAGGCTGTTGCCGAAGGGGCAAGGGAAGGTGGCCTGAAATTTTAGATAAGGAGGTTTGTTCTTGGAAGAGAAAGAGGTTCAGTTAGAGCTTAAGGAGAGGCTCATATCCATAAACAGGGTTTCAAAGGTTGTGGCCGGGGGTAAGCGCTTTGGCTTCAGCGCCCTTGTTGTGGTAGGCGATGAGAAGGGCCATGTAGGTGTAGGGCTTGGCAAGGCCAAAGAGGTGCCAGAGGCCATACGTAAAGGGATAGAGCAGGCCAAGAAGAATCTCTTTAAGATACCCCTGAAGGGTGGGACCATACCCCACGAGGTGATAGGCCATCATGGTTCAGGCTATGTAGTCCTGAAGCCTGCCTCACCTGGTACAGGTGTTATAGCAGGCGGTGCTGTAAGGGCAATACTTGAGTCTGCGGGGGTGAAGGATATCCTTACCAAGTGCATAAGGTCAACCAATCCCCACAATGTGGTCAAGGCAACGGTGGATGCATTGAAGAAGTTGAGGAGCCCTGAGGAGGTTGCACGCATCAGAGGCAAGAAGGTAGAAGAGATACTTGCGTGAGGTGGATCGGAATGGCAAAGAAGAGACTCAAGATCACCCTGAAGAAGAGCCTTATAGGTAGCAGGGAAGACCAGAGGGCCACGGTAAGAAGCCTTGGCTTGAGGAGGCTCAACTCCTCTGTGGTCCTTGACGATACACCCCAGGTAAGGGGGATGGTGAGGAAGGTTTCCCATCTTCTCATGGTGGAGGAGGTATAGGTGGCTACACTTCTTTCAAGATTGAAGGCCCCTGAAGGGGCCAACAAGAAGAGGAAGAGGGTTGGAAGGGGAGATGGTTCCGGCCATGGAGGGACCTCCTGCAGGGGTCATAAGGGCCACAAGGCAAGATCCGGTGGGAACACCCCTCCAGGCTTTGAAGGTGGCCAGATGCCCCTTCACAGGAGGCTTCCAAAGAGGGGGTTCAGGAACATCTTCAAGGAGGAGTATTCCATAGTAAATGTGAAGTCCCTCAACCTCTTTTCTGAGGGCGATGTTGTTGATCCAGAGGCAATGAAGGCAAAGGGGTTAATAAAGACCCTCAAGAAGAAGGTGAAGATCCTCGGCGAGGGGGAGGTATCGGTCCCCCTCACGGTCAAGGCCCACAGGTTTAGCGGAACCGCAAGGAGCAAGATAGAGGCTGCAGGGGGAAAGGTTGAGGTGATATAGTTGGCAAGGTTCGAGGATATCACAAAGGTACCTGAACTAAACAAGAGGATCCTTTACACCCTTTTTTTTCTTGCCATCTACCGGATCGGGGTCTTTATACCCACCCCCGGGATAGATGGTAAGGTCCTCCTTGAGTTCTTTCAACAGGCCCAGGGGACCCTCCTCGGTTTCATAAACATGTTTTCCGGAGGGGCCCTTCAAAACTTTTCCGTCTTTGCCCTGGGCATAATGCCCTATATCAGTGCCTCCATCATCCTTCAGCTCCTTACCGTTGTGGTTCCCCATCTTGAAAAGCTCTCAAAGGAAGGGGAGATGGGGAGAAGGAAGATCGTTCAGTATACGAGGTACGGTACAGTCCTTCTGAGTGCCATACAGGGCCTTGGCATAAGTATAGGCCTTGAAAATATGAGGGGTCCTGGTGGTGAGATGGTGGTTCTGAACCCTGGCTGGAGTTTCAGGCTCATGACCATGATCACCCTCACGTCAGGTACAGCCTTCCTCATGTGGCTTGGCGAGCAGATAACAGAAAGGGGTATCGGAAACGGCATCTCCCTTATCATCTTTGCCGGCATCGTGGCAAGGATGCCTTCTGCTGCGGCCAATACCCTGAGTCTGGTCAGGGCAGGGGAGATGAGCATCTTCTTCCTCCTCTTCCTGGTGGCCCTCATGATAGGGGTTGTTGCCTTTATAGTCTTTATGGAACTCGGTCAGAGGAGGATACCCATACAGTATCCAAAGAGGGTTGTGGGGAGGAGGGTCTACGGAGGTCAGAGCAGCCATCTGCCCCTCAAGATAAACATGGCAGGTGTCATTCCACCCATCTTTGCCTCCTCCATCATCATCTTCCCTGCAACGGTGACCAATTTCATCGATATTCCCTGGGTAAAGGGTATAGCCTCCAGTCTTAATCCCACAGGCCTTATCTACAACCTCCTTTACGTGGTCCTCATCATCTTCTTCTGCTACTTCTACACGGCCATCCAGTTCAACCCGGTGGATGTTGCCGACAACCTCAAGAAGTATGGGGGCTTTGTCCCTGGTATAAGGCCTGGCAAGAGTACGGCAGAGTACATAGATAAGGTCCTTTCGAGGATAACCCTTGGTGGTGCCCTCTACCTTGCTGCTGTAAGTGTCCTTCCCTCCATCCTCATCAACAGGTTCAACGTCCCCTTCTTCTTCGGGGGGACTGCCCTGCTCATCGTCGTGGGTGTTGCCCTGGACACTGCCCAGCAGATAGAGGCCCACCTTGTGACGAGACAGTATGAGGGGCTCCTCAAGAAAGGACGGATAAAGGGAAGGAGAGGCTGATATGTACAACATCATCCTCCTTGGACCACCTGGTGTTGGAAAGGGGACTCAGGGAGCAAGGCTTAGGGATCGATACCATATCCCCCTTATATCCATGGGGGATATCCTGAGGGAGGCGGTAAGGGAAGGAACTCCCCTTGGCAAAGAGGCGAAGTCCTACATGGATAAGGGTGAACTGGTACCAGACGATGTTGTGGTGGGTATCGTTGGTGAAAGGCTGAAGGGGGAGGATTGTTCCAGGGGCTTCATCCTTGATGGGTTTCCGAGGACCATTGCTCAGGCAGAAGCCCTTGAGAGGTTGCTTGAGAAGGAGGGAAAGGAGATAACCCATGTGATCCTCCTCGATGTTCCAGAAGATGAGATAATAAGGCGTCTCAGTGGACGGAGGCTCTGCAAGGTCTGCGGTGCTGCCTATCACCTTGTATTCAACCCCCCGAAGGAAGAGGGTAGGTGTGATAGGTGCGGAGGCGAACTGTATCAGAGGGATGATGACAACGAAGAGACGATAAAGGCACGGCTTGAGGTCTACCATTCCCAGACAACCCCTCTTGTGGAATACTACGAGAAGAAGGGACTCCTTAGAAGGGTAGATGGGGTTGATACAATAGAGGGGATCTTTGAAAGGATCACTCGTATCTTGGAAGAAGGAAATAATAGTCCTAAAAACCCCTGAAGAGATAGAGAAGATAAGGACAAGTTGCAGGATAGTTGTTGAGATCCTCCAGGGGTTGAGGGAGTTGGCCAGACCAGGCGTAACTACATACGATCTGGATAGATTCTCCGAGGAGGAGGCCAGAAAGAGGGGAGCAAAGCCGGCTTTTAAGGGTTACAGGGGCTACCCCTGTTCCCTTTGTACCTCTGTTAACAACGAGGTGGTCCATGGTATCCCCTCTCCCAAGAGGCATCTAAAGGAAGGGGATATCTTGAGTCTTGACTTTGGAATATTGTATAATGGATATTATGGTGATGCTGCCATCACCATCCCCATAGGTGAGGTGAGCGGGAAGGCAAAGAGACTCATGGAAGTGACGGAAAGGGCCCTTTATGCTGCAATAGAAAAGGCCCTTCCTGGCAACAGGCTTTTTGATATATCGGCGACCATCCAGAACTGTGTGGAGGAGGCTGGCTTTTCCGTTGTGAGGGACTTTGTGGGTCATGGAATAGGCAGGGAACTGCACGAACCTCCACAGGTACCAAACTTCGGGACACCAGGCAGAGGGGTGAGGCTGAAAAAAGGGATGGTCCTGGCCATAGAGCCCATGGTGAATGCAGGTAGGCCGGATGTGAGGATCCTTGATGATGGATGGACCGCTGTTACTGCCGATGGAAGCCTTTCCGCCCATTTTGAACATACCGTGGCCATTACGGATAATGGTCCGGACATACTTACAAGGATATAGGTGAAGGGATATGCCGAAGGAAGAGGCCATAGAGGTTGAGGGGACAGTAATAGAGACCCTGCCAAATGCCATGTTCAGGGTCGAGCTCCCGAACGGGCACAAGGTCCTTGCCCATGTCTCTGGAAAGATGAGGATGCACTTTATAAAGATCCTTCCAGGGGATAAGGTCCTTGTGGAGCTCTCACCCTATGATTTGAGCAGGGGAAGGATAATATATCGCTCAAAGTGAGGGAATAGCCATGAAGGTCAGGAGTTCGGTAAAGAAGATATGCGATAAGTGCAAGATAATAAGGCGCAAAGGGGTGGTGAGGGTCATCTGCGAGAACCCCAAACACAAGCAAAGGCAGGGATGACCCTGATAGACCCTTGAAAAGGAGGTAAAGGTGGCAAGGATAGCGGGCGTAGATCTTCCAGCAAACAAGCATATAGAGATAGCCCTTACCTACATCTACGGTATAGGTAGGAGCACTTCTCAGAAGATACTCACAGAGGCAGGGGTACCCTTTGATAAGAAGACAAAGGACCTGACAGATGAGGAGATCACGAGGATAAGGAAGATAATCGAGGGGAACTACAAGGTCGAGGGTGATCTCAGGCGCGAGGTGGCCATGAATATAAAGAGGCTCATGGACATTGGCTGCTACAGGGGTCTGAGACACAGGCAGGGTCTCCCTGTGAGGGGTCAGAGGACCCGCACAAATGCAAGGACAAGGAAAGGCCCAAGGAGGAGAATAGGGGGAAGGAGATAGAGGAGGTATAGATGGCAAGGAAGAAGGAAAAGAAAAATGTTCCCTACGGAATAGCCCATGTACAATCCACCTTCAACAACACCATAGTGACCATTACCGATCTGTCGGGCAATGTGGTTACCTGGGCAAGTGCTGGAACGGTTGGCTTTAAAGGTTCAAGGAAGGGTACTCCCTATGCGGCCCAGATGGCAGCAACAAGCGCTGCCCGGAAGGCCATGGAGTACGGTATGAGGACCATCGATGTCTATGTGAAGGGTCCTGGTGCAGGCAGGGAGGCTGCCTTGAGGGCCCTTCAGGCGGCAGGCTTCAAGATAAACCTTATAAAGGATGTTACACCCATTCCCCACAATGGTTGCAGACCTCCCAAAAGGAGGAGGGTGTAAATCTTAAATCGATAGGAGGATTAAGTGGCAAGATACAGGGAATCGGCTTGCAAGCTCTGTAGAAGGGAAGGGATGAAGCTCTTCCTCAAAGGTGACAGATGCTATACCGACAAGTGTGCCTTTGAAAGGAGAGGTTATCCCCCTGGCCAGCATGGTCAAAGAAGGACAAAGCTTACTGAATATGCCATCCGTCTGAGGGAGAAGCAGAAGGTAAAGAGGATCTACGGGGTCCTTGAGAAGCAGTTCAGACGCTACTTTGAGAAGGCAGAGAGGATGAAGGGTGTGACGGGTGAGAACCTGCTGAGGCTCCTTGAATCAAGACTCGATAATGTGGTTTACAGACTCGGCTTTGCCGACTCCAGGAATGAGGCAAGGCAACTTGTAAGCCATGGTCACTTCCTGCTCAATGGAAGAAAGGTTGACATACCATCTATCCTTGTAAAGCCCGGTGATGTGATAGAACTGCGGGAGAAGAGCAGGAAGAATCTCAAGATCAATGCCTCCCTTGAGGTCGTTTCAAGACGTGGTATTCCCTCCTGGCTCGAGTTGAGGAAAGAAGAGTACAAGGGTATCGTGAAGGACTATCCAAAGAGGGAAGAGATCACCATACCCATCCAGGAACAGCTCATCGTAGAGCTTTATTCCAAGTAAGGATCAAAAGATCCATTCTGAGGGGGAGAGATGTTTAGAGACTGGAAGGAGCTTATAAAGCCAAAAAGGCTCGAGGTGGATAAGGAGTCCCTGACCACCCGTTACGGGAAGTTTGTGGCAGAACCCCTTGAAAGGGGATTCGGTACCACCCTGGGCAACTCTTTGAGGAGGGTACTTCTCTCATCCATCCAGGGAGCGGCGATAACATCTGTAAAGATAGATGGTGCCCTTCACGAGTTCACCGCCTTACCCGGGGTTGTGGAGGATGTAACGGACATAATCCTCAATCTCAAACAGGTGCGGTTCAAGCTCCACACCTACGAGCCAAGGAAGGTTCACATAAAGGCTGAAGGTCCGAAAGAGGTCAAGGCCGGTGACATAGTATGTGATAGCAGCGTTGAGGTCCTCAACCCTGACCTCCACATAGCCACCCTTTCCGAAGGTGGAAGGCTGGACATGGAGATGGTGGTCAAGAAGGGCAAGGGCTATGTCCCTGCCGAAAGGAACAAGGAAGAGGGGCAGCCCATAGGTGTGATACCTGTGGATTCCATATTCTCCCCTGTAGAGAAGGTGAACTTTGTTGTCACCAACACAAGGGTGGGGGAGAGGACCGATTATGACAAGCTCACCCTGGAGGTATGGACCGACGGGAGCATAACCCCTGAAGAGGCCATTGCTGTGGCGGCAAAGATCCTTCAGGATCAGCTCCAGGTGTTTGTTGGTGGAATAAGCCTTGAGGAAGCAGAAGAGGAGGAAGAGGAGGTTGAGGAGGAGGAACTGAACGAAAACCTCTTCAAGAGTGTAGACGAGCTTGAACTCTCTGTAAGGGCCCAGAACTGCCTGAAGAATGCAGACATAAAGTACATCGGTGAACTTGTCCAGAAGACCGAGCAGGAGATGCTCAAGACGAAAAACTTCGGCAGGAAGTCCCTGAACGAGCTGAAGGAGATACTGGCTACCATGGGTCTTTCCTTCGGGATGAAGCTGAAGAACTTCCCTTCAAGGGAAGAACTGGACAGGATGGCAGCAGAAAGGGCAAAGGAAGAGGCAGTCTGAAAGAAAGGGGTGCTTTAGATGAGGCATAACAGGGACGAGAAGAGATTCAACAGGACGAGCGAACACCTCAAGGCCATGCTCTGCAACATGGCTGTATCCCTTTTCAACCATGGCCGGATAGAGACAACCCTCCCGAAGGCAAAGGAACTGAGAAGGTTTGCCGAAAGGCTCATAACCATCGGCAAGAAGGGGGATCTCCACGCAAGAAGGAGGGCCTTTGCCTATCTGAAGGACAGGACGGTTGTAAAGAAGCTCTTTGACGAGATCGCTCCGAGATACAGGGATAGGAACGGGGGATACACAAGGATACTCAGGACAGGTAATAGAAGGGGCGATTGTGCCCCCATGGCGATCATAGAGCTTGTGGAGGGTGGGGCTGTGGAGAAGGCCCCTTCCCAGGTCTCTGAGGCAAAGACCGAATCTTTCTGAGACAATCCTCTTTGGCTGACAGGGTTTCCCTCAAAAGGCTTACTGAGCAAAAGACCTCGCAAGGGCCAGCGGCTTTTACTGTGAAGGTAGCTGGGATCCAGTTTGCCTGCGGACCTGATAAGGAGAGGAACCTCAAAAAGGCAAGGGACCTCGCCCTCCTTGCCCTGGAGAGGGAGGCCAGGATCCTCTGCTTTCAGGAACTCTTCAATACCTTCTGGTTTCCATCGAAGGCCGATCCCTCCTGCTTTGACCTTGCCGAAGGTGAGGATGGACCGACCCTTTCACTCATGAGGGACCTTTCAAGGGAAGGAAAGGCCACCTTTGTGTGTCCCATCTTTGAGAGGGATGGAGACAGCTTTTACAACACCGCCTTTGTGGTGCATAACGGGGAGGTTTTGGGTAGATACAGGAAGATCCACCTTCCCCATCTGCCCCTGTGGCAGGAGAAGTTCTACTTCAAGCCAGGGGACCTCGGCTTTCCCGTCTTTGATACCCCTTATGGAAGGATCGCGGTCCAGATCTGCTGGGACAACTTCTTCCCTGAAGGTGCGAGGATCCTTGCCCTGAAAGGGGCTGAGATCATATTTGCACCTACTGCCTGTGCCTTTGCGTCCCATCCAAAGTGGGAAAGGGCCATGGCTGCCAATGCCCACATGAACGGCATCTTCATAGTCCGGGTAAACAGGGTTGGGAGGGAAGAGGACCTCCATTTCTATGGGAAGAGCTTCTGCGTCTCACCCGAGGGAGAACTCCTCTGCGAGCCGAGCGGTCTGAAAGAGGGGATCATACTCTTTGACATAGACCTCAAGGAGATAGAACGGGTCAGAAAGGAGTGGTCCTTCCTTCCTGAAAGGAAGGCAGGGCTCTACAGGGAGATCGTCGAGGACTTCTCATGATTAAGAAGGATATAAGGACCATTGTGGAGAAGGCCCTTCAAGAGATCGGGAGGGCAAGGGGAGTTGCCCTTGAGTTTGAGGGGATCTCTCTGGAGGAGCCAAAGAGGGATGACCACGGGGATCTCTCCACAAATGTCGCCCTTGTCCTTGCCCCCAGACTGAAGATAAATCCAAGGGAGCTTGCTGCAGAGATAGCGGATCGGCTCTCTTCCTCAGAGGTCTTTGATAGGGTTGAGGTGGCCGGTCCTGGCTTTATCAACCTCTTTCTCAAAAGATCTTATATCTACAGCTTCCTCAAAGAGGTTGAAAGGAGGGGGGATGGATATGGGAGGAGCAGTGCCAGGAAGAAGGAGAAGATCCAGGTTGAATTTGTGAGTGCCAATCCCACAGGGCCTCTCCATGTCGGCCACGGGAGGGGAGCCGCTGTGGGTGATGCCCTCTCTTCGATCCTTGAGGCTGCAGGACATGATGTCACAAGGGAGTACTACATAAACGATGTGGGGAATCAGATGGAACTCCTTGGAAGGTCCGTGTACGCCAGGTATATGGATCTCATAGGCAGGGAGTATCCCTTCCCCGAGAATGGATATAAGGGCGAATACGTAGTGGAGATCGCCAGGGAGATACTGGAGAGGGAGGGGGAGAGATTCAAGGACATCCCTGAAGATGAGGCCATCCCCCACTTTATCGACTTTGCAAAGGATTCCATCCTTGATGGGATCAAGAGGGACCTTGAGGACTTTGGTGTCCGTTTCGATGTGTGGTACAGTGAGGGGGAACTTCACAGAAAGGGAAAGGTGGATAAGACCATCGAAGAACTCAGGGCAAAGGGGCTTGTCTATGAGAAGGACGGGGCCCTCTGGTTCAAGAGCACCGATTTTGGAGATGATAAGGACAGGGTCCTTGTAAAGGCCGATGGTGAAACAACCTACTTTGCCTCAGATATTGCCTATCATGAGGAGAAATTTGAAAGGGGCTTTGATAAGGTCATAGACATATGGGGAGCCGATCATCACGGTTACCAGCCCAGGATGAGGGCCTTTGTGAAGGCAATAGGTATAGACGAGAGAAGGCTTTCCATCCTCCTTGTCCAGTTTGTGACCCTCCTCAGAGGAGGGGAGAAGGTCTCCATGTCCACAAGGGCTGGTGAATTTGTCACCCTGAGGGAGGTCATGGACGAGGTCGGGAGGGATGCGGCAAGATTCTTCTTCCTCCTGAGGAGATGTGATGCCCCCCTTGAGTTCGATCTTGAGCTTGCAAAGAGGCAGGCCCCTGAAAACCCCATCTACTACATCCAGTACGCCCATGCCAGGATATGCAGTATCTTTGCCCTTGCAGAGGAAAGGGGTATAAGGATACCCTCCTTTAAAGAGATAGATACGACAGTCCTGAACCTCAAGGAGGAAGAAGACCTGATAAAGAAGGTCCTTGCCTAT
This sequence comes from Deltaproteobacteria bacterium, assembly GCA_015492305.1. Classification (GTDB taxonomy): domain Bacteria; phylum Desulfobacterota; class GWC2-55-46; order S146-80; family S146-80; genus S146-80. The sequence continues at coordinate 18,408 of WGFJ01000053.1, forward strand.
CCCGAGGTTGTGGAGAGCTGTGCAACCAACCTTGCCCCCCATCATCTTGCCTTCTACCTGCAGGAGCTTGCAGCCATGTTCCACAGTTACTACAATAGCTACAGAGTGGTCTCACAACATCCGGAGGATCTTCCCATTACACTGGCAAGGCTGTATCTATGTAGGTGCATAAAGACGGTTATAAAGAATGGCCTGCAACTCCTCGGGGTTTCAGCACCTGAAAAGATGTGACTTGACATTTTCTGCCCGATGTATATAATACTTAAGCAGAGGATGCGGGGTGGAGCAGTCTGGTAGCTCGTCGGGCTCATAACCCGAAGGTCGCAGGTTCAAATCCTGCCCCCGCTACCAAGTAAGATCAAGGGTTTACGGGTTTCCCGTAAACCCTTTTTCGTTTGACTGTGGCAGATTTGTGACCTCTTCCTTTTGGCCCAGCAACCCTGTCCTGACTCTGGCACCTCTGCAACCTTCTTCGATGAGGTAAAGAGGATTTAATTGAGACTGGAGAGATCAGGGTTTGTCTGTTGGGTGTCTCTCCCTTTCAGGCCGATGATCCAGAGGAGACCCTGGTCCTTGAGGTGGGCCTTTCTCCTTTCCCGAACCTTTCGTATTCTTCTGTCATTGCGGCCTGCACCTCTTTCCGTAGAGAGTTGAGTTCCTCGTAATGGGCCTTGGCGATGGAGACCACGTACCCATCCAGTGCATGGCTTGCCACCATTCCCTCCAGGACCTCCAGGGCCTGCTCTTCAGACATCCCCTTCCTGTAGGGACGGTCTTCGGTAATCCCTGTAAATACATCTGCCACTGCCATTATGCGGGAACCAAGGGATAGGTCCTCGGCCCTGTGGTGGAAGGGGTAGCCATTGCCGTCGAGGCGTTCGTGGTGAAAGGAGGCCCAGGCATTGATGATCTCCAGGTCCTCTATCCTTTCCAGGATGCGATAGGTGTAGAAGGTATGTGTCTTGATGGCGCAGAATTCCTTTGGCGTGAGCCTTCCGGGCTTCTCAAGGATCTCCGAGGGGACGGCGAGTTTGCCCAGGTCGTGGAGATGGCCTGCCACCCTCATCATCCTGCACTCCCTTTCCGAGAAGCCCAGCAGCCTTGCCAGGGCCTCGGCAATGGTGGCAACACCACTGGAGTGGGTCGCTGTAAACCGGCTTCTGAAGTCTATGATCTTGGAAAAGAGTCTGCTGAGGTCAAGGAGGGTATCAAGATCCACCTCTACGGTGGAGGCCTTTCTCTTCCTGGACAGGATCTGATCCAGGGATGGTGAGGCAGCGTCAAGCCAGAAATACTCCCTGTCGGCCAGTTCCATGAAGGCATCTACCACTTCAGGCATGAATCGCTTCCCTGCTTCCTTCTTTATCTTCTTGCATATACCCCTTACCTGGCAGAGTATCCCCTTTTCCCTCTTTAGGAGCACATCCACCCTGTCGGCAAGGTGGAGGATATGGCTGCCAAGTGGTACATCATCGCCACCACAGGTTCTGCCCTCCCCATATTCCCAACGCCTGTGGTGGTGTCTCACGATCCGTGAGACCTGCAAGAAGGGTGGGAATTCCCTCAGAAGCAGGTATCCAAGTTCTGCATGCCTGTAGGGTTCTTCCATCTCGAACTTGAAGGTATCCATCCTCTCCTTGAGGGAAAGGGCACCGCTGTCGTGGAGAGCACCTGCCAGAAACAGATCGGTCTGCTCCTCCTGGGAAAGGCCGAGTTCTGCCCCCAGGCTGCTGGCGATATAAGCCACCCTTTTGTGGTGATTGACAATGGAGGGGCTTACAAGGTCCATCGCTTCCGAAAGGGATATGACGAGATCAAAAAGGGAGATATGGAGTTCGGTTATCATCCAGGGATATGCCTCGGAGTGTTTTGCCCCTATATCGGCATAACAAGGGGAGGACATGAGGTAAAAATAAAGGCCTATGTGGGAGGGGCTTGCTTCAGGCGATCGGCCTTTGAGGGGTTGTAAGACCCATCCAGGGGTTTTGGCGAGGAGTTCTGACATCAAGGACCTTGAGGCAGATGGTCCCTTATCCACCACCACTTCTTTTGGATTGTATCTTTGATCAACCTTACCATGTTTTTCCCCATCTGCCTTATATAGGCTTCTGTGTGGGGATCTATCTCCTTTCCCTGGTTGTAGGTATAGCTGTAGGGTGGGAAGAGGAATCCCATGTCACTCAGGGTGAGGAAGAGCTCACCTATGGCTATGGAGGCCCCTTCATCCTCGTAGTTGAAGATAAGACCCGCTACCTTTCCATCAAGGAGCTTCTCCTCGTGTTCGAGGCAGGTCATCCTGTCTATCAGGTTCTTCATGAGGCCTGAGGGGCCGAACCAGTAGACAGGGCTTCCAAAGATGACCCCATCCACCCTGATGAGCCTCTCTAACAAGGGCACAACCCCTTCCCCCTCCTGCTTGAGGCACTCTTCGAGGTTGCACCTGCCGTTGTATGAGGCGCAACCCTTGCAGGGCCTTATGTCGAAGTCCCGGAGCCGTACAAGTTCCGTGTATGCCCCTTCCCTTTGGGCCTCTTCGAGGGCGATGGTGAGGAGCCTCGAGGTTACACTCTCCTTCCTTGGTGATCCATCGATGCCGATGATCTCCATATGGCGTGGCTAACCCTCTTTCTTGATCTCTTGATAGGCGAGCTTGGCAAGGGCGCCGGCTATGTGGGTGCGCCTCTCCTCATCCTTCTCGCCCGCTGCCTCGGTGAGCCTCTTTTTCAACTCCTCCTCATCGGCCCTCATTATGTTATAGACACTCTGCCTTGTAATGCCAAGGAGGGACGCTATCCTCTCGGCATCGTAGCCATGTTCCCTTGAGTAGACCACCACATAGCTTGCCTCCATAAGACTTGGCAACCATGTGAGGTTCCTGTGCTCTATCAGTTTCCTCGGACCTCCCAGAAGATCTATGGCCTTCGTGAAGACCTTCATGGCCATATCATCCGGGCTTGATGTGACGGGTCTTGCCTCTACCACCATCTCAATCACCTCCCTTCAGTTCTTCAAGGCTCGGCCCCACCCTCACAAGGCCTGTGTCTGTGATCTCCATGATATGGGTCCTTGTGTCATGGGCACAGAGTCTGCAGCCGTCTATCCTCAGGAATCTGATCATAGACCCTATGGGTCTCTTGTAGAGGCTTGCAGTGTATTTGCTCATTATCATCTCCTTGAAGACAACCACAGAGCAGTCCACAATGTGGCTTACCGCATAGCCACCGGCCGCTTCGGCACTGAATTCCTCATGGCCGGATCTCTTCTGGGATACAAGGATGGCTGTCTGGTAGTACCTCTTCAGGAATCCAAAGAGCCTCCTCACAATCCCTCTTGCCATCATCTCCTTTGCCTCAAAGAGTCCTGTAACCGAGTCTATCACCGTTGATTTCACCTCGTAGTTCTCGATCACGTGGGCAAGGGTATTTGTAAGGGAGGGGATATCCTCTCTCAGTATCGAGTGGGTTGAGGCATCTACAAGGATTATATTCTCCTCTATATCCTCCCATCTTATGCCCATTGCCCTTGCCCTTTCCCTCAGGCCTGTGGCAAGGAATGGTGAGGGGATCTCGACGGTAACAAAACACACCCTGTATCCCATGGATGCCTGCTTGACCGCAAACTGTTCGGCCATGAGGCTCTTTCCCGTATCGGAGAGACCCGTCAGATTCACCACCGCAAGGGATGGTATCCCACCGAGGGGTGTCTTTATCACCCTGTCCCCCTCCACCTTGACGGTAAAGAAGAGGTCATCAAACCCCTCTATGCCGGTTGGGATGCCGAAGAGCTTCGGGGCCTTTCTACCGGCTTCCTTCAGGGTCTCTATGGAGTCCCTTATCACCCTTCCTTCCATCGTTCATTCCTCTACCCTAAATTTATACACCCCCCTTCGAGATGTCAAACCCACGGCTTGAAGTTTTCCGGAAGGGAGGATAAGATATGGACCATGGCCGAGGCCAGCCCGCGATACACGATATTGAAGGCATCTGCAGGGGCCGGAAAGACAAGGGCCCTTGCGGAACGCTACCTTGAGCTCTTCCTTTCAGACCCATCGCAGAAGCGATTGAGGAACCTCCTTGCCATAACCTTCTCAAACAACGCCACCATGGAGATGAAGGAGAGGATCCTTTCAAGACTGAAGGAGATGGCCCTGAAGGGAAGGGATGAAAAGGCCTTCAAGGCCCTTGAGGTGATCCTCGATAACTACTCCGACTTCCGCATCACCACCATAGACAGCTTCATGGCCACCATCTTCAGGGCCTGTGCCATGGACTTTGGTTTCAACCCTGACTTCGAGATCCTCACAGACTACAGACCCATCATGGAATATGCCTTTGACCTCTACCTCAGGGATGTAAAGGATGGATCGGAGAAGGCCAGGATACTCTCAGAGGCGATAGAAAGGGCAGGAGAGATCTCTGATTCCTCCACATACCTGTGGGATCCAGGGGGATACATCTTCAGCAAGGTGAGGGAGATCCATGAAGAGGTTTCGGGCAGGGGACATGACCTTGTCTGCAAGGATCTCCTCAAGGAGAAGAGGGATCTTGAAAAGAGGATCCTTTGCGCTTTAAAGGGGATCCATTCCAGATCATCGGGGCTGAGACCCAGGAAAAACAGTTCCTTCCATGACCTTCTCCCAGACCTTTTGAGGGGAAAGGGGTTTCCATCACTCCTTGGAAAGGGGTTGAATGCCCTTCCCTTCTGCAAGCCTTCCAAGAAGGATGAGGAAGGTCTGAAGGCTTACGAGGAGCTTGAGGGACTCTGGGATCGATTCAAGGAGATCCTCGGTGATTACGCCCTGTGTATGGCAAGGCTATCCTTCCTTCCCTACGGGAGGATCTACAGGGGGTTCATGGAGGTCCTTGAAGAGATAAAGAGGAAGGAGGGGAGGGTATTCATAAGCGATGTGGGCAGGAGACTGCTCCACCTCGTCAAGGAGGACGGCTCTCCTCCTGAGATATACTTCAGGCTCGGTGAGAGGATAGAGCATTTCCTCATAGATGAGTTTCAGGATACATCTCCCCTTCAGTGGGATGTGCTCTATCCCCTCATAGAGGAGGCCCTCTCCTCTACAGGGAGCCTCTTTGTTGTGGGTGACACGAAGCAGGCCATCTACGGCTTCAGGGATGCCGACTACAGGATCATGAAGGACCTTGAGGAGGGTTGTCGCCTCTTCCCTTCCGCAGAAAAGGAGGTGAGGGAACTTACCAGAAACTACAGGAGTCAGGAAAGGATAGTCAGGTTCAATGAAAGGTTCTTCAAGGAGATCATCCCTGCCCTTGACGGGCACCCCATGGCCTCCCAGATAAAGGTGGCAGCGGATCTGAGTGGCCTCACTTCATACATCCAGGATGTGGCAGACCACAACAGGGGAAGGGGTTATGTGGAGGTGGAGATCCTTGAAGATGAAGAAGAGGCCTTCAAGGACCTCATCCGTGACCTTGAGAGGAGGGGGAGGGACTGGGGTGAGATAGGGGTCCTCACCTTCAGGAATGAGAAGGTGATGGAGGTGAGTGGATGGCTCAACGAGATGGGCCTTCCCTTCATATCCTACAGCAGCCTCGATGTGAGGAGGAGAAAGGTAACAGGGGAGATCATCCATCTCCTCCGGTTCCTCGACTGCCCTGTGGATGACCTTGCCTTCTCGACCTTCCTGCTTGGTGACCTGTGTGCGAGGGCCTTTGGGAAGGAAGGGTTGAAGGGTGAGGAGATGAGGATGTTTCTGCTCAGGTGCAGGAGGGTGAGACCCCTGTACAAGGCCTTCAGGAAGGAGTATCCAGAGATATGGAAGAGGTATTTCGACAGGCTCTTCAGGGTTGCAGGCTACTTTCCCCTTTACGATCTCATGGTTGAGGCCATGGGGGCCTTCAGGGTCTTCGAGTTGCTGCCAGAGGAGGAGGCCACATTTGTGAGGATCCTTGATGCCGTTAAGACCCTGGAGGGTAAAGGGTGTTACGGGATAAAGGACTTCCTTGAGGCCTTTTACGGATCGGACAGAGACGAGTCCCTCTGGGACCTGAGGGTTCCGGTGGATACCGATGCCATCCAGGTAATGACCATCCACAAGGCAAAGGGCCTTGGTTTCCCGGTTGCAGTGGTCATCCTTGAGGACCGGGTTAGAAAGGGCAGGAGGTATGGCTTTGAAAGGGATGAGGAAGGATTGGCCCTGGTCAGGCTTGCCAGGGGTCTCTGCGAGAAGAGCGAGGAACTCCAGAGGCTCAGGGAGGACCATGAGGTGGCGGATCTTGTAAACTACCTGAACACCCTTTATGTCGCATTTACAAGGGCCAAGGAGGAACTCTACATCCTGGGGGTGAAGAGGAAAAGGGGGTTCTCCATAACCGATCTCCTCCCTGCAGAGGAGTTCACAAAGGGAAAGAGGCCGGGAAAGGCAAGGGTGAGGAAGAAGACAGGGCCCCTTCCTTCCCTGTTTCACCATACCTCCACAGGGATACAGGATGGTGGTGTGAGGGAGGCCCTCTCTCCCGGCTTTGAGCGGGGGGACTTCATCCACAGGGTCCTCTCCCGCATAACCTATCTTGACCACTGGCATGGGATAGATGGTATCCTCGAAGGGGTGGAAATGGAGATGGGAAGGGGCTTTGACAGGGAAGAGGTGAAGAGACTTGTAAAGGACCTCCTCTTCCATCCCGATATGAGGGGTCTCTTCGAGGAGAGGGAGGGGAGGGTGGTCCTTACAGAGGAGGAGTTTTCCGATGGGGGTGGGAACCTATACAGGATGGACAGGGTGGTCCTGGACCCTG
>WGFJ01000054.1 GCA_015492305.1 Deltaproteobacteria bacterium
TGTTCAGGGAAAGGTCCTCCCTTTCAGAGGCCCCTCCGATGCCAAGGAACTCTTTCCCTTCCTTACCATCTCCAAGATCGGCCATGATCCTGAGCTTTCTTCCGAAGGTCTTAAGCCTTATGAGTTCATCCTCCAGATCGGAGATCTTCCCGGCAAGGGACTGGAGGGCAACCCTCTGGTCCACATTCTCCTTCTTAAGGGCGTAGATCTCCTGATACCCGGATTTGATCCTCACATAGTCATAGGACATCCAGACCAGGGCCAGAAGGAGGAGAAGGAGTAAAGGCAAGGAGTACTTCACAAGGAAGGCCGGGAGGGTGATGGACCTTACCTTCCCTGATCCCTGGGGTAGAAAGAGGAGGGTGTATCTTTCCTTGCCCAATCCTGCCTCCACAGAAACTATGAGGGGAATAGCATATGAGGTAGAGGTTGTCAAGCCTTTTCAGGACTAACCACTTATATCCATGGCCTCCACAAGGAGGCTCGGTGAACCTATCCCCCCGAAGAACCTGAGGTCATCCCCTATCCCCTTCACATCCCTGAAGACATCAAGGATGTTTCCAGCTATGGCTATCCCTTTGACAGGGAAGATGGGCCTGCCCCTCTCGACAAAAAGGCCCATAGCACCGAAGGAGAACTCCCCTGTAACAGGGTTTGCCGTATGGGCACCAAGGAGATCGGTGATTATCAGTCCCTTCTCGATTCCCTTCACAAGGTCCTGAAAGGGATGATCACCCTTCTCTATGTAGAGGTTTGTAGTGGCTATGGAAGGAGGCGTCTTGAAGCTCATCCGTGAGCTGTTTCCAGTGGATCCCATCCCTTCCTTCCTTGCCCAGTAGTGATCGTAGAGATAGCCCTTTAGCACCCCTTTCTCGATGAGGATGGTCCTCCTCCTTGGCACTCCCTCGCCGTCAAAGGGAGAAGATCCCCACCCACCCCTGAGAAGGCCATCGTCCACTATGTCTATGAGGGGTGAAAAGAGGGCCTCTCCTCTTTTCCCCTTGAGCATGGATTTGCCCTTGTGGACATTGTCACCGAGGAAAGAGGAGGAGAGGATCTCGAGGAACTCGGCAGCGATTGCATTCTCCAGGATCACAGGGGCCTTCATGGCCTCCCCCTTCCTTGCCCCGAGAAGCCTTACCGCCCTTTCGGCTGCCCTCCTGCCGATGGCTGCAGGATCTATCTCTCCAAGGCCCCTCCTGTTATCCCAGTCCCAACCCATCTGGGAGTCACCCTTCTCCTCTGCAATGGCGATGATACCGCAGGATACCTTTGTAGAAGGATAGGAGAGGGTCCAGTCCCTCCTTGCAAGTGTGACCTCCTGGGTGCTTTCCCTGTAGGAGGCCTTCCTTACCCTCTTCACCCTCCTGTCAAAGGCCCTTGCAGAGGACTCAAGGAGAAGGGCCCTTTCCACCTTCTCCTCTTCCCCTATCTCGGAGAGGGATGGATCGTAGATGGCAAGGTCCAGGGATGGGACCTCTCCCCTCTCAGGGAAACCATTGAGGTCATCTCGACATGTGTTGTGGGCAGACCCTATGGCATCCTCTACAACCCTCCTTATATCCTCCTTCTCAAGGGATGAGGTGTAGGAAAAGCCCATCCTCCCGTCCTTCAGGACCCTCAACCCCAGACCATGGGTATCCGCCCTCTCAAAGGAGTCCACCTTACCCTCCTTGACCTCTATGGTAAGGGTCCTCCCGCTGGTCATGAAGACCTCGTAGTCATCAACCTCCCTGTCCAGCAAACTCCTTATGGATTCCAGCACCTTCATCTCATAACTCCTTTATCAGGGCGATCTCATCACACTCTGGAAGCTTCTTGCATGTAATACAATCCCGCCATATCTTCTGGGGGAGAAGGGTCTTGTCTATCCTTGAAAAGCCAAGCTTCTCAAAGAATTCAGGCACATAGGTGAGGGTGAAGACCCTCTTCACCCCAAGGTCCCTTGCCTCCTCCAGGGCCTTCTCCACAAGGGTCCTCCCCAGTCCCCTGCCCTTCCACTCCTCCGCCACTGCAAGGGATCTTATCTCTGCAAGCTCATCGTCGTATATGTGAAGGGCACATACCCCAACTATCTCCCCCTCCTCTTCGATCACCAGGTAGTCACGGAGGAACCTGTAGATCTCCTCAATGGGCCTCCTCAGCATCTCCCCCCTTCTTGCGTAGACATCTATGAGGCTGTGGATGGCCCTTGCATCGCCGACACAGGCCTTTCTTATGACCACAGGTTCAACCCGCTCCATTGGCCTTGAGAAGCAGTTCCCTTGCATGTTCCCTTGTCTTCTCAGTGAGTCTCTCACCGCCGAGCATCCTTGAGATCTCCTCAACCCTCTCCTCCCCCTCAAGGTGTTCCACGGTGGTGATGGTCCTTCCTCCATCCACAGTCTTTGAGACCCTGTAGTGAGCCGTTCCGTAACATGCCACCTGGGGAAGGTGGGTAACACAGAGGACCTGGTGATCCTGTGAGAGGGCCCTCAACCTCCTGCCCACCCTCTCTGCTATCCTCCCTCCGATCCCGGCATCCACCTCATCGAATATGAGGGTGGGAACCTCCTCGGACCTGGAGACCATCTTTATGGCAAGCATTATCCTGGAAAGCTCCCCGCCGGATGCTATCCTGCTCAAAGGCTTGAGGGCCTCCCCCTTATTGGGGGAGATGTAGAACTCCACGCCATCGATCCCCTTTTCGTGAAGGTCGCAGGCCCTGAAGGAGGGATCGAAGAGAGAACCCTCCATGCCAAGGAAGGAAAGCTCCTCCATGACCTCTTCCCTGAAGCGTAAGGCTGCCTCCTTCCTCTTTTTTGACAGGTCCTGTGCCTCCTCCATCAAACGGTCCTTAAGGCATCTTATTCTCTCCTCCAGATCCCTTATCCGTCCCTCCATGCCCTTCAGTTCCTCAAGCTCCTCTTTAAGCCTCTCCTTGAGGGAGAGGAGCTCATCGAGGCTACAGTTGTACTTCTTCTTGAGCATCTCTATCTTCGAGAGCCTCTCCTCTATCTCCTCAAGCCTTTCCACTCCGGGATCCTCCCCTCCTGAGTAGTCCCTCAACTGGATGGCCACATCCTCCACCATGTAGAGGGCCTCTTTAAGGGACTGAAGGGGTTGCTGGAGCGAGTCATCAAGGGCCGATATCCTCTCAAGGCCCTTGAGCACCCCTGAGATGGCATCAACAACAGAGCCCTCCCCGCCGTAGAGCCTTTCATAGCCCTCACCCGTTATCCTCAGGATGGCCTCAAGGTTCCTCAGCCTCTCCCTTTCCTTCCTGAGTTCCTCCTCTTCCCCTGCCTTAAGATCCGCATCCTCTATCTCCCTTATCTGGAAGCGGAGGAGGTCCTCCCTCATGATCCTCTCCCTCTCCTTCTCCTTAAGGGACTTGAGTTCCCTTTCAAGGGCAAGCAACTCCCTGTAGTCCTCCCTTATCCGATCTCTAACTGGAAGGAGACCCCCGAAGTGGTCGAGCAGATCTATATGGATCTCTGGTCTGAGGAGGTGCTGGTGCTCGTGCTGCCCGTAGATGGCAACAAGCCCCTCCCCTATGGAGGATAACATGGAAAGGGTGGCAAGGGTACCGTTTATGTAAACCTTTCCCCTCCCCTTTCCAACCCTTCTGCTTATGAGCAAGGTGCCATCCTCTGCATGGATCCCCATCCCCCTTACCCTTTCAATGGCCTTCTCGTTTCCGGATATATTGAAAAGACCCTCCACAACTGCCTCCTCCTCCCCTGTCCTCACCATCTCAGGGCTTGATCTATCCCCGAGGAGCAGTTTGACAGCATCTATTATGATGGACTTACCTGCCCCTGTCTCACCGGTGAGGACATTGAATCCAGGGGAAAGGGTAAGGGTCAGGTCCTTTATGATGGCAAAGTTCCTGATGTGGAGCTCAAGGAGCATGGGATCAGGAACCCCATTTAAGCTTCTTCCTCAGGACCTCAAAGTAGCTCCTCGTGGGTGATTTGATGAGGAGCAGGTGCCTTGAGGCCCTCTCCACCTTCACAATATCCCCAACCCTCAGGGGGAAGCCCACCTGACCATCAAGGGTGAGGAGGACATCACTTTCAGGGGTCTTGAGGGTGACCTCTATCTTCATATGCTCTGGAAGGACTATGGGCCTGTTTGTGAGGGTGAAAGGACATATGGGGGATATGATGATGGAGTTGAGGGAGGGATGGACTATGGGTCCACCCGCAGAAAGGGAGTAGGCGGTAGAACCGGTGGGGGTGGATATAATGAGCCCGTCCGCCCTGTAGGTGGTTATGTACTCCCCATCCACCTTTGTCTCAAGGTCTATGATCCTTGCAAGGGTCCCCTTGTTTATAACCGCATCGTTGAGCACCGTGTAGGCAGCCACCTCTTCGCCCCATCTGTAGACCCTTGCACAGAGCATCATCCTCTCCTCACACTCATACTCCCCTCTGAGGACCTTCTCCATCACATCGTAAAGCTCATCAAGGGCTATCTCTGTAAGGAAACCGAGACTTCCAAGGTTTACACCGAGGATAGGGACCTCCTTTGTCCCAACAAGCCTGGCAGCGCTGAGGAGGGTCCCGTCACCACCGAGGACAACGAGGACATCTATGAGCTCGGGTATCCTGTTCTTGTCATAACCCTCCCCGTAGCCTGTCTTCATGGCAAGGTCCCTGTCGATGAAGACCTCCACCCCCTTTTCCTGCGCCCAGGCAAGGAGCTTCTTTGCCTCCTCAACGGCCTCCTCCTTATTCAGCTTTGTCACAACCCCTATCTTCATCCCAGATTGTTTATAACATAATCATCCTTCCCTGTCCATTCTGCCCGGCTCATTTGAAGTCCCTCTTTTCGAAGATGATCACAGCGAGGAGAAAGATGATGGCCGTGTAGAAGAGGCCGTAAAGGGTGGAAAAGAGTATGAGCTTCAGGCCAACCCCTGCGGAGACATCTTCGAAATACAGCCCCCTCACAATGGTATCGATGACAAGGGCCTTTATGTTGAAGTTCTCAAGGTTGGGAAGGATGTAGTAAAGGATGGTGGAGGCCTTTTGAAGGAAGGGGTTTTCGGACCTACTGCCGAAGAACTTTATATCCTCTGTGAGGTGGCCTATAACAAAGAAGGAGAGGGTGAAGATGGCACTGAGGGTGGGTGTGGAAAAGCATGAGAAGAGGAGGGCCAGGGATGTGATCAGCACAAACTCCATGAATATCAGCCAGAGGCAGTAGAAGAAGGTAGAGTTCACATGCCACCCCATGAGGTAGACCACACCAACAAGGCCCGCAGTCATGATGATGAGGTTTACAAGGAGGGTGAAGAGGAGGCCCGAGAACTTGCCCACGAGGAACTGATACCTCTTTATGGGTTTTGAGAGTATGGTGTATATGGTCCTCCTGTCTATCTCCTTGTAGACGAGCCCGATGCCAAGGAATATGGCCATCATCACACCGAATATCTCTATGGCGGCAAGGCCTATGTTGAGGATGATCCTCACCTGCTCCCCTATGCTCAGGGTGCTCAGGATGCCGGAAAGGCCTATGATGAGTATGGCGAAGATGAGGAGGTTGTAAAGGATCCTGTCCCTTATGCACTCCCTGAAGGTATTGAAGGCTATGGCAAGTTCCCTCATCCCTCCTCCTGCATCTTGACGAAGTACTCCTCAAGGGAGAGCCTCTGGGGTACGATGGAGTGGATCCTGCCCTTCCTCTCCCTCACCACCTCTATGACCCTTTCAACCGTCTCCTCGTCCTTCAAGGAGATGAGAAGGAGGTCCTCCCTCCTTATCACCCTCTCTGCAAGGTCCTTCACCTCCTCGAACACACCTCCAGGGTCCCTTACCGTCACCTCTATGGATTTCACATAGCCACCGAGAAGCTCATCCAGGGGACCAACGGCCTTTAACCTTCCCTTAACGAGGATGGCCACCCTGTCACAGATCATCTCCACATCGGAGAGGATATGGGTTGAGAAGAAGACGGTCTTCCCCTCATCCCTGAGTCTCAGTATGAGATCCCTTATCTCCTTTCTTCCCAGGGGGTCAAGGCCCGACATGGGCTCATCAAGGATAACCACCTCAGGGTTGTTGAGCAGGGCCTGGGCTATCCCTATCCTCTGGATCATACCCTTCGAGTATCTCCTCAACTGAAGCTCCTCTGCCCCTTCAAGGCCAACAAGGGAAAAGAGTTCCCCTATCCTGTGGAGCCTCTCATCGTAGGGGATCTTCAGGAGCTGGCCATAGAAGTTGAGAAACTCAAGCCCTGTAAGGTATTCGTAGAAGGATGGGTTTTCCGGCAGGAACCCCATCCTCTCCTTTACAGAGACATCGCCTATCTCCCTCCCCATTATCCAGGCCCTTCCCTCGGTCGGATACAGGAGCCCTGTGAGGATCTTTATGGTGGTGGTCTTGCCGGCACCGTTGGGACCGAGGAAACCGAATATCTCCCCCCTCTTCACCTCAAGGGTAAGGCCTTCAAGGGCCCTCACCTTCCTTCCCCTGAACCCCACGGTAAAGACCTTTGTAAGCCCTTCCGTCCTTATCACCTTCTCACCCTCTTCTTGTAGATCTTCAGCCTCTCCTTCTTCACGCTGCTCTTCACCTCTCCTGTCTCCTTATCGATGTAGTAGTATCCCCCGAAGGGCTCGGGGGGGATCCGGTCTATTATGCCCTTTGAGACAAGGTCTTCAAGGCCTTCAGGTGGCCTTCCAAACCTCTCCCTGTAGACCTTGATGGCCCTTTCAAGGTGCTGGATATCCCTCTCCACCATGACCTCCTTTATCCTCTCTTCTATCTCCTTCCTCATCCTCTCATCATCCATGTTCTTGAGGACCTCTGTGAGAAAGGCTATGGCCGTTTCAGGGTCCCCTGCCTTTGCAAGGAGCTTTGCAGCAAGTTTCGGAAGGTACTTGGGACTCCTCGGAAGCCTGGAGGCCTCGGTAAGGTACAGGGCAGCCTTCCTGTAGTCCCCAAGGTAGTAGAAGTAGTTGAAGCCGAGGAAGAAGGGTATCTCCCAGTATCCAAGACGCTGCCTGTAGCCCTTCTCAAGGATCCTTATACTCTCATCCACCCGTCCTCCATAGACAGAGAGTATGATACCTCCCACCTCGTAGGCATACTCGAACCTCGGATCCATATCGGTCACAAGGTTCACGAGGTCAAAGAGCTGGGGGTAACCCTTCCTGAACCAGAAGTCATCCCCTATGTACTGGACCGTCTTCAGCCAGTAGAGGTCTGCAACCATGGTATCGAAACCAAGGGAGGCGGGCTTCAGGAACCTTGAGGATGGGATAAAGAGGCCCCTTCCTTCAACCCTTATGCGGGTCTTGAGGGCCTCCACCCTGTTGAAGGTAAGGAAGGTTGGAGGGATGAGGATGAGGATCGTGACCACAAGGACCCTCATCATCCCTGTATCATCCTCCACATCCTCCGGAAGGGTTGAGGAATCGGTTTCAGAGGCAGGGGTGTCTCAGCGCTCCTGTCCATCTTTACAGAGGATACCCTCATCTGTTAACCTTGTCAAGGAGGTTAGGATGGTAGGGTTCATATACGATGATAGATGGGCCTCCTTTCAGTACGGCCCCACCCACCCCATGAAGCCCTACAGGTTGAGGCTCACCTATGAACTATGCAAGGCCCTCGGTCTTACAGGGTGGGAGGGCATAGCTGTCCTTCCAGGGGAAAGGGCCTCCCTGGAAGAGGTCCTTGAATTCCACGACAGGGAATACATAGAGGCCCTGAGGGAGGCCGATTCAGGACGGATCCCGCCCAGGGCAGCAAGGTTTGGCCTCGGATGGGGAGACAACCCCGTCTTCAAGGGGGTCCTTGAGTGGTCCCTCCTTGTAACAGGCGCCTCCATCAAGGCAGCAAGGCTCGTGGGAGAAGGGGGGTTCCCCATAGCCTTCAACATATCCGGAGGTCTGCATCACGCAATGAAGGACAGGGCCTCTGGCTTCTGCTACATAAACGACCCTGTCCTCGCCATAAGGGCCCTTTTAAAGATGGGATTGAAGGTCGCTTACATAGACATAGATGCCCACCATGGAGATGGGGTGCAGTGGGCCTTCTACAAGGAAAGGGATGTGCTCACCATCTCACTCCATGAAAGGGGCGACTTCCTTTTCCCGGGAACAGGCTGGGTGGATGAGATAGGGGAAGGGGAGGGGAGGGGATACTCGGTAAACCTCCCCCTGCCGCCAGGGACAAACGACACCCTCTATCAAAGGGCCTTTGAGGAACTGGTCCCTCCTGTGGTCAAGAGGTTCTGCCCCGATGTGGTGGTGACCCAGCTTGGCATAGACACCCTCCACTCCGATCCCCTGACCCACCTATCCCTTTCCCTGCAGGGGTTCAAAA